>QHUT01000030.1 GCA_003222055.1 Gemmatimonadota bacterium
GAAGTCGGCCACGACCGCTTGACCCTCTTCCAGCAGAATGTTCTCGGGCTTGATGTCCCGATGGACGATCTGGTGCCGGTGCGCGTAATCGAGCGCCCCGGCTACTTCGCTGGAAAGGCGGAGCGCCTCGTCCACCGGCAATAGCTTCTCCCGATTGAGACGACTGCGGAGCGACTCTCCCTCGACGTACGGCGTGACGTAGTAGAGGAACTCGTCAGCCCGTCCCGAATCGAGCAGCGGGAGAATGTTGGGATGGGTGAGGTGTGCCGTGACCTGGATCTCACGGAGGAATCGCTCGGCTCCCACGCTCGCAGCAAGCTGCGGGTGAAGCACCTTGAGCGCGACGGGGCGGTCGTGCTTCAGGTCCCGAGCGAGATAGACCGCGGCCATCCCGCCGCGGCCGAGCTCACGCTCGATCGTGTAACGACCCGCGAGGGACGCCCGCACGCGCTCTAGAAGGTCGGCCATGTGGCCCGAGACCTGGCGTCCCAACAATACGACAGTGGGACAGAGCTGGCGAGGGAGCCGGGGGAGGCCTCGCGCCGATGCAGGGGGAGGCCGTTTACAGCGTCGCGCTCTGAGAGCGGGTTCGCGCCGACCCTGCGGCATCGCACGCCTGCATGCGCTGCTCGAGAAACTGCCGCTCCATGCGGTTGCGCGCCAGGGCGAGCGCCGCCCCGAAGTGCCCGCGCGCCGTCTCGCCCCTGCCCCGGCGCAGCTCCAGCTCACCGAGCGCCGCATGGTAGAACGGATAGGCGTCGAGCCGCTCGCGGTCGGCGATCGCGGCGATCTCCTCGAGCCCGCGCGCGGGGCCGTCGCGCTGCGCGACGGCGATCGCCCGATTGAGCGCGACGACCGGGGACGGCCGCAAGACCAGCAGCGTGTCGTACAGTGTCACGATCTGCGCCCAATTCGTGTCCTCCACCCGCCGCGCCGACGCGTGCACCGCCGCGATGGCGGCCTCGACGTGATACTCGGTCAGCAGGGGGCCGCTGGCGGAGAGCTCGAGCAGCCGTTGCCCTTCGGCCATCAGGTGATTATCCCAGCGTGACCGATCCTGGTCGGCGAACACGCTCAAATGGCCCGCCCCGTCGAGGCGCGCCGGGAGGCGCGCCGCGTGCAGGCACATCAACGCCGCCAGCGCGTAGGTGGCCGGCGTCGCCGCCACGGGATGCTCGAGCAGCAGGCCGGTGAGCCGCTGCGCCTCCCGGCACAATTCGCCCCGCACCGCCGACTCGGGGCTCGCCCCGTGATACCCTTCGTTGAAGAGCAGGTAGAGCGCCCGGTGTACGGCCGGCAGCCGCGCGGCGAAGTCGGCGGCGTCCGTGATCTCGAACAACCGCTGCGACTCGGCCAGCACCCTCTTGGCGCGCGCCAGGCGCTTCTCGACGCCCGCGTGTGTGCTGACGAAAGCGCCGGCGACCTCGTCCACGCTGAAGCCGCACAGGATGTGCAGCATCAGCGCCACCTGCGCCGCTTCGGAGAGGCGCGGATGGCAGCAGGAAAACATCATGCGCAGCTGATCGTCCCTGATGGCGTCTTCCGTGGGCAACGGCTCGTCGGACTCGAGCAGCCGCGCCAGCTCCGGCGCGAGGGTCCGCGCGGTGCGCTCGCGCCGCAGCACGTCGAGCGCCCGATGCTTCGCGGTGGCCATGAGCCAGGCGGAAGGATTGTCCGGCACACCCCGAAATGGCCACACCTCGAGGGCGCGGCAGAAGGCGTCCTGCACGACGTCTTCCGCCAGCGCCAGGTGCTCGACCCCGAAGATGCGCGTGAGCGTGGCGACCAGCCGCCCCGCCTCCCGCCGGAACAGATGCTCGTGCAGGTCCGTCACATGCCGGTCTTCAGCACGGGACGGACCTCCACCACGCCGCCGCCCTCCAGGATGGGGCAGCCCTTCGAGAGCTCCACGGCTTCCCCCAGATCCTTCGCCTCGATCAGCGTGTAGCCGCCGATGATGTCCTTGGACTCGGCGTACGGTCCGTCGGTGATCGTTCGCTGCTTGCCCTTGACCAGCTTGCCCGTCCGCTCGAGCGGATGACCGGGGTTCTTGATATGGCCCTTGTCGGCCAGCTGCTGCATCCAGGCCATCCAGGTCTGCATGCTCTTCTGCATCTGCTCCGGTGACCCCATCGCGGCGCGACTGGCCTCGTTGGTGCTGCGGTACAGGTAGATGAACTCGCTCATGGTGACTCCTCTCGGGGCTCGCCCCATCGGTTCGTTCGTTCAGCTGGGCTTCCGACCGTTAGGACGTTTCAGGGGCGCCGCCGCGGACGTGCACGGAACCCTCACCTCGGCAACATGATACATGACGGCTCGTGGCCCCGTCAGCGGCACGCCGGCCCCGAGCGCCTGAGATCGGTGGTAGCTTACCCCGTTCCGCCCCATCCCCGCACCGAGGAGCGCCCCGATGACGACGGTGGCCAGGCCCGCCTTCCAGCTGACGGCCGACACGCGCCCCGACCACGTCTTTCCCACCCTCACGCCGGCGCAGGTCGCGCGCGTCGCCGCGCATGGGCGGGTCCGCCGCGTGGACCAGGGCGAGGTGCTGGTCGAAGCCGGCGAGCAGACGGCGCGCTTCTTCGTGGTCACCGAGGGCCTGATCGAGATCGTCCGACCGGTCGGCACGGCCGAGGACTCGGTGGCCCTGTTTCGACCGGGGCAGTTCACCGGCGAGGTCAGCATGCTGTCGGGCCGTCGCGGCTTCGGGCGCATCCGCGCCGCCGAGCCCGGCGAGGTGATCGAGGTCGATCGCGACAATCTCCTCACGCTCGTGCAGACCGACGGCGAGCTGAGTGAAGTCCTGATGCGCGCCTTCCTGCTGCGCCGGGTGCAGCTGATCGCGCGCGGCTTGGGGGACGTGGTGCTCGTGGGATCGACGCACTGCGCGGGGACGCTGCGGATCAAGGAGTTCCTCACGCGCAACGGCCATCCGCACACGTATGTCGACTTGGACCGCGACGGCGGGGTCCAGGACCTGCTCGATCGCTTCCAGGTCGGCATCGGCGATATCCCGGTGGTCATCTGCCGTTGCACGGTCGTGCTGCGCAATCCGACCAATCAGCAGATCGCCGACTGCCTGGGCTTCAACGACGCGATCGATCGCACTCAGCTGCGCGACCTGGTGGTCGTCGGCGCGGGACCCGCGGGGCTCGCGGCGGCGGTGTACGGCGCGTCGGAGGGACTGGACGTGCTGGTGCTCGAGTCCACCGCCCCCGGAGGCCAGGCGGGCGCGAGCTCCCGCATCGAGAACTACCTCGGCTTCCCCACCGGGATCTCCGGCCAGGAGCTGGCGGCGCGTGCCTACAACCAGGCGCAGAAGTTCGGGGCCCAGCTGATGGTCGGGAACGACGCCAAGCGCCTGACCTGCGACCGCAAGCCGTACACCATCGAGCTCGACGACGGACCGCGCCTACCGGCGCGGGCGGTGATCATCGCCAGCGGGGCCGAATACCGCCGGCTGTCCATCACCAACCTGGCGCAGTTCGAGGGCACGGGCGTGTATTACGCCGCGACGTTCATGGAAGCACAGCTGTGCGGAGGCGACGAGGTGGTGGTCGTGGGCGCGGGCAACTCGGCCGGCCAGGCGGCCGTGTTCCTGGCCCAAACCGCCCGACGCGTCCACATGGTCGTCCGGTCGGACGGGCTGGCGGACACGATGTCCCGCTACCTCATCCGTCGCATCGAGGACCACCCGGCGATCGTGCTCCATGTCCGCACCGAAATCGTGGGTCTCGAGGGGGACCATCATCTCGAGCGGGTGACCTGGCGGGACAGCCGGTCGGGCCGGGAGGAGACGCAGGGCATCCGCCACGTCTTCTCCATGACGGGCGCCAGACCCAGTACCGCGTGGCTCCAGGGCTGCCTCGCGCTCGATGCCCGCGGCTTCATCAAGACGGGCCCGGATCTGTCCCCGGAGGATCTGGCCGCCGCGCACTGGCCGCTGGCCCGGTCTCCGCATCTCTTGGAAACCAGCCTGCCCGGCGTGTTCGCGGTGGGCGACGTCCGGAGCGGGAGCGTCAAGCGGGCGGCGTCCGCCGTCGGGGAGGGATCGATCGCGATCGCCGCCGTCCACCAGGTGCTGCACGAATAAGCGAGGCGCACGATGCCCGACGCGAGCTGCGTTCATCTCGAGGCGATCACCACGGTGCGACACGGCAAGCGCCGGGAGTGCGCCGAGTGCGTGAAGATCCACGCGCAGTGGGTGCATCTGCGCACCTGCCAGCAGTGCGGCGCCACGTTGTGCTGCGACAGCTCGCCCAACCAGCATGCCTCCAAGCATGCGCGGGCGACCGGACACCCCGTGGTCGCTTCCGAGGAGCCGGGGGAGCGGTGGCTGTATTGTTATCCGGACGACGGTTTCGCGGAATATTGAGGGGAGGAGGAACATCGGCATGGCGAAGGACGAGGCCCAAAGGGAGCGCGCCGCCGCGGCGGCTGAGGTGGCGGCCAGGCTGCGGAGCCGTGGCATTACGGTCACGGGCGGCGAGAATCCCGAAGATCTCGTGGATCTGTTGTCGGCGGTGGAGCGCTTCGAAGCGGCGGTCGAGGCGCACGGGGGAGACCTGATGGTCGATGACTTGAAGAGCTCCCGCCCCGACGACCGCCACTTCGTGGTGCCCCGACGCGCCCCGCGCGAGGCCGTGCGGGCCTATATCAGTCGCGTCGACGCGGCGACCGCCGGGCTGCGCCGGCATCCGCGACAGCGCGACTAGGGAGGCGCTCATGCAGAAGATCGTCCCGTTCCTGTGGTTCGATGGCAGGGCCGAAGAAGCGATGAATTTCTACGTCTCGATCTTCAAGAACTCCAAAGTGGGGCGCGTGTCGCGCTATGGCGACGCGGGGCCCGGGCCGAAGGGGTCGGTCATGTCCTGCACCTTCCAGCTCGAGGGTCAGGACTTCTACGCCCTGAACGGCGGGCCGCAGTTCCAGTTCACGCCGGCGATCTCGCTCTTCGTGAACTGCGAGACGCAGCAGGAAGTCGACGAGCTGTGGGAGAAGCTGTCCACCGGCGGATCCAAAGACCAATGCGGCTGGCTCAAAGACAAGTTCGGTGTGTCGTGGCAGATCGTGCCCACCGTGCTGGGGAAGCTGTTGGGAGACAAGGATCCCAAGAAGGCGAACCGGGTCATGCAGGCGATGATGCAGATGAAAAAGCTCGACATCAAAGGCTTGCAGCAGGCCTCCGACGGGGGTTAGCCAGCTACTCCGCTCGCTCCGGCGCGGACACGAATGCGCGGTACAGTAACAGGTCGTAGACGATCTTCAACGTGCCGGCGATGAAAAACGGCAGGCTGATCAACGAGGGTCGGGCAAACATCCACCCGGCAAACACGGGCGCGATGGCTGCGCCGGTCGTGCGGGCCACGCCGGTGATCCCGGCCGCGGCCGATCGTTCGTCGGGACCCACCACGGTCATCACGTAAGACTGCCTGGTCGGCACATCCATCTGGCTGATGCTGAAGCGGGCCAGCAGCACCAGAATGGCGAGTGGGAGATTCGGCATCAGCGGCACGAGCACGAGCAGCACGTTCGACGGCAGATGCGTGAACACCATGGTCCTGACGAGGCCGAAGCGCGCGGCGAGCCGCGAGGCGAGCAACGCCGAGACGCCGGCGAGCACGTTCGCCCAGAAGAAGATCATGCCGAGCGTGGCGGGATTCACGCCGAACCGGAGAAAGAACCAGTACGCCGCGAAGCTCTGGATGACGAAGCCGCCGGCGAACGCGTCCAGGGCGAACAGCCCCGACAGGCGAAGCACCACCACGCGCGAGCGGCCGATGCCAAAGCGAGTAGGCGTGGCGTCCGGTGCAGCGACCTCGGTCGCGGGGGAGAGCCGCGTGAACAGGAAGGCCAACACGGCGCCCAACCCGGCGTACAGCAGCACGACGACTCGATAGCTCGCGAGCGGTGTGGCGGCCGTCCGCTGCAGCCCCTGGGACAAAACGCCGCCACACAGCGAGCCGGCGGCGGTCGCGAGCGAGCCCGCGAGCGTGTACCAGGCGAACACGGTCGTTCTCGAGTCGCGCGGCACGACGTGGGCGAGCGCGGCCTGCTCGATCGGCAAGAACGGCCCGACTTCGTTGCCGCTGGGACTGATCACCCCGATCGTCCCCGCCACGACGAGGAGCAGGAAGTCGCGCGTCCAGGCGAACGTCACGCCGGCCGCCACCATGAGGATCGCGCCGACGATCAACATGCGCCGCCGCCCCAGCCGGTCGGCGCGGGTCGTCAAGTACAGCGACACCGCCGTGTCGCCGACCAGCGTGAGCGTCAGGAGCAGGCCGGTCTGCGATGGGCTGAACCCGGAGCTCGTCAGGTAGACCACCAGGACGACGGCGAGCGCGCCGTACGCGAACAAGCGCACGGCGCGCGTGAGGAACAGCAGCCTGCCGTCGCGGGTCAGAGTCGGTAGCCGACCAGCGTCCCCGCTGCGGTCTTGAGGAACAGCATCCCGGCCACGTCGTCCACCGCGTACACCGGCTCGCGCTCCTTGCCGAGATCGACGCGCGAGCGCGGCAGCCCCGTGTCCTTGTCGATCTGCAGCAGGACGTTGCCGTTCCCCTCAGGCGCGCGGGTCAGCATGAACACCGACCCGGGCACGGCGAGCGAGGCCTTGAAGCGCTTCGACGCGAGGCTCGCCGCCTGGTGCGAATAGCCCGCCAGTTGGGCGCCGCCCTGCGAGTAGGCCGTCGCCAGCTGCCCGGTGATGCGGCGCGCGGTCGTGTCCGTGGCATTGCGCGACGCCTGGGCGAACGCGTCGCCGTATGCCGACGCGGCCGCCCCGTACAGGCCGGCGCGCACCGCGTTGAGCCGGTAGAGCGCCCGCAACAGCCCAGGCAGTTGAGGCGCGGGATAGTAGACCTGTTGCTTCACCTGCCCATCCCGCGCCACCACCACGAGATTCTGCGGCGCGATCAGGACGATTCCCCCCGGTCGGATCTCCATGTCGACCGGATCTTCGTCGCCCTGGAGCTTGATCTCACCGCCCAGCGCTCGGAAGCTGCCGGCATTGCGATCCACGGCGTACAGCCGGTGGTCGTGGCTCGCAAACACGTAGAGCGTCGTCCCCTCCACCGCGTGGTGCAGCGCGTAGCGTGCGGCATTGTAGTCGCCCGAGCCGAGCGGTTTGCCGCTCTCGATCGCGTCCTTGAACTTGGGCTCTCCCGACGCGAGATCGATCACGTTCACTTCGGCGTTGGTGGACGCGTCGGGCCGCGAGATGTACAGCAGGCCAGCCGGAGTCAGCTCGGCGTAATCGAGCTGGCCCTTGATCTTCACGTCCTTTTTCAGCCGCACGCTCGCCGTGGCCACGTCCAGCACGTTCACGAACGTGCGCGACTCCGCGTCCACGGCGAGCACGGCGGAGCCGCCGGTGATCAGCGCGTCGGTCACCGTCCCGCGCATGCGCAGCGGTTTGTCGGCGATGGTCGTGCCATCGTCGTAGCGGACCACGTTCAGGCCCGTTTGCACCACACCGTTCACGATGCGCACGTTACCCGTCGCCTCTTTGGCGGGGGGCGATTCCGGCAGGATGATGATCCCGTTGGGATGCTGCACGATGCCGTGCACCCAGCCGTCGATCGTCGGGGGCTTGGACCAGAGCGCCTGACCGTCGGCCAGGCGGTAGGCCATGAGGCGATCGTCGAACCCGACGTAGATGCGGTCGGTCTTGTCGAGCGACGGAAACAGCCGCACGTGGCGCGCGGGGTTGCCGGCGCGGGCGGTGGGGAGCGTGGCGGACCAGCGCACCGCGCCCGACCGGGCGTCCAGCGCCCGCAGACCCATCAGCGTGTGGACGACGATCATGTCGGACCCCGCCTGGAGCACCTCCAGCGCCGTCGCTTCGGAGGCGGCGGTCACCAGGCGCTGCATCAGACCGCCCAGCCCCTTCTTCTGGGGCTCGGTCTGCTGGAATAGCGCCTCGTTGGCCCAGCGTTGATCACCCGTCACCAGGTCGTACAGCGCCACGACGGGCGGGCCGGCCGCGCGCCGCCCGTGCACGAGCAGCGTGCCGCTCTGCGGCAGCACGCGGCGGGTGACGACTTGGGCGAGGCTCAGGCGCCGGGAATCGAATACCACAGCGCCGGTGACCGGATCGAACACGATGAGCAGACCGGGCCGCGCGGCTTCCATGAGCAGGGAGCCCTCGACCATGCGGACGCTGTCGGGCGGCAACCCGCCCAGCTCGGGTTTCTCCCACGTGACCTGACCGCGCTCGATATCCACGCCGGCGAGCTCGGCGTCGGTCGAGATGAGGAGCGCGCCCGCCGGCGTGACCTGCTGCCAGCGGATGTCTCCCTTGGGCTTGATCGTCCACGCCGCGGTCGCGCCGGTCGGAGCGGGCGCGGCGGTTTGCGCGTGCGAGGTCGCGCACAGCGCGACCACGAGGGGCAGCGAGAGGAGCGTGCGACGAGGCGACAGGGGAACCATGGCCATCCTCCGGTGGCCCCCTATATCCCCCCAGGAGGGTCCGGAGCGCAATAGCCGTGACCCCTTGTGGAGCTTGAACCGGCTCGCCACCCAGGGGGTTGTCACTCTAGATTCTGTTTCCCCGGGCGAGTGTCGAGACTCGGTTGAGCGGATCGATATGCATCGTCGCATCTGGCAAGTGACGTTCGGTGGAATCTCCGTCGCCGCGATCGTGACCGCGTGTGGCGACGGCCCGACGGAATCGCGCCCGGGTGACCGCGGCATCCACGTCGCCAGAGCGACGCTCGTCGATACCGTGCTCGTCACACACTCCCTCATCGTGCGCGTACAGGATAGCGCCGGCCGGCCCGCGGCGGGGGTGGTGGTCCGATTCGAGGC
>QHUT01000031.1 GCA_003222055.1 Gemmatimonadota bacterium
CCCGGCCACACGGCGATCTTCCACTTCACGATGTACTCGGAGATGCTGGACCTGTACCGCCGCGATCCGAAGGCCTTCGGGCTGCCGGACGACGTGATCATCGTGTGGCCCGACGACAACGACGGGCACATGCGCGGCCTCCCCACCGATCGCGGGCGCTGGAAGCACGGCGTGTACTACCACCTGGCCTACCTCGGTGGCAACCTGAGCAAGCAGACCACCCACACGGTGGCGCCCGCGACGATCGCCGGCGAGTTCCAGAAGATCGTGCAGGCGGGAGCGACGGAGTACATGCTCGTGAACGTGTCGGAGCTGCGCGACTACGTCATGGGCGCCCGCATGATCGCCGACATCACATGGCACGCACCGGCGGTGTACGCTTCGCCCGATCCCGCGGGCCGCTACCTCTCATGGTGGACGCGCGAATACTTCGCCCCCGCCGCGGCGCAGGCCCGGGCGGCTTACGACGCCTACCATACGCTGCTCGACACGCCCGATAAGCTGTGGTACGCATCTGAGGCAGTGCAGAACCTGATCGAGCGATTGTGGCGCCGGGCGAGCGGGCAGCCGTTCACGCCCTCCAATGCCGATACGCTGGCGGTGCTCCGGTCGCGCATCGCGCTCCTCGATTCGGCGCTCGCGCGGGAGGCGGAGGCCGGGAGCGCCATGAACCGGCCCGAGCGCCGCTTCTTCTCGGTCGACGTCGGCCTGGGCCTGCGGGTGGACGAGCGGCAGACGCGGGCCGCGCTGACGCTGGCCGATGCGCTCCAGGCACCGGACTCGAGCGCGATGTGGCGACTGCTGCGCGAGGCGGTCACGCCGCTCGAGCAGCTCGAGAACGACTTCGCTCGGGCGGAATACCCGCCGTTCGACCGCTGGTACGGCGAGACGTGGATCCGGGCCGGGCTGCAGCGCAACAACTCGCACCGGGCGTACGTCGAGCTGCGGGCATTCATCGGCAGCGACGGCCGCTCCCGGCTCGAGCCGCTGCCCGCGTTCGGCCGGCCGCCGACCGCGGCGGGGGCGAGCGCGCCGGTGCGGACGCCATGACGGCGTGCTGACGACATGAGGGCGGCGCTTTGAGTTCGCGGGTAAACCCGCGACTCGGCCCTGTCAGTGAACTGACCGTGCAGCGCCGCTTCAGCGGCAGACGCCGAGTCGCGGCTTTAGCCGCGTTCGCGGCGGTCGTGAACGCATGCGCTTCCTCGTCGCCCGCGCCCCGGCTGCACTGGCTCGGGACCTGGATGGCCGCGCAGCAGCTCGTCGAGCCACGCAACATGCCTCCCGCTCCGGGCTTATCCGGCAGCACGCTGCGCCAGGTGATCCACACGTCGGTCGGCGGATCGACGCTGCGGGTGCGGCTCGCGAATACGTTCGGTGACGGACCGCTCGCCGTCACCGCGGCTCACGTCGCCCGGTCGCTCGGCGGGAGCGCCATCGAGGTGGCGAGCGACCGCGCGCTGACGTTCGCCGGAGCGGACTCGGTGCGCATCGCTCCCGGCGCCCTGGTCACCTCCGATCCGCTGGACTACGCCGTCCCCGCGCTCGGCGACCTCGCCGTCACGATCGAGATCGCCACCGCACCCGGCGCCGCCACGGGCCACCCCGGGTCACGCACCACGTCGTATCTTCGGGCCGGCCGCTGGGCCAGCGCGCCCGAGCTGGCGGAGGCGGCGACGACCGATCACTGGTACGTGCTCGCGGGTCTCGACGTGGTGGCGGAGGGGGCGGGAGGGGCGGTCGTCACCCTGGGTAACTCGATCACCGACGGCCGCGGCTCGGGCACCAACCGGAACGACCGCTGGCCAGACAACCTGGCGCGTCGCCTCCAGGCGGACGCGCGCACCCGGCACGTGGCGGTGCTCAACGCCGGCATCGGCGGCAACACGGTGCTCGCGGGCGGCCTCGGCCCCACGGCACTAGCGCGGCTCGATCGCGACGTCCTGGCACAGCAGGGAGTACGCTGGGTGATCCTGCTCGAGGGCGTGAACGACATCGGAGGAGCGCGTGACTCGGGAAGCGCCGCGGCCGTGGCGCGGAACCTGCCGCTCGCCTACCGGGAAATCATCGCCCGCGGGCACGAGCGCGGGCTGCGCGTCTACGGGGCCACGATCTCGCCGTTCGGCGGATCGCAGTATGATGGAGCCGACCGTGAAGCGGCGCGCCAACGCGTGAACCGCTGGATCCGTGAGAGCGGCGCGTTCGATGCCGTCATCGACTTCGACGCGGTGCTGCGCGATCCCGCGGAGCCCTCGCGTCTCTTGCCACTGGCGGATACGGGCGATCACCTGCATCCCAACGAGGCGGGCTACCGCATGATGGCGGACGCGATCGACCTGGCCCTCTTCATTCCCTGACCGTGGCGCGCGGCACCCTATCGCCGTTCGGGCTCGCCGGTCGCGTCGCGGTCGTCACGGGCGGGTACGGCGTGATCGGTGGCGCCATCGCCTCCGGGCTGGCCCGCGCGGGAGCGGCCGTCGCCATCCTGGGCCGGCGACGCGCCGCCGCCGAGGCGAAGGCCAAGGAGATCCGCGAGGACGGGGGCGACGCCCTCGTCCTCATCGCGGACGTCCTCGACGAGGCGCAGGTGCGCTCCGCCCGGGACGATGTGCTCGAGGCTCGCGGCCGGGTGGACATTCTCGTCAACGCGGCCGGGGGCAACGTCGCGCGCGCGCGCAGCGACGACCGGCCCGTCTTCGATGTGCCGCTCGACGCGTTCGACGAGGTGCTGCGGCTCAACCTGCACGGGTCGCTCGTCCCGGCGCTCGCGTTCGGTGAGGCCATGGGCCGCCAGGGCTCGGGCAGCATCGTGAACGTCTCTTCGATGGCCGCGCGCCGCGTCCTGAGCGGCGTCCTGGGATATTCGGTCGCCAAAGCGGGGATCGAGAGCGTCACGAGCTGGCTGGCCGTCGAGCTGGCGCGGCGCTACGGCGACGGGCTCCGCGTCAACGCCGTCGCGCCGGGGTTCTTCGTGACGGAGCAGAACCGCGCCGTGCTCCTCAAGCCGGACGGCAGCCACACGGAGCGGGCCCGCGCCATCATTGCCCATACGCCGATGGGCCGGTTCGGCCGGCCCGAGGAGGTCGTCGGCGCTGTGCAATGGCTGTGCAGTGATGCGGCGTCGTTCGTGACCGGCGCCGTCATCCCCGTGGATGGCGGCTTCAGCGTGGCGAGCGGTGTCTGAACCGCGATTAGGGCATCGCTGGACCGTCGTGGCTCTGCTGTTCGGCGCCACCACGGTCAATTATGTGGACCGCCAGGTGCTCGGCATCCTCGCGCCGACTCTGTCACGCGAGCTCCGGTGGACCGAGACCGACTACGCCGCCATCGTCTCCTGGTTCAGCGTCGCCTACGGTTTGGGGCTCCTGGTCATGGGCCGGGTCATGGATCGGATCGGCGTGCGGGCGGGGCTCGCACTGGCCGTGTTGGTCTGGAGCCTCGCGGCCATGGGGCACGCCCTGGCGCGCACGGTCGCCGGCTTCGGCATCGCGCGCGCCCTGCTCGGCGCCGGCGAGTCGGGGAACTTCCCGGCCGCAGTCAAGGCCGTCGCCGAATGGTTTCCGCAGAAGGAGCGGGCGCTCGCCACCGGCATCTTCAACGCCGGCAGCAACGTAGGGGTGATCGTCGCCGCGCTGCTGGTGCCGTCGATCGCATTGGGGCTGGGGTGGCGCTGGGCGTTCCTCGCCACCGGCGCGCTCGACCTGCTGTGGCTCGCCCTCTGGTTGGCGCTCTATCGGGCGCCGGAGCGTGCCTCGATCGAATCGATCGAGCGGACGTCCTGGCGCGCCTTGCTGGGCCGCCGCCAGACCTGGGCCTTCATTGTGGGCAAGGCGCTGACCGACCCGGTGTGGCTCTTCTTCCTGTTCTGGCTCCCGAAGTTCCTCGACGCGAGCTTCGGCGTGCGGCTCGCGGGCCTCGCGGCTCCGCTCGTGGTCATCTACGTCGCCGCCGACGTCGGCTCGATCACGGGCGGCTGGATGTCGGGAGCGCTCATCAGGCGCGGTTGGAGCGTGAACCGGGGCCGGAAGACCGCGTTGCTCGCG
This sequence comes from Gemmatimonadota bacterium, assembly GCA_003222055.1. Lineage (GTDB taxonomy): Bacteria > Gemmatimonadota > Gemmatimonadetes > Gemmatimonadales > GWC2-71-9 > AG41. Next base: position 4,044 of record QHUT01000031.1, read on the forward strand.
GCGGCGCTCTGCATCCTGCCGACCATGTTCGCGCCCGCGGCCGGGAGCATGTGGGTAGCCGTGGGCATCGTGAGCGTCGCGGCCGGCGCGCACCAGTGGTGGTCCGCCAACCTGTTCACCACCGTGAGCGACATGTTCCCCCGGGGCGCGGTCGCGTCCGTCGTCGGGATCGGCGGGTGCGCCGGCCTGTTCAGCGCGTTCGGCCTGCAGCGCCTCACGGGTACCATCCTGCAGGCAACGGGGGGCAACTATGGGCCGATCTTCGCGGCGCTGGGACTCGCCTACGTCGGGGCGCTCGCCCTCATCCATTTGCTGGTGCCGCGGCTCGAGCCGGCGGTGGCGTCGCTTGCCGCCGGGCGGTGATAAGGTCAGTTTATCACCATGAAGATTGCCGATATCCGCGCCACGCCCGTGTCCGTCCCCCTGGTGGCCCCGCTGCGCCACGCCAACGGGTGCCACTGGGGGCGCTTCGTGCGCACCATCGTCGAGGTCGAGACGGACGACGGCCGGGTCGGCCTGGGTGAGCTGGGCGGCGGGGGCGAGACCGCCACGGCCGCCGTGCTCGGGTTGAAGCCATACCTCGTCGGCCGCGACCCGGCGCGGCTCGAGGAGATGCGCTTCGTGATCGCCAACCCCACCGCGTCATTGTACAACCAGCGCACGCAGCTGCTCGCGGCCCTCGAGTTCGCGTGTCTCGACCTGCTGGGTCAGGCGTGGGGCGTGCCCGTGAGCGAAATCCTGGGCGGCCGGCTACGCGATCGGGTGCCGTTCGCCTCGTACCTGTTCTATCGCTATCCCAACGCCGACGGCTCCGGTGAAGTCCGCACCGTGGACCACCTCGTCGCCGAGGCCCGCGCGCTCAAGCAGCAGTGCGGATTCACGACGCACAAGCTCAAGGGCGGCGTGTTCCCGCCGCGCTACGAGCTGGAGTGCTACCGCGCGCTCGCCGCCGCGCTGCCGGGCGACAGCTTCCGCTTCGATCCCAACGGCGTCTGGTCCACCGAGGTGGCGGTCTGGTTCGGGCGCCAGATCGAGAGCCTGAACAACGACTACCTCGAGGATCCGGTGTTCGGGCTGCACGGCATGCGCCGCGCCCGCGAGCGGATCCGGATCCCGCTCGCGACCAACACGGTCGTGGTGAGCTTCGAGCAGCTGGCGGCGAACGTGCTGCAGCCGGCGGTGGACGTCATCCTGCTCGATACGACGTTCTGGGGTGGGATCCGGCCGTGCGTGAAGGCGGCGGGAATCTGCGAAGCCTTCCAGTTCGGGGTGGCGGTCCACTCGTCGGGCGAGCTGGGCATCCAGCTCGCGACCATGCTGCACCTCGGCGCGGTGATCCCGAACCTCACCTTCGCCGCAGACGCGCACTACCACCACCTCTTGGACGACATCGTGGAGGGTGGAAAGCTGCAGTACTGCCACGGCGCGATCCCTGTCCCGACGGCTCCGGGGCTCGGCGTACGACTCGATCGCGAGCGCTTGGCTCGCTACCACGAGTCCTTCCTGCGGCTCGGCCCCTACCCTTACGATCAGGACCCGCTGCGGCCGGGCTGGGCGCCGCTGATCCCCAATACCCGCTGGGCGGATCCCGCCGACGGACGCATCCCACAGGTGCCGGCCTGACCAAGGGCGGGGCAATGCGACCGTTTGCGTCGTGCCGGTCCGTCGCCTTGTGGTGCGCGCTGCTCGCGGCGGCCTCCCCCCGCTCCCTCCCCAGGCCGCCCGCCGCCGAAGATGGCTACGACCTGTGGCTGCGTTACCGCCTGGTCGGCGACGCCGGGCGGCTGGCGGAGTACCGCGCGGCGCTGACCCAGCTGGTCGTGGAGGGCGACTCTCCCACTCTGCGCGCCGCCCGTGACGAGCTGAGCGCCGGTCTCACGGGGCTCCTGGGCAGCGCCATCCCGGCCGTGGACAGCGTCCTCCACGACGGCGCGCTCATCGCGGGCACGCCCGCGACCTCGCGGCTCGTCGCCGGCCTCCCGCTCGCCGACGACCTGCGGCGCGCGGGCGACGAAGGATTCGTGCTCCGGGCCCTGCGGGTGCGCGGCCAGCAGGCGATCGTCATCGCCGGCAATTCGGGAGTAGGCGTGCTGTACGGCGTGTTCCATCTGCTGCGCCTCATCCAGACGGGCGCGCCGCTCCGAGGTCTGGCTGTCGTCAGCGCGCCGAAACTTCGGCTGCGCCTGCTCGACCACTGGGATAACCTCGACCGGACCGTAGAGCGGGGTTACGCGGGCCGCTCGCTGTGGGACTGGCCCCACTTGCCGGACTCCATCGACCCGCGCTATCGGGACTACGCGCGTGTCAACGCGTCGATCGGGATCAACGGCACCGTGCTCACAAACGTGAACGCGAACGCCACGGTGCTTTCACCCGAATACCTCGCCAAGGTCGCCGCGCTCGCCAACGTGTTCCGTCCGTACGGCCTGCGCGTGTATCTCACGGCGCGCTTCAGTGCGCCCATCGAGCTGGGCGGACTCGCCACGGCCGACCCGCTCGACCCCGCCGTCGGGGCGTGGTGGCGCCGCAAAGTGGACGAGATCTACCGCGCCGTTCCGGACTTCGGCGGATTCGTCGTGAAGGCGAACTCGGAGGGGCAGCCGGGCCCACAGGACTACGGCCGTACCCATGCCGACGGCGCCAACACGCTCGCCGATGCCCTGGCCCCGCACGGCGGCATCGTGATGTGGCGCGCGTTCGTCTACTCGAACGAGGTCCCCACGGACCGCGTCCGCCAGGCGTACGACGAGTTCACGCCGCAGGACGGCGCGTTCCGCGAGAACGTGCTGCTGCAGGTGAAGAACGGGCCGCTCGATTTCCAGCCGCGCGAGCCGTTCCATCCTTTGTTCGGCGCTATGTCCCGGACCCCGCTGATGATGGAGCTGCAGATCACCAAGGAGTACCTCGGCCAAGACACCCATCTGACGTTTCTGGCGCCGCTGTGGGAGGAGGTGCTCCGCGCCGACACCTATGCGCGGGGGCCCGGCTCGACCGTGGGCCGGGAGATCCGTGGGCTCGCCGGCGTCGCCAACGTGGGATCCGACCGCGACTGGTGCGGCTCGGACTTCAACCAGGCCAACTGGTACGCGTTCGGCCGGCTCGCGTGGGACTACACCCTCTCCTCGGCCGTCATCGCGGACGAATGGATCCGGATGACGTTCTCGAACGATCCGCGAGTCGTGGGTCCGGTGAAGGCGATGATGCTCGCCTCGCGGGAAGCGGTGGTGAACTACATGACCCCGCTGGGGCTCGCCCACCAGATGGCACTGGGCCATCACTATGGACCGGGGCCGTGGGTCGCGCGCGGCCGGGCCGACCAGACGTCCGTCTACTTCAACCGGGCGGACGTCGCGGGCCTGGGCTTCGACCGCACCGCCACCGGCAGCAATGCCGTGCACCAGTACTTCCCGCCGGTGCGACGCCGATTCGCGGACCGCGACTCCGTGCCCGAGACGCTGCTGCTGTGGTTCCACCACGTGGGGTGGAGTGAACGCCTGCGGTCGGGCCGCACCCTGTGGGAGGAGCTGCTATCGCGTTACCAGGCCGGCGTGGACACCGTGCGTTGGATGGAGCGGACGTGGGACGGCCTGCACGACCTCGTGGACGACGCGCGATTCCGCCGCGTGCAGGCGTTCCTCCGAACTCAGGAAGCTGAGGCGCGCTGGTGGCGGGATGCGTCGGTGTCGTACTGGCAATCGTTCTCGCACCTGCCGCTGCCGCCGGGCTACCCGGCGCCCGCGCATGCCCTCGACTGGTACCGGGAGCTGCGCTGCCCTACCGATCCGCGTAAGCCCCGCTGTGACGCCCTGATGAACGTGGGCCGCCCGTAAGCCATTCCCGGGGGCTCGCGTTCCGGGATGGAAAGTGATAAGATGACCGTATCACGGCCGCCTCTCGGAGGTCCTCGCATGCGTCACACTCCGCCGCATCCGCCCCTGTCCTTGGTCGCGCTCGCGCTGGCGCTGATGCTGAACAGCTGCGGCGCGGTCGCGGGCCCCGGCGGCTACACGGTCACCTACCGCGCCAGCCTCGCTGGGATCGCCACGATCGACTCGATCTACTACGACAACGGCACCGGGAAGTGCACGGCGAACTGCGCCGCGGACAGCACCATGCAACGGGTGGTCGCGCCCGTGGTTCCAGCGACCAACCCGTCGTGGGTGGTCGTGCTGAGCAACGTTCCCCCGGGCGCGACGCTCGAGGTTCACCTGTTCGGGAACGGGACCAACGCCGGGACGGCCAATCTGGTGCGGCTGTGGATGACGGCCGAGGGCGCGCTCTCGGGCGACAGCGTCGCGGCCACGACCGCGGCCGGGGTCAAGTTCACCGCGGATCTCGCCGCGCATCGTCTCTAGCACGTCCTCGACACGTGGACTCCCGCACCGCCCCGCAGCATCGCCGTCCCACCCTCTCTCAGCTCCGCATGGTCCGGGAGGTTCTCATGCGACACGGCTTGTTCGTTCTGACCGCCCTGTGTGCCGCGGTTCGCCTGGACGCGCAGGGACGGATCTCGGGTACGGTGACCGACTCCGCCAACGCGCGCCCCATCGCCGGCGCGACCGTCGTCGTACTGGGCACGAACCGCACAGCCGCCACCAACACGTCCGGTGGGTACGTGATCAGCGACGTGCCCGCGGGGACGCGACAGGTGCGCGCGCGGTTCGTGGGCTACGCGTCCGTGACGCAGAGTGTGGCGGTGGACGCCGCCGCGGGCACCACGCTGGACTTCCGGCTCGTCGCGGCGCCGATCCAGCTCGAGGGCCTCGTCGTCGTCGGCTACGGCACGCAGGAGCGCCGCGACCTGACCGGCTCCATCGGTTCGGTGACCCCGCAACAGATTGCGGAAGTCCCCACCTCCAACCCGATGCAGGCGATCCAGGCGCGGGTGGCGGGCGTGGATGTGGTGGCGGGCGGCAGCTACCGCCCCGGCATTCCGATGAACGTGACCGTGCGCGGCATCCGGTCGATCGCGGCGGGGAACGGACCGCTCTACGTCGTGGACGGCGTGCCGCTGGCGGGCGGCATCGAGGATTTCAACCCGGCGACGATCCAGTCCATCGAGGTCCTGAAGGACGCGTCGGCGACGGCGGTGTACGGCAGCCGCGGCTCGAACGGCGTCATCCT
>QHUT01000083.1 GCA_003222055.1 Gemmatimonadota bacterium
TCGATCGCCTGGCACTGCTCGACGCGTTGTTGCCGGTCTACGCCGACGTGGTGTCGCGTCTGGCCGAGGCGGGCGCCACGTGGGTACAACTCGACGAGCCCTGCCTCGCCCTCGACCGCACCCCGGCCGAGCGTGAAGCGTTCGCGCGAGCGTATCGCTTCCTGGCCGACCAGGCGCCCAAGGTCAAGCTCCTGGTCGCGACGTATTTCGGTGCGCTGGACGACAACCTGGCGACGGCGCTGGAGCTGCCGGTGGCCGGCCTGCACGTGGACGCCGTGCGCACCGGGGAGCGGTTGGCGTCGCTGATCCAGGCCTGGCCGGCGGGCGGGGGGCGGGAAGGCAAAGTCCTGTCGCTTGGCGTGATCGACGGGCGCAACATCTGGAAGGCCGACCTCGCCGCGGCGCTGCGCCGGCTGGAGGACGCGCTGGAGCGCGCCGGCGCCGCCCAGCTGTGGGTGGCCCCGTCGTGCTCGCTGCTGCACGTCCCGATCGATCTCGAGCTCGAGCGGCGGCTCGACAGCGAGCTCAAGGCCTGGCTCGCGTTTGCAAAGCAGAAACTGGTGGAGGTGGCGACGCTGGCGCGGGCGTTGCGCGACGGACGGGAGTCCGCCGCGGCGGCGCTCGAGACGAACGCGCGCGTGCTCGCGGGACGACGCATCTCCCGGCGCATCCACAACCCGGCGGTGAAGCAACGGGCGCGAGGCGTGACGGAGCACGACATGCGGCGCGTGTCGCCGTTCGCCGAGCGTCGTCGCAAGCAGCTGCGACTGCCGCTCTTCCCCACGACGACCATCGGGTCGTTCCCCCAGACGGCCGAAGTCCGCGCCGCGCGCAAGCAGCTGCACGACGGCAAGCTGACGGCGCCCGAGTACGATGCCTTCATCGCGGAGCAGATCACGCGCACCTTGAAGCTCCAGGAAGAGCTGGGGCTGGACGTGCTGGTGCACGGCGAGTTCGAGCGCAACGACATGGTAGAGTACTTCGGCGAGCAGCTCGAGGGATTCGCCTTCACGGAGCACGGCTGGGTGCAGTCGTACGGCACGCGGTACGTGAAGCCGCCCGTCATCTACGGCGACGTATCCCGTCCCCGGGCCATGACCGTGCGGTGGAGCACATTCGCGCAGTCCAAGACGGCGCGCCCGGTGAAGGGCATGCTGACCGGCCCGGTGACGATCCTGCAGTGGTCGTTCGTGCGCGACGATCAGCCCCGCGCCGAGACCGCGAAGCAGCTGGCGCTGGCGATCCGCGACGAGGTGAGGGACCTTGAGGCGGCCGGGATCCGCGTGATCCAGATCGACGAGCCGGCGCTGCGCGAAGGCCTGCCGCTGCGGCGCGCGGATTGGCCGGCGTATCTCGAGTGGGCGGTGAACGCGTTCCGGCTCGCCACCGCGGGCGTGTCGGACGCCACCCAGATCCACACCCACATGTGCTACAGCGAGTTCAACGACGTGATCCGGGTGATCGAGAAGATGGACGCCGACGTGATCTCGATCGAAAACGCACGCTCGGGGTCGGAGCTGCTCGAGGGGCTCAAGGAATACCGCTATCCGAACGAGGTCGGGCCGGGCGTCTACGACATCCATTCGCCCCGCGTGCCGAGCACGGCGGAGATCGTGCAGGCACTGAAGCGCATGCAGGAGGTGCTCGACGACCGCCAGATCTGGGTCAATCCCGACTGCGGCCTCAAGACGCGCGGCTGGCAGGAGACGCTGGCGGCGCTGCGCAACCTGGTGCACGCGGCGCGCCAGATGCGGCCGGTGCCGACCCCCGGGCTCGCGCCCGGGGTCAGTGGTGTCCCCCGCGATTAGCGGGGTTATGTTTGTGGTATGAACCCCGCCGAAATCCGGATCACCGCCGAGCCGATCGACACCGGGCGCTGCAAGTTCGTCGTGAGCGAGCCGGTGCACGCCGGCGGCGCGCGGCGGTTCGCGTCGCCCGACGAGGCGAGTGGCTCCCCGCTCGCCGAGGCGATCTTCGCGCTTCCGGGCGCGGACGTGGCCGAGGTGATCGTCTCCGGGAACCTGGTGACGGTCGTGAAGCGCAGCCCGGTGCCGTGGCAGACGGTGGGGAAAGCGGTGGGTGAGGCCATCCGGGCCGCCCTGGCGGGAGCGGGCCCGGCCGTGGTGCCCAAGCCGGCCGCGGCCGCGACGCCCGGCACGGACGACGACGCGCTGTACGAACGCGTCGCCGACCTGTTCGAGAGCCAGGTGAATCCCATGGTCGCGCGGCACGGCGGCCGGGTCGAGCTGATTGACGTGCAGGACGCCGTCGTGATGGTCCGCATGGCGGGCGGGTGCCAGGGATGCGGCATGGCCGACGTCACGCTGCGCCAGGGGATCGAGGCGATGCTGCAGCAGCACGTCCCCGATGTGAAAGGCGTCGTCGACATCACCGATCACGCCGCCGGCTCGAACCCGTACTTCGCGGCGGCTAAGAAGTAGGGGCGCGGCATGCTGCGCCCTTCCACACACAGGCTCCTCCTCCTCCTCCCCACGGCGACCTACCGCACGGCCGCGTTCGTCGAGGCCGCGCGCCGGCTGGGGGTCGGCCTCACCGTCGCCTCCGAGCGCCCCAGCACGTTCCAGCACGCGAATCCCGGCGGCCTCGTCACCCTCGACCTGTCCGATCCGGACCGTGCCGCTGCGCAAGCACGGGCGTTCGCGCGCGAGCATCCGCTGCAGGGGGTGGTCGGCGTAGACGACGACACGGCGGTCGTGGCCGCCGCGATCGCCGGCGCGCTCGGCCTGCGGGGCAACGACGTCGCCGCGGCCCGCGCGGCACGCGACAAGCACGAGCAGCGGACATCGCTTGCCGCCGCGGGCGTGGCCGTGCCCCATTTCCGGCTGGTCCGCGTGGACGAAGATCCCCGGCGGCTGGCCGCGGGCGTGCCCTACCCGTGCGTGCTCAAGCCGCTGCGCCTGGCCGCCAGTCGCGGCGTGATTCGCGCGGACACTCCGGAAGGGTTCGTGGCGGCGTTCGAGCGGGTGAAGAGAATTCTCGAGCAGGCGGGATGCGAGAAGCGGGATGAGGCAAGCGTCGAGTGGCACGCATACCGCTCGATCCTCGTCGAGGACTTCGTTCCTGGCCGCGAGGTTGCGCTCGAGGGGCTGCTCGTCGCCGGCGAGCTTCGGGTGCTGGCGTTGTTCGACAAGCCCGACCCGCTCGACGGCCCGTACTTCGAGGAGACGATCTATGTCACCCCATCACGTCTCCCGGCGGACGAGCAGCGCGCGGTCGCCGCGTGCGCGGAACGGGCGGCTGCGGCGCTCGGGCTCCGGGAAGGACCGGTGCACGCCGAGCTGCGGGTGAACGGAAGCGGTCCCTGGCTGATCGAGCTCGCGGCTCGGCCGATCGGGGGGCAGTGCAGCGGGGCGTTGAGATTCGAAATCCGGGAAACGGGAAAGGGGAAAGAGGAAACGTTGTCCCTCGAGGAGATCGTCATCCGGCATGCCCTGGGAATGAACCTACCCGCGCTCGAGCGCGAACCACAGGCGTCCGGCGTGATGATGATCCCGGTGCCGGGCGCGGGCGTGTTACGGGAAGTGAGGGGGTTGGATCAAGCTCGGGGCCAACCGCTGGTCGAGGAGATCATCATCACCGCGCATCCGGGGCAGGAGCTCGTGCCGTGGCCCGAGGGTGCCCGCTATCCCGGATTCATCTTCGCACGCGGGCGCACGCCTGAGGCGGTGGAGGCCGCGCTGCGCGCCGCGCACCGCCAGCTGCAGTTCGTGATCGCTTCCGACTAGGCCGCCGTCGCCACGCACTCCAGCCAGTTGCGCGGCACGTGGTCCATGCCCGTCTCGTCGATCGTGCGGCGGAGCCCTTCGTTCAACGCGCTCGAACCTTCCTCGAGCGGGACCCCCGGAAGCGCGCCCTCGATGAACAACGAGAAGCGCCCGATGTCTTCGAGCGCCTCGGGGGTCATCTCGATGCGCACCAGGTCGACCGCGGGGCGCGTAAAGCCGGCCTGAACGCACAACTCGCCGTATTCCTCGGCCGAGAGGAACTGCCGCGCGACCGCGTGGGCCTTGTGCTGGACCTCGAGCCCGCGCTCCCGCAGCACCTGCACCGCGCGTACCACCCAGCGGCGCCAGAATCCCGCCGTGCCATCGACGTACGCGCCGTTGAAGAAGGTCGTGTTGAACGCGAACACGCCGTCCTGTTTCAGCACCTTGCGGATCTCCGCGAGCACCTGCGGTTTGTCGGGAACGAGGTGGATGGCGTTCAGGAACACGACGGCGTCGGCCGACGAGACGAGACGCGACGCCCACTCGGCGCTGCCTTCGATGAACTCGACGACCTTGGAGTGGATGGCGGCTCGGGCCTTGGACAGCGCTGATGCGGATGGATCGATCCCGATGACCTTGGCATTGCGCGCGTCATCCAGCCGCTCCAAGATCAGCTTCGTGACGGCTCCGGGACCGCAGCCCAGATCGACGATCTTGCGCCGACCGGGGCAGATCACCCGCTCGACGATCCAGCGATTGACCTCGGTGAAAAACGGGTGCCGGGTGAACGCCTCGAAGGAAAAGCGTTCGTCGCCGCCCTCTTCGTGAGCTGCCATGGGCCCCTCCCCGCTCTCAGACTTGTGAATCGCGGCCGCACCGCGTCGATTCCCGTCGTTCCAAGATACATCCTTGGGGCTGGCTTCGCGCCCATGCGCGATCTACTGTAGGCATCTAAGTGACCCCGCCACGACGTCTCAGTCAAGAGGAAGAACGCTCTCTGGTGCGGCGCCTCAAGGCGCGGGACGAGCACGCGCTGCAAGAGTTATACGACGCGCTCGCACCCTGGGTCCTCGGCCTCGCCTATCGCATCCTGCACGACGAAGACGCGGCCGAAGAAGTCGTCGGTGATGTCTTCGTGAAAGTGTGGCGTCACGTCCACAAGCACGATCCGAGTCGCGGTCCGCTGGTGCCCTGGATCCTGTCCATCGCGCGTAACCGGGCGCTCGACGAACTGCGGCGGCGCCAGCGGTGGTGGCGCAAAGCGGACCGGTGGGGGCGTGCGCAGGGGGCGGGGGCGGGAGAGGAAGTCGCGAACCCGGGGCCGCACGAAGCCGCCGTCCCCGGGTGGCCGCTGCACCGCGAGGTGCACGCCGCGCTCGCGACGCTGCCGGACGATCTGCGGCGCGTGGTGACGCTCGCGTATTTCGAGGGGCTGTCGCACAGTCAGATCGCGCGCCGCCTGCAGCAGCCGTTGGGTACGGTCAAGACGCGGCTGCGGGCCGCGCATCACAAGCTGGCGGACCAGCTGGCGCATCTCAAGGATTGGCTCGAATGACGGACTGGTTGGGGATGTCGGTGCCTCCGCGAACGCCGCGCCCCGAGCTCAAGGGGCGGGTGCTGGCGCGCGCTCTGGCGCGCGGGCGGCGCTGGCCGCTCGCGCTGGCGGCGGCGCTCGTGGTGGTGGCGGGAGGAGTGGGGAGTGCGTGGTGGGCGTACCGCCAGATCGACGCGCTCGGGGCGGAGCGCGATCGGCTCGCGGCGCGCGTCGCAGCCCTCGAGGACACGGTCTCGAGTTTCATCCACGACCCCGCGACGCGACTCATCCAGGTCTCCGTCTCCACCGGCGGCCGTGTCGGGTCGGTGACGATTTTCGCCGACAGCACGCGGCACCGCTGGCTGGTGCGCTGCGACGGCCTGGCCCCGAACGCCCGGGACCAGGCCTACCAGCTGTGGTTCGTCACCGACAAGGGGATGCAGCCCGCGGCCCTGATGGCGATGGATCGGGACCAGCCCATGGTGATGGGGTTGCCGCTGCCGCAGGCGGGGGAGCGCGTGATGGGAGCGGCGATGAGCATCGAGCCGCGGGCCGGCTCGGCGAGTCCGAGCGGGCCGATCGTCTTCCGCGTGGAGCTTTAGGGTCGCTTCCCCGCCAGGTCGTGCACGGTCTCGAGCTCCACGACCTTGAAGCGCCGCTGCCCCATGGGAAGGGCGGTGGTCACCGACTGTCCGACCTTGGCGCCCAGCAGCGCCTTGCCGAGGGGGGAAGCCATCGACACCGGCGTTTCGTCTCCGTCGTCGTCACCCTCGATGAACTCGCCCAGGGTGAGCGCGTACGTCTCGCGCTGCTTGGTGTCGACGTCCTGCACCGTCACGCGGGAGCCGAACCCCACGCGGTCGCGCGGGATGTCGGACTCCTGGACGCTCGAGAGCTTCGAGAGGCGCAGGCGCAAGTGGCTCAAACGCGAGGTCACGAACTGCTGGCGCTCCAGCGCCGCCTTGTATTCGGAATTCTCGCGCAGGTCGCCGTGCGCGCGCGCCCGCTCGATCTCCTTCGGCAGCACGAAGTTGATCTCGTGATTCAGGCGCTCGACCTCGGCCTGGAGGCGGCTCTTCAGCTCGTCGATCATGGATGCGAAAAATAGCGTTGTACGACGCCACGACGCTACGTTCCACGAACCCCCTTGCAACGTGGCGTCCTGGCGTCGTACGACGCATTTTTCCGCATGCCCCTCAACATCCGCACCTATCACGAGCTGACCGAGCCGGATCGCTCCGGGCTCCCGGGCCAGATCGCGGCCCAGCGGCGTCGGGTGGCGGCGCGGCTCGCGGGCGTGGGGCGGGTAGTCGCCCTGATGAGCGGCAAGGGGGGCGTGGGGAAGAGCTTCGCCACCGCGGGCCTCGCCCGGGCGCTGGCGCGCGGGGGTTGGGCCGCGGGGGTGCTCGACGCCGATTTCAACGGACCGACCATCCCCGCACTCCTCCGCATCCCCGTCACAGGTTGCACGTTGCACGAGAACGGCGTCGAACCCCCGGTCAGTCCGGAGGGCGTGCGCTGCTTCTCGATGGCGCTGCTGCTCCAGGACGGCCGCCCGCTGGGGTTCCGGGGGCCGGAGGCCGAGAGTCACGTGTGGCGGGAGACGCTCGAGGCCGCGGCGCTGCGGGAGTTCCTGGCCGATGTGGCCTGGGGCGCGCTCGATCGGTTGCTGGTCGACCTGCCGCCGGGGATCCAGCGGTTCCAGGAGCTCGCCGAGCTGTTGCCGGCGCCACCGGCCGTGCTCACCGTGACGATTCCCACGACGGAATCGCGCGATGCGGTGCGGCGCGCGATGCAGTTCGCCCGGGAGCGCGGCGCGGAGCTGCTCGGCGTGGTGGAGAACATGGTGGACGGTCCGTTCACCGGAGACGCGGGCGAGGCCCTGGCGCGCGAATTCGGGGTGCCACTACTCGCGCGGATCCCGTGGCACCCGACGCAGGACGTGTGGGATGAGGTGGCGCGAAGAATGGAAGGCGTCGCATGAGAGTTCACACGCTGAAGCGTGCGCCCGAGACCGCACTGCCCTTAAGGGCAGCGCATCACCGGGCCCAGGCTTCAGCCTGGGAATCACGGGGGCGCGCATGAAGTTTCTTTGCGTCGACTGCGACCGGCAGATGCTGTTCGAGGAGCGTCAACTCCCCGGGGACGGCACGCTCGCGGCGGCGTTCCGGTGCCCGCAGTGCGGCCGCGCCGTCGGCCTGTTGACGAATCCGATGGAAACGCAGCTCGTGGCGTCGCTGGGCGTGAAGATCGGCGGGACGACGATCGACCCGCAGCCGCTCGAGACGGTGCGGGGAATGGTCACCACGGGGAGAGACGAAGCCTTCGCGGAGGGGACGGGGGACGGGGGACGAGGGACGAGTGTCACCTGGTCGGTCGAGGCGCAGGAGCGCCTGGCCCGCGTGCCCAACTTCGTGCGCGGGATGGTGAAGAAGATCTACGCCGACTATGCGAGGGACCGCGGCCTCGCGGAGATCACCCCGGCCGTGATGGACACCGCGCGGAGCGAGCTCGGGCTCGAGGGCATGTGAGCCGGGAGGAGCGGACAGTCCACGGACTGCGCATCGTGATCGACCGCGAGCAGTGCGTCGGGTTCGGCGACTGTGCGACGGCGGCCCCCGAGGGTTTCAAATTGGACACCGACACGATCGCGACCTTCCTCGAGCCGGAGCGGGTGGAGCGCGAGCGCCTGCTGCGCGCGTGTGACGCCTGTCCGGTGGACGCGATTACCGTGTGGGATTCAGAGGGTAAGCAACTGGTGCCCCCGCTTACTTGACAGCCTGTCTCGTCGTTCACATACTCGCCCCGCCCAAAGGGGGAGGTGCTGGTGTACCGCGAGATCTTCGTCCCGGTCGACAACTCGAGTCCTTCGGACTGGGCCGTCGACCGGGCCATCGAGTTGTGCCGTAAGTCCGACGGTCGCATCACCGGAAACCACGTCTACGCCGCCCGCCTCCACGATGTCCGCTTTCGTCAGCTCGAAACCGGGCTCCCGGCCCGGTTCCAGACTCCCGACGAGATCAAGAAGCAGCGCAAGATCCACGACAAGCTGATCGAAAAAGGCCTGCAGCTGATCGCGGACAGCTTTCTCGACCAGCTGGGGAAGCGGTGCGAGGCGGCCGGCGTGCGTCTGACTCGCCAGCTCCTGGAAGGCATCAACTACGAAGAGATCGTCAACGAGGTCAACCGCGGCGCCGGCCGGCTCCCCGGGCTGATCGGCTTCGACCCCGACCGCGCGGCGGGCTACGACGGGGGCGATAAGGCCCGCTCGGACGTAAAGCTGGGTGAGAACGGGCGGCTCATCGCCGAAGACGAGGACAGCGCCGCGCGGCTCGCGGGCTCGTCGGGCCGCCAGTACGACCTGCTCGCGATCGGAGCGCACGGCCTGGGGCGCCAGCCGTACTCGCAGCTCGGCGGCGTGGTGTCGCGCGTGCTGCGCGGCATCGAGAAGGACTTGCTGCTGGTGCGCGACGAGCGGCCGTTCGCGGGCGGGCGGTTCCTGGTAGGCGTGGACGGGTCGTCGTACGGCTACCGGGCGATGCGCCTCGCGCTCGAGCTGGCCCAGGCGTTCGGCGGGTCGCTGTTCGTGTGCAGCGCGTTCGACGTCGAGTACCACCACGTCGTGTTTCACAACATCAAGGATGTGCTCTCCTATCAGGCTTCCAAAGTCTTCAAGTTCGAGGAGCAGGAGGAGCTGCACAACAACATCATCGACAAGGGACTCCTGAAGCTGTGCCAGGCGAACCTGAAGCGCGCCGAGGTGATGGCGCAGGAGTTCCCCGGCGTCCCCCTCACGACCCAGATCCTGATCGGCAAGCCGTTCCAGGTGATCATGCAGTGGGCCGAGGAGCTCAAGCCGTCGCTGCTGGTGCTGGCGCGGCACGGTGCCCATCGGATCGAAGGCACCGAGCTCGGCAGCCAGGCGGAGAACCTCCTGCGGCTGGCGCCGTGCAACGTGCTCCTCGCGGGGACGGGCGGGGTCCGGCCGGAAGACATCCCCTGGATCGAGGAAGACGGGGTGGCGGGGCTACCCTGGGCGCCCGAGGCCGAGGTGCGGATTCTCCGGGTGCCGCCATTCGCGCAGGGGATCGCGCGCCGGGCGGTCGAAGAGTACGTACTCGAGCAGACCCAGGGAGAGCCTGCGACGGTCACCAACAAATGGCTGGACGAGGCGATCCGGAAGCTCCTTCCCACGCACATGCAGCTCATCATGGGGATCGGCACGGCGGAGGAGATCGCGTTGGCGGAAGTGAAGGCGCAAGACCAGATGAAGGGCACGAAAGTACAGGGGCATGATTCCGACCCCCAGCCCCTGACCCCTGACGTGGAGGTCCGGTGTCCGGTGACCGGGGCGATCAGTCGGCGCCCGCGCGTCGCAACCGATCCCGTCGTCTGGACCGAAGAAGCCTGGGCCCGGCTGCAGCTCGTGCCGCTCATCGCCCGGCCGCTGGCGCGCAACACGGTGGAGCGGTTCGCGCGGGGCCACGACATCTGGCGCGTGACCACGCGCGTAATGGACGAGAACAAGCAGGCGATGATCGCGGCCGACGAGTTCGACGTCGACACCATGATGGTCATGTTCCAGGAGCTGCGCGCCAAGCAGATCCGCGCGGAGGCGGAAGGAGGGGGCCGGGACGCCCTCTCACCCGAGATGCGGGCGTTCATCGAGGAGGCCAAGGCGCAGGGGGTGACGCGCTGCCCGATCCGTGACATCGACGCTCAGATAGGGAAGTGCCCCGTGGACTTGAAGACCATGAAGCCCGAGGAGGCGAAGGCGGCCATGGAGCGGCTGCTGGCGGAGCAAGCCGGAGACTGACGTGGATTACGTCCCTCACGTGGTCGCGTGGAATCTGACCAAGCGCTGCAACCTGGAATGCGCGCACTGCTACATCGCGGCGGGGCCGAGCGAGAGCGCCGCCGCCGAGCTCGACACGGCGGCGTGCCTCGACATCGTGGACCAGCTGCTCGCCGTCAATCCCGCCCCGCTGCTCATCCTGTCGGGAGGCGAGCCGCTGTTGCGGCGGGATCTGGGCGAGATCGCCCACTACGCGTCCGCCAACGGCGCGACGGTCGTGGTCGGGACCAACGGCACGCTGCTCACCGCGGAGCGCATCGCGGCGCTCACGGACGCCGGCGTGCGGGGGGTCGCGGTCAGCGTGGACTCGCTGCGTCCGTCGTATCACGACAAGTTCCGTCACGGCAGAGGCGCGCTCGCCGAGGTGCAAGGCGCATTGGCGCGACTGCGCGCGGCGCGGCTCGACTTCATCGTGCAGACGACGGTGACCAAGGGGAACCGCTCCGAGCTCGGAGCCTTGGTGGCGTGGTCGGCGGACGAGGGGGCCGTCTCGTTCAACTGCTACTTCCTCGTCCCGACCGGCCGTGGCGCGGCGCTCTCGGACCTGACGCCGGCGGACTACGAGGTGGTGCTCGCGGACCTCGCCCGCTGGGAGCGCGCCTATCGGGGCCGCATGCTGGTGCGGGCGAAATGCGCGCCGCACTTCATGCGGGTGGTGCATCAGACCGACCCCGGGTCGCCGGTCCTGAACTACGAGACCCGCTGTCCCTGCGGCACGCAGTACTGCCGCATCACGCCGGACGGCAAGGTCACCCCGTGCCCGTACCTGCCCGAGGTGGCCGGCGATCTCAAGTCGCAGCGCTTCGCCGACGTGTGGCGCTCGTCGCCCCTGTTCCGGCGCCTGCGGGAGGGCCCGCTCGAGGGGAAGTGCGGGGCGTGCGAGTACCGCGCGCTGTGCGGCGGGTGCCGCGCGCGCGGGTTCGCGCTCGAGGGAGACGTGCTCGCCGCCGATCCGTCGTGCGTGTATCAGCCGACGGGCGACATGGCCCCCATCGAGCCGGCCCGCGCGCTGCGCTACGGTGGCGACTTCCAACCGGCGCTCGCGTGGACCCCGGCGGCGCGCGAGCGGGTGGCCCGGATCCCCTCGTTCGTGCGTGGGGTCGTGATGGAGCGCGTGGAGGCGTGGGCGCGCCGTCAGGGACGCCGTGAGGTGACGCCGGAGCTGCTCGCCGAGGTGCGGAGCGCCCTGCCGATCGATTTCGCCAAGAAGCGACCGTTCTTCGTGGCCGACGGCCGATGACCGCCGACGTCCTCGTGCTGCTGCAAGCCGCGGCCGACAGCAGTCACGCCTACGGAGAATTTCCGCTCATCGGCGCCCGCGCCGCGGTGTGGATCGCGGCGGAGGTGCACCTGATGTTCGCCGCGTTCGTGCTGGGCGTCCCGATGTTCGCCGTGGTGGCGGAGGCGATCGGCATCTTCGGCAAGGACCAGCGCTACGACCGGCTCGCCAAGGAGTTCACGCGCCTGCTGCTCGTGGCGTACAGCGCCACGGCGATCTGGGGCGCGGTCCTCGTGTTCATCCTCGCGACGCTGTGGGCGAAGCCATGGTCGTACCTGACCGCCGTCTTCGGTCCGTCGATGTGGGCGTACGCCGCGCTGTTCTTCTGCGAGTCGTTCACGCTGTACCTCTATTACTACGGCTGGGACCGGTGGAAGTACGGGCGGCCGAAGTGGGGCCACTGGACCCTGGGCCTGCTCTTGAACCTGTGGGGCACGATCGTGATGTTCATCGCGAATTCGTGGCTCACCTACATGATGACCCCGCCGCGGGACATCACTCCGACCACCGATCCGGCGACGATCAAGCTGTGGCACGCGATCGCCAACGCGACGTGGATGCCGATCAACGTGCACCGACTGATCGCCAACGTGGTGTTCGGCGGCGCGATCGTCGCCGCGTACGCGAGCTACCGCTTCCTCGCCGCCCAGACCGACGAGGAGCGCGCCCACTACGACTGGATGGGTTACGTCGGCAACTTCATCGCCATCTCGGCCTTGATCGTGCTGCCGTTCGCCGGCTACTGGCTGGGCCGCGAGATCTACCAGTACGACCAGTCGATGGGCATCACGATGATGGGCGGCTTCATGAGCTGGCTGTGGGTCATTCAGGCGTTCCTGATCGCCGTGCTGTTCCTCACGGGGAACTATTACCTGTGGATCGGTATGGGTCGCATTCCCGGCGCGGAGCGGTTCCGGCCCTACACCAAGTACCTCCTGATCGTGCTGGTGCTCGGCGCGATCGTGTGGGGCACACCCCACACGATGATCGCCGACTCGAAGGAGCTGGCGGCGATGGGCGGCTCGCACCACCCGTTCCTGGGCGCGCTGGGCGTGATGAGCGCCAAGAACACCGCCGTGAACCTGATGATCCTCACGACGTTCCTGTCGTTCCTCCTGTACCGGCGCGCCAACACACGCCCGGTGGTGCCGTGGGCGAAGGGCGGCACGATGATCCAGGCGGCGATGTTCGCCCTCGCGGCCGGCGTCGTGCTGTTCTACGGCATCCGCGGCTATTTCGTCGAGGCCATCGTGCGGATCGGCTTCAGCGTGTATCAGGTGCTCGCCGTGCTGGGGTGCATCCTGTTCGTGACGGTGATCGACGTGCTGATGGGACGCGGTGCGCAGTCGTTGGGCGCGATCCAGTGGGGCAAGATGCCGCCGCGCTCACAGTACGCCCTGTTCGTCCTCGCGGTCACGTTCACGTGGCTCATGGGGCTCATGGGATTCGCGCGCTCCGGCATCCGCCAGTACTGGCACGTGTGGCAGGTGGTGCAGGATACGAGCAAGTACGCCGCCACCCCGGCGCTCGGCTACGCGTCCAAGATGATCAGCCTGTGCGTGCTGATCTTCCTCACGCTCGTCGCGTTCGTGTTCTGGCTCGGCGGCCTGGCGGAGAAGTCCACGTTCGTCGCCCCGGGCGACCGCGAGGGAGGGGGAGGGGGCCGCCATGTGGGCCACTAACCTCAAGGTCGTCGGGATCGTGCTCGGGACCCTGGCGCTCTATACGCTCATCGCCAACAAGATCCCCCAGGTGCAGTCCGAGGTGCCGCAGACCCTCACCCTGGGGGCGAACGTCACGCCCGAGCAGCTGGTGGCGGCGGGAGAGAAGGTGTTCAACGGCATCGGCGGCTGCACCACCTGCCACGGCCTCGGCACGCGCGCGCCCAATCTCCTCACCGACGAGAAGGGCACCGGACCGATCGGCGCCCGCTGCGGCAAGCGGGAAGCGGGCAAGAGCTGCAAG
The DNA here is from genome assembly GCA_003222055.1 of Gemmatimonadota bacterium. GTDB lineage: Bacteria > Gemmatimonadota > Gemmatimonadetes > Gemmatimonadales > GWC2-71-9 > AG41. The sequence goes on from QHUT01000083.1 coordinate 13,362, forward strand.
CAGTACCTGTACGAATCCCTCGACAATCCGACTGCCTACGTGGTGACGGGCTATCAGCCGATCATGCCGGTAATGACCAAACAGCTCTCGCCGGCACAAGTGTGGTCCGTGATCGCGTTCCTCGAATCACAGGGCGGCACGGTCGATGTGACCGCTTCGGACATCCCCGCAACCTCCAGCACCTCCACAACCTCGACAACGGCCGGTGGTGGAGGTGGTGGAGGTTCTGGAGGTTTTGCAGGGGGGAGCGCAGATCCCAAGGCGATCATCCAGGCGGCGGGGTGCCTCGCCTGCCACAAGCTCGACGGTCAGGGACAGGTGATCGCGCCCGATCTCACGCATGTCGGATCGCGCCGGGACGCGGAATCGATCCGCAAGAAAATCCTGGACCCGGCGTCTTCGATCGCGAAGGGCTACGAAAAGCTCGCCGGAATCATGCCCAAGACGTTCGGCACCATGATGAACGCCGCGCAGCTCGAAGCCCTGGTGCAATACCTGGGGGCGCACAAATGACCGCCACGCCCGCCGTGCGGCGCTACGCGGCGCACCCGTTCTGGCAGGCGGTGGCGATCATGGTCGGCGCCTACGTCGTGGTCGTATGGGTCGTTCCCTTGCTCCCGGGCAGCGCCATCGTCCCGAAGAGCGTGGTGCTCCAGTACATGGTCACAGTGCTGGTCGGCGTGCTCATCTACGTGAGCGACAACGAGGAGCGCTGGGCCCGATTCAAGGAGCCGATCGTGGCCGTGCTGGTCGAGCCGCGGCTCCGCGTCGCGCGGGCGGCGCTCCTGGTGGTGGTCACGGCGCTGGTCGGGCTGATCGCGTACGGGCAGGTGGCCACGACCGTCGCCGCCCCGCCCAACCTCCGCTCGATCCACCCGGCTCCACCCGCGGAAATCACCTTCCGGGGCAGGTCGATCACGCTGACGGGCCTCGAGAATCCGCTGCGCGCGCATCCCGATTCGCTTGCGGTCTATCTGGCGGAGGGCAAGAGCGTCTACTACCGGAACTGTCTGCCCTGTCACGGGGACCACCTCGACGGCCAGGGGCATTTCGCCTCCGGCTTCAATCCGCTCCCGGCCAACTTCCAGGACAACGGCACCATCGCGCAGCTCACGGAGAGCTTCGTGTTCTGGCGCGTGGCCAAGGGCGGGCCGGGTCTGCCGCGCGAGGGCACGCCGTGGAACTCGGCGATGCCGAAGTGGGAGGACTTTCTCACGGAGCGCGAGATCTGGGCGGTCATCCTCTTCCTCTACGATCAAACCGGGTGGACTCCACGGACCTGGGAAAAAACGGGGGAAGTGGGAAGAGGGAAGGGGGAAGGGTCGTGATCGGTGCCCTGCTGGGGCTCGGGATCGTCCTACGCTTCCCTCTTCCCCCTTCCCTCTTCCCGATGCAAGACACCACCCGCGGGAAGACGGTCTACGTGAAATGGTGCGCCGGTTGCCACGGAGACGGTGGCGCCGGCGACGGCCCGGCCGCCGCGCACATGCTCCCCCGGCCCCGCAACTTCACGGGCGCGCTCTACAAGATCCGCACGACGGCCTCCGGCCAGCTGCCGACCGACGCCGATCTGATGCGGGCGATCGACGAAGGCCTGCCCGGGACCGCGATGCCCGCGTGGAAGGGACGGCTCTCGGACGGCGAGCGGCGTGACGTGGTGGCCTACATCAAGACCTTCTCGTCGTTCTTCGCGGACACGAGCCAGCACGTGGCGGCGCTCAAGTTCTCGAGCGAGCCGGGCGGCGCGACCGGCGCGGCGGCGCTCGACACCGGGCGGCAGTTCTACGATTCCATCGGGTGCCGCAAGTGTCACGGCGACCAGGGGCGGGGAGACGGGCCGTCCGCGCCCACGCTCAAGGACGACGCCGGTTTTCCCATCTTCGCGGCGGACCTGCATCAGAGCTGGCGGTTTCGGGGGGGGGGCAGCGCCGCGGACATCTATCATCGGCTGCGCACCGGGCTCGACGGGACGCCGATGCCGTGGTTCTCGGACCTGATCGACCAGAAATTCCTGACCGACGAGCAGCTGTGGCGGCTGGCCCAATACGTGCGCTCGCTCTCGCCGCCGGAAGCGCCCGAGGTGCGCGACGTCATCCATGCGCCGCAAATCACCCGAACGGTGCCGGCCTCGCCGGACGACTCAGTGTGGGGGCGGGTGAGCCGCTACTGGTTCCCGCTGGTCGGGCAGGTGGTGCGGAAGGCACGCTGGTTCGCGCCCGCGGTGACAGGCGTGTGGGTGCAGGCGGTGCACGACGGCCACACCCTGGCGCTACGGGTGAGCTGGGACGACCGCACCCAGAGCCCCGACAGCGCGTGGCTCGGGTTCGAGCAGCGGGTGCTCGAGACCGTCGCGGGCGACGATTCGGCCCCGCCCAAGGCGGAGCCCTGGCCCGACCAACTGGCGGTGCAGTTTCCCCGCCACATCCCGGATGGCATGGAGCGGCCCTACTTCCTGATGGGGAGCGAGACCGACCCGGTGTACCAGTGGCGCTGGACGAGCCGGCCGCGCAAGAGCGTGGCGGGCCTAGCCCGGGGCATCGAGCGGTTCGACACGCTCTCCGGGGCGCCGGCGGGACAGGCGAGCTTCGATCACGGCGAATGGAGGCTGGTATTCACGCGCGCCCTTGCCACGCCCGATACCGCCAACGAAGTTCAGCTTGAGGCCGGCCGGGCGATTCCGGTGGCCTTCTTCGGCTGGGACGGCTCCAGCGGGGAACACGGCTCGCGCATGGCCGTGAGCACCTGGTACTTCCTGGCGCTCGATCGGCCCACGCCGCCGGGCGTGTTCATTTCTCCGGTGCTGGCCATGCTCGTGACGCTGGGGCTGGGACTCGTGGTCGTCCGGCGGGCCCGGCGGCGCGGTACGGCAGGTGCGGGGAGACGGCGATAGCGTGCGGGACTTTCATCGAGGAGGCAGGATGGGGAAGCTCGGAGTGGTGGCGGCGACGGGAGTCGCGATGCTGACGCTGGCGGGGTGGATGCGCCCGCCGCTCCCCGCCGCGCAGGGCGGCGCGACGATCAGCGGGAAGGTGAAGTTCACCGGAGCGAAGCCCGCCATGCCGAAGATCGACATGAGCGAGGAGCCGAAGTGCAAGGCGAAGTACACCGCCGCGCCGCCCACAGACGAGGCCGTGGTGGTGAACGCGAACGGCACCCTCGACAACGTGTTCGTCTACGTGAAGTCGGGCCTCCCGGCGAGCTACAAGGCGCCCGCGCCCGCCGGGCCGGTGACGCTCGACCAGGACGGCTGCCGCTACCATCCGCACGTGTTCGGCATCCTGGTCGGCCAGGCCCTCGCCATCAAGAACTCCGACGGCATCCTGCACAACATCAAGGCGAAGGGGACCAAGAACCGCCCGTTCAACATCAGCCAACCGACGACCATGACGTCGGAGCGGACCTTCACGGCCCCGGAGGTGATGGTGCCGCTCGAGTGCAACGTGCACGGTTGGATGCACGCGTGGCTGGGCGTGTTGCCGCACCCGTTCTTCTCCGTCTCGGGCTCGGACGGCAGCTTCACGATCAAGGGGCTCCCGCCCGGGACCTACACGGTCGAGGCCTGGCACGAGAAGTACGGCGCGCAGACCGCGACCGTGACGGTGGCGGGGAGCGAGACGAAGACGGCGGACTTCAGCTTCGCCGCCAAGTGAACTAACCGAGGAGAGCCCCATGCGCTGGTGGCTGCCGCTCAAAGCTTCGACGTTCACCGGGCCAATCGACGGCCTGTTTCTGGCGATCTTGATCATCACGGGGATCGCGTTCGTGCTGGTCGAGGTCGGATTGCTCTGGTTCGTCGTGAAGTACCGGCAGCGGCCCGGTCGCAAGGCGTTTTACACGCACGGCAGCACCCGCGCGGAAGTGATCTGGACCGTGATCCCCGCGGTGACCATGGTGGCGCTGGGTCTCATCAGCAATCACTACTGGGTCGAGATCAAGGGCCGCAACAGCATCCCGCCGAACGCTTATCCCATCGGCATCCACGCCAAGCAGTTCGAGTGGCAGGTGACCTACCCCGGCCCTGACGGCAAGCTCGGCACGTCCGACGACTTCACGGTCCGCAACCAGCTGCACGTGCCGGTGGGCCGACCGATCGTCGTCGCGTTGTCGTCCGAAGACGTCATCCACTCGTTCTACGTGCCGCAGTTTCGCGTCCGGCAGGATGCCGTCCCCGGGATGGACATCAAGGCCTGGTTCCAGGCGACGGTGCCGGGCACCTATGAGCTGGGCTGCTCGCAGCTCTGCGGCCTCGGACATTACCGCATGCGGGCGCAGGTGTTCGTGCAGACCCAGGAAGACTACGACGCCTGGATGAAGCAGGCTGCTCAGGAGGCCTCGTCATGACCACCGTGGCCGCGACGTCCCACCCCGCCCCCGCGCATCACGACGACCGGAGCTTCCTCCGGAAGTACGTGTTTTCGACCGATCACAAGATCATCGGCATCCAGTTCTTGTTCGTCAGCCTGTTCTTCCTGCTCGTGGGCGGGCTTTTGGCGATGCAGATGCGCTGGCAACTCGGCTTCCCGGGCAAGCCGATGCCGGGCGGCGGCGTGCTGCCCGAGACCATGGCGCCGGGCGGCGTTATCCTGCCGGAGTACTACATCCAGCTCCTGACGATGCACGGCACGTTCATGGTGTTCTTCGCCATCATGCCGCTGCTCGTGGGCGTGTACGCCAACTTCCTGATCCCGCTCAAGATCGGGACGCACGACATGGCGTTCCCGCGTATCAACATGTGGTCGTTCTGGTCGTTCTTCGCAGCGGGCCTGGTGATGCTGTCGAGCCTGTTCGTGCCCGACGGCGCGGCGCGCGCCGGGTGGACGATGTACGCGCCGCTGTCGGCGCGGCACGACCTCTCGGGCGCCTCCTTCGGCCAGGAGCTGTGGTCGGTCTCGATCATTCTGGTCGGGCTGTCGTCGATCCTCGGCTCTCTGAACTACATCACGACGGTCATCAACAACCGCGCCCCCGGCATGACGTGGTTTCGCCTGCCGCTCTCGGTGTGGTCGCTGTTCATCACCGCCATCCTCGGCCTGCTCGCCCTGCCCGTGCTTTCCGGCGCGGCGATCATGCTCTTGTTCGACCAGATCATCGGGACGCATTTCTTCGATCCCGCGGCGGGCGGCCAGGCCCTGCTGTGGCAGCACCTCTTCTGGTTCTTCGGCCATCCCGAGGTCTACATCCTGATCCTGCCGGCGATGGGCATGGTGTCGGATATCATCGCCAACGGCAGCCGCAAGCCGATCTTCGGCTACCACTCGATGGTGTTCGCGATCGTGGCGATCGCGTTCCTGGGCTGGATCGTGTGGGGCCACCACATGTTCGTGAGCGGCATGAACCCGACGCTGGGATCGTCGTTCATGGTGTCGACGCTGGTGATCGCCGTCCCCTCGGCCGTGAAGACGTTCAACTGGATGGGGACGATGTGGCGCGGCAACATCAAGTTCACGGTGCCGATGCTCAACGCGATCGCGTTCGTCGCGATGTTCGTGATCGGCGGGCTGTCGGGGATCTTCATGGCCGCGACGCCGGTGGACATGCAAATCCACGACACCTACTTCATCGTGGCCCACCTGCACTACGTGCTGTTCGGCGGCAGCCTGTTCGCGCTGTTCGCCGCGATTCCGTACTGGTATCCCAAGATGTTCGGCCGGATGATGAGCGAGCGGTGGGGCAAGGTGCATTTCTGGCTCACATTCGTCTTCTATAATTGCACCTTTTTCCCGATGCACATCACGGGGATGGGTGGGGAGATGCGACGGCTGTACGACCCGAACCAGTACACCTTCTTGCAGCCCTACCAGCCGATCAGGGTGTTCATCTCGATCAGCGCGTTCCTGCTGTTCGCGACGCAGATCATCTTTTTCGTGAACTTCTGGTGGAGCCTGAAGCGGGGCAAGCCGTCCGGGCTCAATCCCTGGCAGGACAACGGCCTGGAGTGGACGCTGCCGAGTCCCGCGCCGCACGGCAACTGGGAGCGCGTGCCGACGGTGTATCGGGGGCCGTACGAGTTCAGCTCGCCGCAGGTGCCCGAGGACTACCTGCCGCAGACCCGCAAGCTGCCGAGCGACCGTGAGCCGGCCGCCGCGTCGGCCGCACGCCACTGACCGAGGGAGAGGGACGACCGATGACGCACGCAGCCGCCACCGTCGACCAGATGCGGCCCCCGTACCCGGCCGAGCGGGGGCTCGACGTCTACAACAAGAAGCTCGGGATGTGGGTATTCCTCGCGTCGGAGGTGATGTTCTTCGCCGCGCTGATCGGCACCTACGTCATCCTGCGGTTCGGCGCGCCCGGCGAATGGGCCAGGCCGGGGATCGTCTTGAACATCAAGATCACCGCCTTCAACACCTTCCTGCTGATCTGCTCGAGCGTGTCGATGGTCAAGGCCTACGCGGCCATCCAGGACGGCGACCCCAAGAAAATGCGCTTCTGGCTGCTGATGACCATCTTGGGCGGCGCGACCTTCGTGGGGATTCAGGTCTACGAGTACATCCACCTGGTGGAGCACGGCTTCGTGCCGAGCGGCGTGCGCGAGGGAAGCGAGCTGGCGGAGCTGGTCGCGAAGGGGACGTTGCCGGCGGCCACGATGGGTTTGTACGGCTCCACGTTCTTCACGATGACCGGGTTCCACGGCTTCCATGTCACCTGCGGCGTGATCTCGATGACGTACCTGTATCTCACGAAGGCGCTGCCGGGGAAATACTCCCAGCGGGACTATGGGGGCATCGAAACGGTCGGGCTGTACTGGCACTTCGTCGACCTGGTTTGGATCATCTTGTTCACGATCGTCTACCTCATTTGAGGGCCGGGGGGGCCATGGAGACCGCGCACAAGCGTCCCAACTACGTCCTGATCTGGGTGTACCTGGCGGTCCTCACGGCCGCCGAGCTGGCGCTCGCCTTCGAGCTGCCGATTTCGCGCAACTTGAAGCTGCTGCTGCTCCTGTTCTTGGCCGTCTGGAAGGCGGCGCTGGTCGGGCTGTTCTTCATGCACCTGAAGTTCGAGCGCTGGAACCTGCGGATCATGGCCATCATCCCCTTGCCGCTGGCCGTGATCTTCATCCTGGCCGGCATGTCGGAGCACATCTGGTAGCGTTTCTCGAGCTGACGAAGCCGCGCATCACGCAGCTGGTGGTGCTCACGGCCGCGGCCGGGTTCTACCTCGGCTCGAGCGCGGGGGTCGACGTGCGGCTGCTCGTGCACACGCTGATCGGCGTGGCCCTCGTGGCCGCGGGGACCAACGCGTTCAACCAGTGGCGCGAGCGCGACGTCGACGCGCGCATGCGGCGCACCCGGGGTCGCCCGCTGCCGTCGGGGCGCGTGACCCCGCGGGCGGCCGCCGCGTTCGCCGCGGGCATCTCGGTGGCGGGCGTGGGCTATCTCGCGTTCAGTGTGAACCTCCTCACCGCCGGCCTCGCGGCACTCACGCTCGCGAGCTACGTGCTGCTCTACACCCCGCTCAAGCGCACCACGACTCTCAATACGCTGATTGGCGCGGTGCCGGGCGCGCTGCCCATTGTGGGCGGATGGACCGCGGCGGGCGGGGCGCTGGGGCCGGCCGTGGCGGCGCTGTTCTGGATCCTGTTCCTGTGGCAGCTCCCCCATTTCCTCGCGCTCGCGTGGATCTACCGGGAGGACTACCGGCGCGGCGGCCTCGCGATGCTGTCGGTCTCGGACGTCGACGGTCGGCACACCGGGCGCATGGTCCTGCTGTACGCGACGGCGCTCGTCCCCGTGAGCCTGCTGCCCACGCTGCTCGGCGTCACCGGCGGCTTGTATTTCTTCGGAGCGCTGGCGCTGGGGCTCGCGTATGCGGGGGCGTCGGTCGCGATGACGCGAGCGGCGACCACGGCGCGCGCGTGGCGGCTGTTTATCGTGTCGATCGCGTACCTCCCGGCGCTGCTCACGCTCATGGTGGTGGACAAGGTCGCCGCCTAGGCACCGCCATGATTCCCTTCCATCGCCTGCTCATCTCCACCGCGGTCGTGTTCTGCGCGGGCTTCGCGCTGTGGGCGGGGTGGAGCTATCGTGAATCGGGCGACGGCGTGACGCTCGTCATGGCCATCGCGTCCGCCGCCGCGGCCGCGGCGCTCAGCTACTACCTGCGCCACCTGAAGCGCTTCCTCGGCCGATGACGCTCGCGGCGCTCTTCCTGCTGCTACACGGGGACGACCCCGCGATCGATCTCGTGTATTTCTGGGCGGCGGTCCTGATCGCCTTGACCCCCGTGCTCATCTTCGGTGGGCTCGGCGTGTGGATCGTGCGCAAGATGATAAAAGAGCGACGCGAAGAGCAAATGCGGAATGCGGAATTCGGAATGCGGAATTGACCGGACCGGGGTCGAGGCGGCGGCCCGCGTATGTGATCGAACTAACCCTTCAATTCCGCATTCCGCATTCCGCACTCCGCATTAGATTGCCCCCATGACCGCCAAGTCTCCCGAGCGCCGCCAAGTCGTCCGCTTCGCCTTCTACAAGCTCGACAGCGCGTGGCGCCGGCTCTCGGCCGAGCGGCAGGCGAGCGCCAAGCTCGAGTTCGGCGAGACGATCGAGAGCTTCGCCGGCCGGCTGTTGCTCCGCCCGTACGGGCTCGTCGGCATCCGCGGCGACTGCGATTTCCTGTTGTGGCAGGTGGCGGAAGATCTGGATTCCCTGGTGGCGCTGCAGACCGCACTCAACCGCACGGACCTGGGGGGGTATCTCGCGGTCCCCTACAGCTACCTCGCGATGACGCGGCGCTCCATCTACGAGTTTCCCGAAGCCCCCGGTGCGGGACAGCCCTCCCGGCTCGTCATCCGGCCGAGCGATGCCCGCTATCTGTTCGTGTACCCGTTCATCAAGACGAGGGGCTGGTACATGCTGCCCAAGACGGAGCGGCAGGGCATGATGGACGAGCACGTGCGCATCGGGCGCCAGTACCCGTCGATCCGGCTCAACACGACGTATTCGTATGGGCTCGACGATCAGGAGTTCATCGTCGCCTTCGAGGGCGACAACCCCGCCGACTTTCTCGACCTGGTGATGGAGCTGCGCGAGAGCAAGGCGTCGTCCTATACGCTGCGCGACACGCCGACGTTCACCTGCGTCCAGATGTCGCTGTGGGACATGCTGGACACCCTGGGGGGAGCGGGGTCGGCGCAGGCGGTGTCGCGCCGGCCCGCCCGGGCGGACGGCTATACGCCGGTGGCGACGCTCGCCGATCTGCCGGCCGGCTCGAGCCGGCGGGTGTACGCGGGCGGTGACGCCGTCGCGCTCTTCAACGTGGACGGCACCGTGCACGCCATCGCCAACCGCTGCACCCATGCCCGCGCCAGCCTCTCCGAAGGCACGGTCGATGCGACGCGCTGCGCGGTGACGTGCCCGTGGCACGAAGGCGTCTTCTCGCTCGAGACCGGTCAGGTGCTGGGCGGGCCGCCGTCGCTGCCGGTCGCCACCTATCGAGTGAAGGTCGAGGGCGACACGGTCCTCATCGCTCCCCCCGGTGTGCCCGGTGTGATGGACGCGCGCGAGCCGATTGCCCCCCGCCCTCGCTCCTGACGACAGCCGCTTCCTCAAGGCGTGCCGCTCGGAGCCCACCGATGTGACGCCGGTGTGGTTCATGCGGCAGGCCGGCCGCTACCTGCCGGAATACCGCGCGTTGCGGCAGAAGCACTCGCTGCTCGAGCTGTGCCACAAGCCTGAGCTCGCGGCCCAGGTCACTTTGCAGCCGATCGAGCGCCTCGGCGTGGACGCGGCGATTCTGTTCGCCGACATCCTGCTGCCGTTCGAGCCGCTCGGCCTGGGCCTCACGTTTTCCGCGGGCGAGGGCCCGCAGATCACCCGCCCCGTCCGCGAGGCGGGCCAGGTGCTGGAGCTGCCGCCGGTGGACCCCGCCACCGACCTCGCCTACGTACTGGAGGCGGCGCGGCTCGCGGCGCGAGCACTGCCCCCCCATGTCCCGCTCATCGGCTTCGCCGGCGCGCCGTTCACTCTGGCGAGCTACGCGATCGAGGGCGGCGCGACGCGCAGCTTCACCCTGACCAAGCGGTTCATGTACTCGGAGCCGCGCGCGTGGCACCAGCTGCTCGAGCGGCTCGCGGAGCTGGTCGGTGCCTACCTGGCGGCCCAGGCCCGCGCCGGGGCGCGCGCGCTGCAGCTGTTCGACAGCTGGGTGGGATGTCTCTCCCCGGCCGATTACGCGACCTATGTCTTTCCCCACAGCCAGCGGACGCTCGAGCTGGCGGCCGCGTCGCGTGTGCCGGTGATCCATTTCGGGACCGATACTGCCGGCCTGCTCGCGGACTTCGCCCGAGCGGGGGGCGACGTGATCGGCGTCGACTGGCGCGTCCCCCTCGACGTCGCGTGGGAGCGGATCGCTCCGGCGTCCATTCAGGGAAACCTCGATCCCGCGGCGTTGCTCGCCCCTCGCGCGGAGCTCGAGCGCCAGACGCGAGAGGTCCTCGCCCGCGCGGGCTCGAGGCCCGGACACATCTTCAACCTGGGCCACGGCGTGCTCCCCGAGACGCCGGTCGAGGCGCTGCAGGCCGTGGTGGACTGGGTGCATGGCGGCTGAGGCGGAGTCCATCGCCGTACTCCTCATGGCGTACGGCGGACCGGACAGCCTGGACGACGTCGAGCCCTATCTCCTCGACGTGCGCGGCGGCCGGCCGGTGAGCCCGGAGTTCGCGGCGGAGATCAAGGCGCGCTACGCCCGGATCGGCGGTCGCTCGCCGATTCGCGAGCTCACGGAGGCGCAGGCGGCTGGTGTCCAGCGGCTGTTGGGCGACCGCTTCGCCGTGCGCGTCGGCATGCGTCACTGGCATCCCTACATCGCCGACGCCGTCGAGCGGATCGTCGCCGCGCGCCAGCGACGCCTGGTGGGCATCGTGCTGGCGCCGCACTACTCGTCGATGTCGGTCGGCGCCTACCAGAAGAAGCTGCTCGCCGCCACCGCCGGGCGGCTCGAGGTCGCGCTGGTACGGAGCTGGGGCGAACACACGAAATTCCTCGCCGCCGTGGCCGGCCGGGTGACGCAGGCGCTGGCGCGGTTCCCGTCTCCCGCCACCGTGCAGGCGCTCTTCACGGCGCACAGCCTGCCCGAGCGGATCCTGGCAGCCGGTGATCCCTATCCCTCCGAGTTGCGGGCCAGCGCCGCGGCGGTGGCGCAGCGGGCCGGCCTCACGGCGTGGCACTTCGCCTACCAGAGTGCCGGCGCCACTGCGGAGCCGTGGCTCGGGCCGGAAGCGGGTGCCCTGATGACGGACCTCGCCGGCAAGGGCCATCAGGACTTTCTGATCGTTCCGATCGGGTTCCTGTGCGATCACGTCGAGGTGCTCTACGACGTGGACGTCGTGTACCGGGGGCTCGCCGGGCGCCTGGGCGTGCGTCTCGAACGCACGGCGTCCCTCAACGACGACCCGCTGCTCGTAGCCGCCGTCGCGGAGCTCGCCCACGACGCGGCCGCCGGCCGGGGATGGCTGTGAGCGCCACGGTGGCGGTGGCGGGCGCGGGCCTGGCGGGCCTCTCGGCGGCATGGGAGCTGTCGCGGGCGGGAGCAGACGTCGTGGTGCTGGACGCCGTGCGGCGGCCCGGCGGGGTGGTGGTGACCGAGCGGCGCGACGGCTTCGTGGTCGAAGGGGGGCCCGATGGATTCCTCGCGGCCGAGCCGGACATCCAGGAGCTGGCGCGCGACGCCGGTATCGGCGCGCGGCTGGTCGATCAAATCACCAGTGGGTCTTCGTTATGGACCGGGCGGCGGATGGAGCCCCTGGCCGAGGGACAGGCCGCGGCGCTGCTCGGCATCCAGGGGGTGACGCAGTCCGCGATGGACTGCGGGTTCCGAAGCTTCGCGACGGGCATGGCGGACCTCGTGGAAGCACTGGTCGCCCGGGTGGGTCCGGCGATCCGACCGGCCCAGGGCGTCACCGGCCTCGCGCCCGCGACCCGCGGCTGGCGACTCTCATTGACCGGTGGCTCGACGCTCGAAGCGGAGGCGGTCATCCTCGCGCTGCCGGCGTGGGTGGCGGCGCGACTCGTGGCGGCGGTAGGCATCCCCGTCGCGCGGCGACTCGATGACGTGATCTACTACCCGACGACGACGGTCTCGCTCGCCTATCGGGGTGAGCAACTCGCGACGCCGCTCGCCGGGACGGGATTCGTGTCGGCGGGAGAGTGGGCCGGTGTCGTGCGCGCCTGCTCGTACTCGTGGCTCAAGTATCCTGGTCGCGCGCCGGCTGGCCACGCCCTGTTGCGCGCGTTCGTCGGCCCGGTGGATGGCGACCCCGCCGCGGCCGCTCACGCCGAGCTCGAGAGCATCCTCGGGATCAGCGGGAGGTCCCTGTGGAGTCGCGCGTTCACCTGGCCGCGGGGGGTGCCGCGCTACAAGTCGGGGCACTCCGAGCACGTGGCCGCGGTGCGCGAGCGCCTATCGCGGTTGCCGCCGCTGGCGATCGCGGGCGCGGGGTTCGATGGGGCGGGTGTGTCGGCGTGCGTCAAGTCGGGGAGAAAAGCGGCGCGGGAGATTCTGCATCGGCTGAGTCAAGTGTAGGGGCGCAGCATGCTGCGCCCCTACCTCTCGCGCAGCAGTTCTTTCGCTTTCGCCACGACGCTTTCTACCGTCAACCCCAACTCCTGATATATCCGCTGATACGGCGCTGAGGCCCCGAACCGCTCGATACCGAGCACCACGCCACGGTCGCCCACCCAGCGGTGCCACGGCTGCGGGCTCGCGGCCTCGACGGCGATGCGCGCCCCTACGCCCGGCGGGATCACCGCGTCGCGGTACTCTTGTGGCTGCTGGGCGAACAGCTCCATGCACGGCATGCTCACCGCGCGCACCGCGACTCCATCGGCAGTGAGACGCTCCCAGGCACCCAGCACCACCTCCACCTCCGACCCGCTGCTCATGAGCACCAGCGCGGGCTTGCCGGCCGGTGCGTCCGCCAACACGTACGCGCCCAGTCTCAACCCGTTGGCGGGGGCGTAGCGAGTGCGGTCGATCACCCCGAGTTTCTGGCGCGTGAGGATGAGCGCCACAGGGCCGCTCTGGTGGCGGATCGCCGTGCGCCACGCCTCGACCGTCTCCGTCGCATCCGCCGGCCTGATCACCATGACCTCGGGAATGGCGCGCAACGACGCGAGCTGCTCGATGGGCTGATGCGTCGGACCGTCCTCGCCGAGCCCGATCGAATCGTGGCTGAAAACGTAAATCACCGGGAGTCGGGACAGCGCCGCGAGGCGGATCGGCGGTCGCATGTAATCGGAGAAGATCAAGAAGGTCGATCCCACGGGCCGCACGCCGCCGTGCAGGGCCAGCCCGTTCATGATCGCGCCCATGGCGTGCTCGCGGATGCCGAAGTGCACGTTGCGCGCGCCCCAGCTCCCCGCCGCCACGTCGCCGCCGTTCTTGAACACGAGGTTGGTCGAGCCGGCGAGATCGGCCGACCCACCCACCAGCTCCGGGAGCTTCGCCGCGAGGGCGTTCAGGACCTTGCCTGACGCGGCGCGCGTGGCCTGCGCGTCCTTGGGCGTGAACTCGGGCAGTCCGTCGTCCCAACCGCCCGGCAGCCGACCCGCGAGGCGCCGCTCGAGCTCGGTGGCGAGGTCGGGGTGCGCTTTGCGGTAGGCGTCGTACCTCCCCTGCCATTCGGCCTCGAGCCGCCTTCCTCGCTCTCCGGCGCGGCGCCACTGCGCCAGCGCTTCCTCGGGGACGTGGAACGGCTCCAGGCTGGGCCAGCCGAGGTGCTGCTTGGTGAGCCGGACCTCCTCCTCGCCGAGCGGCGCGCCGTGGGCCTCCGCCGTGTCCTGCTTGTGGGGGCTGCCGTAGGCGATGTGGGTGCGCACGATCACGAGCGACGGCCGGTCGGTGACGCGGCGCGCCGCGGCGAGCGCCGCGTCGAGCGCGCCGAGATCGTTGCCGTCCGGCACGCGCTCCACGTGCCAGCCGTAGCTCTCGAACCGCTTGGCGGCATCCTCCGAGAACGTCAGATCGGTCTTGCCGTCGATCGTGATACGATTGTCGTCGTAGATACCGATCAGGCGGCCCAGCTTCAAATGGCCGGCGAGCGAGCAGGCCTCGTGCGAAACGCCCTCCATCAGGTCGCCGTCGGACGCGAGGAAGTAGGTGCAGTGATCTACGACGGCGTGGCCCGGGCGGTTGAACAGCTGCGCGAGGTGGGCCTCCGCGAGTGCCATCCCCACGGCGTTCCCGACGCCCTGACCGAGCGGGCCGGTGGTGGCCTCGACGCCCGGCGTGAGCCCGTGCTCAGAGTGCCCGGGGGTCCGGCTGCCCCACTGGCGGAACTGCTTGATGTCGTCGAGCGACAGGTCGTAGCCGGTGAGGTACAGCACCGCGTAGAGCAGCATGCAGGCGTGCCCCGCCGACAGCACGAAGCGGTCGCGTCCGAACCAGTCCGGGTGGGCGGGGTGATAGCGCAGGTGTCGTTGCCACAACACATACGCGAGCGGCGCCAGCGCCATGGGAGTGCCGGGGTGGCCGGAGTCGGCCTGTTGCACCGCATCCATGGCGAGGGTGCGGACGGCGTTGATGCAAAGCTGGTCGAGGGAGCTGCTGCGCGCGGTCGGCGGAGGGGGGAGCGAGGTCACAACAGGCCCGATTTCGCGGCCTGCCACAGGCTCATGAGTCGATCGAAGCCGTTCACCAGCAGGTCCACCTGTTGCGGGCTGGGGCTCGCCTTGGCGGCGGTCTTGAGCTCCGCGCAGATCCGGGGCATCTCCTTGCGTCCTTGCTTGGTACCCTCGGCGGCGATCTGCTCCAGGATGACGACGATCCGCTCCCGCGCCGCCTCGTCCTTGGGGACCTGCCAGAGATAATCCGCGAGCTGCTTGCCCTCGGTGCACAGCTTGCCGAGGGCGTCGAGCAGGGGCGGCTGCGCGCGGCGCGGTGCGTTGGCATCGCTCATGGGAGTTCAATTATACCAGGAAACCGGCGAAACGTGCGGTTGCCCGAACTTCGAGCTGCCTCTAGCTTGCGGTCTCCATGAACCAGTTGCGCGAGCTGTGGCGGGCCTTCCATCGGTGGGCCAAGGGGTGGGACACGTCCGTCGCGGTGGCGGTGCTCATCTGGATCGTGCTGCGCTCCTACCTGATCGAGGCGTTCCGGATTCCGTCGGCGAGCATGGAGAACACGCTGCTCGTCGGCGACTTTCTGTTCGTCAACAAGGCGATCTACGGCGGCGAGCTGGAGATTCCCGGCACGGGCGTCCGGTTGGTGCGCGTTCCAGGCTACGCCGAGCCCGAGCGTGGCGGCATCGTCGTGTTCCGCTCGGTCGAGGACTCGACGCCCAACCTGAACATCGTGAAACGGGTGATCGGCGCCAGCGGGGACACCCTGCGGATGGTGCACGACACGATGTACCGTAACGGCACGCGGCTCGACGAGCCCTACGCGCTCCATCTCGCCGGCGGCAGCGATGCCGATCCCGCCTTCCGGCTGAAGCAGATGCGCGCGTGGCAGCTGCGGTACTACACCGGTCGCGATTCGGCGCACTACCACCCCACGACGCATGACTGGGGTCCGCAAGCCGCTCATCATCTACTTGAGCGTCGCGACAGACCCGCTGCGGATCCGCTGGAACCGGATGCTCCGCCACCCGAGGTGAGGGCATGACCGCGCTGGTTCGTCTCAGCCGGGCTGCGGCGCTCGCCGCGCTCTGCAGCGCATGGTCAGTTGCGGGGGCGGCCCAGCAGCGCGACACGACCGCGCGTCCGCCGCAGCCGGCGGAGAGTCTGAGGGTCTACACGCTGCCCCCGGCCGTGGTCTCCGTGACCCGCGCCAACCCGCCCCTCAATCGGATCCCGCAGGCGGTTAAGCTCGTCGACAAGGCCGACATCAGCCGGGCGCGGCCGACCTGGGGCCTCGATGAGGCGCTCGTGTCGGTCCCCGGCGTGTACGCCGCGAACCGCTACAACTTTTCGCTCGATCAGCGTATCTCGATCCGCGGCTTCGGGGCGCGCGCGCAGTTCGCCGTGCGGGGGATCAAAGTGCTGGTGGACGGCATCCCCCAAACCCTCCCCGACGGCACGGGGCAGCTCACGAACCTCGAGCTCGGGGAGAGCGACCGGATCGAGGTGCTGCGCGGCTCGTCCTCGGCGCTGTTCGGCAACGCGACGGGCGGCGTGATCAGCATCTGGACGGACCCGACCCCACCCCAGGGCGTGCGGGAAGACACCCGCGTGCTGTTCGGCAGCTTCGATCGGGATCTCGTCCGCAACTGGAGCAAGTGGCAGACGAGCACCGCATTTCGGCTCGGCGCGGGAAGCGGGATGGTGACCGCTTCGCGCCTGGATTACACGGGGCAACGCCAGCACTCGAACGCCGACCTCCGAAACCTGAACACGCGCTGGCGCTTTCCGCTCGCCCCCGGCTGGTCGCTCGCGGCCACGGCCGACGTGGGGTGGGACCCGCGCGCCGACAATCCCGGCGCCCTGAACGCGGGCGAGCTGGCGCTGAACCCGGACTCCGCGGCCCGGGCCAATCTCACTCGCAATGCCGGCAAGGATGTCACCCAGGGGCAGGGCGGTGCGACGCTGCAGCGGGTTTTCGCGGGCGGAGGGGATGTCACCCTCAGCCTCTACGGCTTCACCCGGCACCTCACGAACCCCCAGACCTTCGCCTACATCAAGCTGCGGCGCTTCGACTATGGTGCCCGCGTCAACGTGAGTCGACCATTCACTCTGGGCTCCTTCGCCCCTCGGGTTACGGCCGGGCTCGACGTCCAACGGCAGCGGGATGACCGGTTGAACGTCAAGTATGTAGGTACCACGTCCCAGCCGAACGACACCGCTCAGCTCGACCAGCTCGAGCACGTGACCGAGCTGGGGCCGTTCGTGCAGGGCGCGGTGCGGCTCGCGCCGCACGTGTCAGTCACCGGTGGGTTGCGCTACGACTGGGTGGATTTTCGAGTGAACGATCGGCTCATCACCAGGAGCAATCCCGACGATTCGGGTCGCCGCTTGATGCGAGCCGTTTCCGGCACGGTCGGGGCCGCCGTGACGCCGTCGGACGCCGTCACCGTGTATGGCAACGTCGGCACGTCGTTCGAGACGCCGACCACCACCGAGCTCACCAACCGGCCCGACACCGCGGGCGGATTCAATCCCGATCTGCAACCCCAGAAGGCCACGAACTTCGAGCTTGGGGTCCGCGGCGACGTGGCTGGACGGCTGAACTATTCTGTGGCGCTGTTCGACGCCGAGGTGCGCGACGAGCTGATCTCGTTCCCCGTACCGGCGGACACGACCGGCCGCGTGTACTACCAGAACGCCGGGCGATCCCGCCACCGCGGCGTCGAGCTCAGCGCCGACGTCGAGCTCACGCCTGGGGTGAACCTTGTCACGGCGTGGACCTACTCCGATTTTCGCTATACGCGATACACGCTGGGAGCGCTTGTGCTCGACGGGCGGGCCATTCCCGGCATCCCCCAGCATTGGCTGCACGTGGTGCTGAAGGGGCACCCGGCGCCGGCGGGCGGCATATGGGCGGAGCTCGAGGAGACTCATTCCTCGGGGTACCTGGTGAGCGATGCGGCCAACACCTCGACGAGCCCCTGGTGGACGACCAACGTGCGCCTGGGATGGAGTGGGACGGTGGGGAGCGTGCGGCTTAACCCATTCGTGGGCTTCAACAATGTGTTCAACCGGGCCTATGTCGGGTCGGTGGTTATCAACGCGGCCGCGGGGCGCTATTATGAGCCCGCTCCCGGCCGCAACATGTACGTCGGGTTTTCGCTCGGTGCAGGGGAATAGGCTTCGTCCTTCAACGGAGGTGGGTATGAGGTATCGGGCTCGATGGTCCGCGACGCCACTGGTCGCGGCGCTCGTCGCGGCACCGCTGTGCGGGCAGGGGTCGGGAGGAGTCTCGAATCCGGGCATCCCTCCCTCGGCCCGCGCGGTGGTGACGACCGCGATGCTGGCGAACGCCGCGGCGAGCGGCGACTGGCTGATGTACGGGCACAACTACTGGAACAACCGGTTCTCCCCTCTCAAGACGATCAACACCACGAACGTCAGGCGTCTGGTCGCGCGGGCGGTGTACACCCACGGCTCGGCCACGCTGGGCAGCTTCGAGACCACACCGATCGTCGTGAACGGGACCATGTACATCACGTCGCCCGCGACA
The DNA here is from genome assembly GCA_003222055.1 of Gemmatimonadota bacterium. Lineage (GTDB taxonomy): Bacteria > Gemmatimonadota > Gemmatimonadetes > Gemmatimonadales > GWC2-71-9 > AG41. The sequence continues at coordinate 31,478 of QHUT01000083.1, forward strand.
CCGAACAACATCGTGCGCGCCTTCGACCTGCGCACCCAGAAAATGCTGTGGGAGTACACGCACAAGAACGCGCCGGTCGCGACCGCCTGCTGCGGCCCCAACAACCGCGGCGTGGCGGTCTCCGGCGGCTCCGTGTTCGTGGGCACGCTCGATGACGAGCTCGTGGCGCTCGACGCCGCCACCGGCAAGGAGAAGTGGGCGGTCAAGGCGGGCGACGGGCCCGAGGCCGGCTACACCGAGACCATGGCGCCGCTGGTGATCGGCGACAACGTGATCATCGGCACGTCCGGCGCGGAGTACGGCATCCGCGGCTACGTGAAGGCCTTCAACGCCGCGAGCGGCGCCCCGGTCTGGACGTGGTATACGTTGCCTTCACCCGAGGAAGGCGGCTGGTGGGGCCCCTTCTCGAAGACGACGCCCGAGGGCGACGACCTGAAGCGCGACATCGCGAAGGAGCGGGCCGATTCCGCCAAGTACGCCGACGCTTGGAAGACGGGCGGCGGCTCGGTGTGGATGACGCCCGCCTACGACGAGGTCTCGAAGACGCTGTTCGTCGCGATCGGCAACCCGTCGCCCGACTTGGACGGCTCGATCCGCCCCGGCGACAACCGCTGGACCGAATCGGTGGTCGCGATCGACGCGACCAACGGCAAGTTCAAGTGGGGATACCAAGAGGTGCCCCACGACGTGTGGGACCTCGACGCGGTGAGTCCGCCGGTGATCGCGATGGTGGGCGGGAAGAAGGCCGTGGTGGAGGCGGGCAAGACCGGCTTCGTGTACGTGCTGGACGCCGCCACCGGCAAGCTGATCCGTCGCTCCGCGGCGTTCGTGCCGCAGCAGAACATGTACAGCCAGCCGACGGCCGACGGCGTGTTCATGCTCCCGGGCGCGAACGGCGGCGAGGAGTGGTCTCCCATCGCGGTGCATCCGGATCTGGGCTACGCCTATACGGTGGGCCTGCACCAGCCGATGCATTACAAGGTGCATTACGCGCCGTGGGAGAAGGGCCGGTTGTGGCTCGGCAGCGCCTTCGTCCGCATCCCGGACGCGAAGGGCGGCTACTCGGGTGAGTACGGCAACGTGAACGCGATCGATTTGAACACCGGCAAGATCGCGTGGAGCGTGAAGACCGAGCTGCCGATGATGGGCGGTGCGACCGCCACGGCGGGCGGCCTGGTGTTCACGGGCGAGGGGAACGGCTGGTTCAAGGCGTACGACGCCAAGACCGGCGCGGTGCTGTGGCAGTTCAACTGCGGCGCCGGCGCCAACGCGGCGCCCGCGGTGTTCGAGGTGGATGGTGAGGAGTTCGTGGCGGTGGCGGCGGGAGGCAACTTCCAGATCAGCTATCCGCTCGGCAACTCGCTTCCCCTTCCCACAGGGCGAGTTGCGCCAGGTTGGCCCCAGTCGGCCCAAAACTCCCGTTGTAGCGGTACCTGAGGTCGCAAGGGGCCGAAAACCTGCCCGCTATTGCATTTAGGGGGGGGTCATACCCAATATTTTGCGGGATTCTGGGCCAGGGGCGGCCGGAAGGTGGGTTTGCCCTTGGGTCCCCCGGGATCACCTCGGACGCCGTCCCTGGCGGCCACTCCTGCGAGCAAGTATAAGGTCTGCGGGAGCGGGGAGTCGCACTCGAAGAGGAGGTGGGCTCCGCAACTTTCCTTATCAGTTCGGTCATACACAGGCGTAGGTGAGAAGCCAGACGAGCAGGCTACCTAGCAGGCCAACTCCCTAAGGAGGGGTTCTCGTATGAAGCGTCTCACGTTGCTGTTGTTGGGTCTCGCGCTCGGCGTCACCGCGACGGCCAGGGCGCAAGGCCTGACGATGCAGATGTCGAATGGCTGGGCGTTCTCCTTCTCGGGGAACGTGAATGCGTTCTGGGTATTCTCGAAAGCGACGCAGGGTGGTCCAACCAACTCGAGCGTTCGCACCGGCCTCTTGCCGTCTTTTGCCACGTTCGAGGCGCGCGGCAAGGAAGCTGGAATGAACCTGGCGGTGCACTTCGGGTTCGCACCACAGATCCAAAATGGAAACTTGGTCCCAGGGACAGGCGCCGTGCACGACAACTTCGGGAACGGCACGCAGGCCGGCGCACAGATCGATATGCGTCAGGTGTATCTGACCTTCGGCGGTCAGTGGGGCCAGATCCTCGCGGGCCGCGAGCTCGCGCTGTTCGGACGCCAGAACATCTTGAATGACCAGACCCTGTTCGGCGTCGGCGCCGTGGGGGTGGGTGGTGGCGGTGGTGGTGGGACGACGCTGGGCCGGATCGGT
>QHUT01000084.1 GCA_003222055.1 Gemmatimonadota bacterium
ACCCCGGTGCCGGAGTCGTCGCCCATGTTTCCGTACACCATGGCGACGACGTTCACCGCGGTTCCCAGGTCGTCCGGGATGCCGTTCACCTTGCGATAGTCCTGCGCCCGGCGGGTGCGCCAGCTCTTGAACACCGCTTCGATCGCGCCCCACAGCTGGGCGAACGGGTCGTCGGGAAACGGGGCGCCGCGCTTGGCCTGGATGATGGATTTGAACTCGCGTACCAGGGCTTCCAAGTCGTCGGCCGGCAGGTCGATGTCGCGCCCCACCCGGCGCCGCGCCTTGAACTCCTCCAGCACCTCCGCGAACGGTTCCTTGCCGAGGTCGTAGACCACATCGCCGTACATCTGCACGAACCGCCGGTACGAGTCGTACGCGAACCGCGGGTTCTTGGAGCCCGCGATGAGCCCCTCCACGGTCGCGTCGTTCAAGCCCAGGTTGAGAATGGTTTCCATCATGCCGGGCATCGACACCGCCGCCCCCGAGCGCACCGACACGAGCAAGGGGTTCTTCGGATCGCCGAATTTCTTCTTGCTGATGCGCTCGAGCTGCTTCAGGTGACGATCGACTTCTTCGCGCAGCTCGTCGGGGAAGGTGCCCTGCTCCAGGTAGGTGAGGCACAGCTTGGCGGAGATCGTGAACCCGGGCGGGACCGGCAGGCCCAGGTTCGCCATTTCGGCGAGGCCCGCGCCCTTGCCGCCCAGGATGTCGCGCATAGCGGCGGAGCCGTCGGCCCGACCCGGCCCGAAGAAGTACACCCACCGCTCGAGCGCCGGCACGGACCCATCAGACCGCGAGCGGATGCAGCGGCGCGGCGTGCCGCGCCCCCGCCAAATCGTCTTCCGGAGTGTCGGTGGGGTATTCGCCCGAGAAGCACGCATGGCAAAAATCGCCGGGATCGCCCCCGGCCGCCCGGAGCATCCCGTCGAGCGAGAGATAGCCGAGCGAATCGACGCACAGGCGCTCCCGTATTTGCTCGACGCCGTTGCTTGACGCAATCAGCTCGCTCCGGCTCGGCGTGTCGATGCCGTAGTAGCATGGCCCGGTGATCGGCGGCGACGCCACGCGGAAGTGCACCTCCGTAGCGCCGGCCTGCCGGATGAGCTGTACCAGGGCCCGGCTCGTGGTGCCGCGCACGATCGAGTCGTCCACCACCACGACCTTCTTCCCCGCGAGCACTCCGCGCACCGGATTGAACTTGATCTTCACCTTGGCCATGCGGTCGGCCTGGGCGGGATGGATGAACGTGCGACCGACGTAATGGTTGCGGATGAGCGCGTGCTCGAGCTTGACGCCCGACTCTTCGGAGAACCCCAGCGCCATCGCGTTGGACGAGTCCGGCACCGAGAAGACGCAGTCGGCGCCCGGGGCCGGATGCTCGCGGGCGAGTTCCCGGCCGAGGGCCCGGCGGACGCCGTCCACGGAGCGGTGGAACACGGTGCTGTCGGGCCGGGAAAAGTACACCAGCTCGAACACGCAGCGGCGGTGCGGGCGCGCGGGCAACCGGGGCAGGGCATCGACGTCCGCCCCGTGAATGCGCACGAATTCTCCGGGCTCGAGCTCCCGCACCAGCGTCGCGCCCGTGATGTCGAGGGCGCACGTCTCGGACGCCACCACCCAGCCGCGCCCCAACCGGCCGAGCACGAGCGGCCGAAAGCCGCGCGGATCCACGATCGCGTACAGCGTGCGCCCCACGGTGATCAGGAGCGAGTACGCCCCCTCCACGCGCTCCAGCGCGTCCAGCAGCTGGTCTTCCGGCTCGCGCGCCTCGGAGCGCGCGATCAGATGCACCAGCACTTCGCTGTCGGACGAGCTTTGGAAGATGGAGCCTTTGGCGACGAGATCGGAGCGGAGCTGCACGGCGTTGGTGAGGTTGCCGTTATGCGCCAGCGCGAGCGGGCCCTCGCGGTACCCGACGAGCATCGGCTGCGCGTTGGCGAGCACCGACGTGCCGGCGGTCGAGTAGCGGGTGTGTCCGATGGCGACGTCGCCGGGGAGCTCGCTCAGGACCCGCTCGCCGAACACGTCGGAGACGAGCCCCATGCCGCGGTGCGACCGGGCGACGCCCTGGCCGTTCACGACCACCATCCCCGCCGACTCCTGCCCCCGATGCTGCAGGCTGTACAGCCCGAGGTAGGCCATCCGTGCCGCGTCGGGAACGCCGGTGACGCCAACGATGCCGCACATCCGTTTGTCAGTCTCCCATGCGTCGGGGAAGTGCCGTGAAATATACCTGCCGTAGCCGATCCACGGGGTGCTCGAACGCCACATCGCGCAGCCGCACGCGCACGGCGCCGCCGCGCTCGCCTACCGTCCCGATGGACTGCGCCTCCACGCCCAGCTCCTGCGCGAGCGCGGTGACGGCGGCCCCCCGCTCAGGGGCGCAGGTGATCACCGCCCGCCCGTGCGACTCGCTGAACAGGAGTGCTTCAGCCGCAAGGCCCAAGCCGTAAGGCGTAAGATCGACGTCGAGCCCATAGCCCGTCTCCTCGTACGGCCCGCCCATCGCGACCTCCGCGAGCGCGACGCCGAGGCCGCCCTGGGAGCAGTCGTGCGCCGAGCGAAACAGGCCCCGTTCCGCCCCCGCCACGAGGTAATCGACGAGCCGCCGCTCCCGCCCCAGATCCACCCGCGGCGGCGTGCCTCCCGCGAATTCGTAGACGGCTTCCCACAGCTGCGACCCGCCCAGCTCGGCGCGCGTCTCGCCCAGCACCACGATGGCGTCGCCCGGCGCGCGCGCGTGGCTCGGCACCGCTCGGTCCGCTCGAGGTAGCAGGCCGACCATCCCTACGACGGGCGTCGGATCGATCGCGCCCGTCGGACTCTCATTGTAGAAGGAGACGTTCCCGCCCGTGACCGGCGTGTCGAGCGCCCGGCAGGCGTCGGCGATCCCGCGGCAGCTCTCCTTGAACTGATGGAACACCGCTGGTCGCTCGGGGCTGCCGAAGTTGAGGCAATCGGTGATCCCCAGCGGCCGGGCGCCGGTGCACGCGACGTTGCGCGCCGCTTCCGCCACCGCGGCCTTGCCTCCTTCGTACGGATCGAGTCGCACGTAGCGGCTGTTGCCGTCGACCGTCACCGCGAGGCCGAATTCGGCATCCCGCACGCGAATCACGCCGGCATCGCCGCCCGGCCCGAGCACGGTGCCTGCCTGAACGGTCGAGTCGTACTGCTCGTAGACCCAGCGCTTCGAGGCGATGGGGGGATGGTCAAGGAGGCTCAGCAAAGCTTCCCCCGGGGAAGGGGGACGAGGGACGGGGGACGGGGAACTGCGCCGCAGCGCGCCGATTGTGGGATCTTCCCGTGCCTCCGGGTGATAGACCGGACAGTCGTCGATCAATCGCTGGCCGGGGATCTCGACCACCACTTGATCGCCCCACGTCGCGCGATACAGGCCGTCGTCCGTCACCCGCCCGATCGGCGTGGCGTCGAGCTCCCACTTGGCCGCGATCGCCTCGACCGGTGCCACGCGGTCCACCTTCGCCACCACCAGCATCCGCTCCTGCGACTCCGAGAGCAGGATCTCGTAGGGGGTCATCCCCGGCTCGCGTGTGGGGACGCGGGCGAGGTCGATCTCCACGCCCACGTTCCCCTTTGCCGCCATCTCCGCCGACGACGAGGTGAGTCCCGCCGCTCCCATGTCCTGGATGGCCACGATGTGACCGGACGCGATCAGCTCGAGGCTCGCCTCGAGCAGCAGCTTCTCGGTGAAGGGGTCGCCCACCTGCACCTGGGGCCGCCGCTGCTCGCTCTCGCGTGTCAGCTCCTCGGAGGCGAACGACGCGCCGTGAATGCCGTCGCGGCCGGTGCGCGACCCCACCACGAGCAGGATGTTTCCGACGCCGTGTGCCGCCGCCGTGATGAGGTCCTGCTCCCGCAGCAGGCCGACGCACATGGCGTTGACGAGCGGATTCCCGCCGTAGCCCGGCCCGAAGTCGACTTCACCGCCCAGCGTGGGTACGCCCACACAGTTGCCGTAGTCCCCCACGCCTTTCACCACGCCGGCGCAGAGGTAGCGGTTGCGCGCGTCGTCGAGCGATCCGAAGCGCAGGCTGTTGAGGACCGCCACCGGCCGCGCGCCCATGGTGAAGACGTCGCGCAGGATCCCGCCTACTCCCGTGGCCGCACCCTGATAGGGCTCGACCGCCGAGGGGTGGTTGTGCGATTCGATCTTGAACGCCACGGCCCACCCGCCCGGCAGCCGCAGCACGCCGGCGTTCTCGCCCGGCCCCTGCACGACCTGCGGGCCGGCCGTGGGGAAGGTCTTCAAGATCGGACGCGAATGCTTGTACGAGCAGTGCTCGCTCCAGAGGGCGGAGAACACGCCCAGCTCGGCGAACGTGGGCGTCCGCCCCAGCAGCGCGGTGATGCGGCCGTATTCGGCGTCGGTGAGGTTGTGTTCGCGAACGAGCTGCGGCGTGATCGGGGGATCGCCGGGGAACGCGCTCGCCGTCACGTGTCCGACGCCTTGGCCCCGGACACGCCTCGAAGCACGGCCCGGAACACGCGGGCGATCACGTTGGGTTGCGGATGGGCGATCACGCTCTCGGCCTCGCCCGCGTCGAACCACAACCCGTGGCAGTGCGTGCACTGGTCGATCTGGATCCCGTGCCACTCGCCGGTGATCAGATCGTAGCCGCACTTGGGGCACTTCATGTAATGGGACCGGCGCTCGGCTTGGGCCGCCGCCTGTTGCGCGCTGGCGCGCTGCTGGCGCAACAACTCGGCGTCGCGCTTGGCGAAGTATTCCTCTTCGTTGCGGCTGGGCTTGTCGGTCATCGGCCTCCTGGCGTCGAGGGTGACTTGACCGTCAAGGTGTCACCACCGGGACGTGCGGGACCGTGGGGTGGCGTGGCGGCCGGCGAGGACGATTGCCCGCTGTAGCCGTGTCCGGGCCAGCGCAGCACGGCGTCCACGACCTGCCCGTTCTGGAGGAACACCACGTCTTCCGTCCCGCACGTGTACTCGCAGCCATTGCGGAAGTACAAGAACGTCATCTCTCCCCGGTGGCGCACGCTGATCGGCGGGCCCCAGAGGGCGTAGATCTCCTTTTCGCCCATGCCCGGAGCGATGGTGCCCGTGTCGGGCGACTCGTAGGGGACGTCGCGGGCGGGGCGAGGCAGCTCGGGCGCCCGCGCCACATGCCGGCGGCCGGGCGTCGCAGACGGCGCGGCGGGCGGGGGAGCGACGGACGCGAGCGGCGTATCGGCGCTGGCCCGGGGAATCGGAGGCGCGGGCTGCGGGGGCGTGGGGGCCCGTCCCCGGCGCTGGGCGATCTTCGCCTCGATGGTCTGCTTGATCTTCGCGTACTGGTCGCTGACCTGCTTACACCCTGAGGTGGCGACCATCACGAGCGCGCACATCCACAGCGTGCTGCGTCGCATGTCGAGCCTCCATCGAAAGAAAAACACGGGCCCCGTCCTGGCCGCCCAGTGCCGGGGCGTTGCGGCGCTCCGGGTGCGGCATGATCCCCACCACATTGTGACCGGCGTTCGTCACGCCGGCGATATCGTTGGTCGAGCCGTTCGGGTTGTCGCGCACGTAGCGCCACACTACCCGCCCCGTCGCCTCGAGCTCGGCGGCCGTCCGCGCGTCCACCACGTAGCGCCCGTCCCCGTGCGCGATCGGGATCTCGAGGACCTCGCCTCGCCGGTACAGGCAGGTGAACGGCGTGTCGGGCTGCTCGACCCGCACCCACGTGGGGCGCGACAGGAACCGCAGGCGGGCGTTCCGCATCAGGCCGCCAGGGAGCAGCCCGGCCTCGCACAGGATCTGGAACCCGTTACAGATGCCGAGTACGGCGCCGCCGGCGCGCGCGTGCTCGGCCACGGCCGTCATCACCGGAGAAAACCGCGCGATCGCGCCCGAGCGGAGATAGTCGCCGTAGCTGAAGCCCCCCGGGAGGACGACGACATCGGCCCCCTGCACGGTGGTATCGCGGTGCCAGACGAAATAGGCCTCCGAGCCGGCGTCGCGGGCGGCCGCGAGCGCATCCGCGTCGCAGTTCGAGCCGGGAAAGACGATCACGGCGACCCGCTTCAACGGGCAGCTCCCCCGCCGACCACGACGTCGTAGTCCTCGGTGACCGGGTTGGCGAGCAGGCGTTCGCACATGGCGCGGGCACGCGCCAGCGCTTCGTCACGCGTCGCGGCCTTGACCTCGAGGACCAGATGCTTGCCCATCCGCACTTGGGCCACGTCCCCGAAGCCCAGGGCATGCAGGGCGTGCTCGACGGCCTGACCCTGCGGGTCGAGCAGGGCGGCCCGGGGCATGACCCGCACCTCCACTCGGAACGCGCTCATCTCGGCCCCCCGCGGGGGGCGATGCCCCGGGGCTTTGTATACGTCCCGGCCTCTCGCTCGCCGTTGGCGATCACGATCGGCCCGGCGATCTCGGCTTCCTCGTCCTCGCTCGCTTCGAAGAAGAAGCCGAGTACCGTGGCCCGCAGCACGCCGTACGCCATGTACGCGACCCCCAGAGGGAAGAAGAACGCGTCGTGCTCGAGAATGCCGAAGGTCAGGATAAACAGGATCGTCGCGAGTCCCAAGAGTCCACGTAGCGTCCTCACACCCGCCCGCGGCATGGTGGCGTAGCGCACGTTGCTCACCATCAGGATGGTGAGCCCAATCATCAGAAACTGCATCAGGTGATGGCGCGGCAGGACGCGGAACACCTGCTGATACAGGGCCGTGGTCGTGAACGGGTAGAACGTCGCCAGCGTCATGCCCGCGGCGGGCGAGGGCAGGCCGATGAAGGAGCGTTTGGCGCGACCCGCCTGCGTGATGTTGAACCGGGCCAGCCGGATCGCCGCCGCCATCACGTAGAAGTAGCAGAAGATCCACTCCACCTGCCCCCCGCTCGCGAACTCGAGCTGATAAATGAGGAAGGCCGGCGCCACCCCGAAGCTCACCACGTCCACCAGGCTGTCGAGCTCCGCCCCGAAGCGGGTGCCGGTCTTGGAGAGCCGGGCGACCCGGCCGTCGAGCGTGTCGAGAATGCCGGCGAAGAAGATGTACCACCCCGCCCGGTAGAACTCGCCGCGCGACGCCAGCACGATGGCCCAGATGCCGAAGAACAGGTTGAAGAGCGTGAACAGGCTGGGCACGACGATCACGACGCGCCGCATCGACGGGGCGGGGAAGGCCCTCACGACCCGTACTCCGCCAGCACGCTCGCCCCCGCCCGCACCCGGTCGCCCACGGTCACCCGCACCGCCGGCCGGGCGGCGACGACGAGAAACACGTCCACGCGCGAGCCGAATCGGATCATCCCCATGCGCTCCCCTTGGGTCGCGCGCCCGCCCACGGTGCCGTCGGTGACGATGCGGCGCGCGATGAGCCCGGCGATCTGCCGCACCAGCAGCGGGCCCCGCGCCGCGCGCACGCCGACCGAGGCCTGCTCGTTGTCGAGGCTCGCCTTGTCGGAGGCGGCGTGCAGGAAGCGCCCCGGGTTGTGGCGCACCAGCTCCACCTTGCCCGTGGCCGGATAGCGGTTCACATGCACATCGAACACGCTCATGAAGATCGAGATGCGCGTCGCCTGGGTCTTCAAGTACATGGGCTCGTCGACCACGCGGACGTCGACGATCTTGCCGTCCGCGGGCGCGATCACGTACTCATCGCCACGCGGTCCCGCACGGACCGGGTCGCGGAAGAAGACCAGCAGCCACACCGCGATCAGAAACAGGACCCCTTCCGGTACCCACACCCACGGCGACCCGCGCGCCACCCACGCTCCGAGCACCACGAGCGCCCAGCCGGGAAGGATGAAGGGCCAGCCTTCGGGGGCCAGCCTCACCGCCACCCCCCGCACCAATTGCGGATTGGCGATTGCGGATTGCGGATTGGAAACACGCATGTCGATTCCGCAATCCGCAATCCGCAATCCGCAATCAGTGTCATCATCCAATCTCCAGCGGTTTCCCCGTGATCAGTTCATAGGCTTTCAGGTACCGCTCGCTCGTCGCCCGCACTACCTCCGCCGGCAAGGGCGGCGGCGGCGCGTTGCCGTCCCACTCGCCTTGCTGTTTCAGGCCCGCGAGGTAGTCGCGCAGCGGCTGCTTGTCGAAGCTCGGCTGGCTCTTGCCGGGCTCATAGCGGTCCGCGGGCCAGAAGCGCGACGAGTCGGGGGTGAGGATCTCGTCGATGACCAGGAGCCGGCCATCCGACGACGTGCCGAACTCGAACTTCGTGTCCGCGATGATGATGCCGCGCCGGGCGGCGTGCTCGCGGCCCGCCTCGTACAAGGCGAGGCTGGCCTGCTGCAGCTGGTCGGCCTGCGAGCGGCCCAGGGCCCGCACGACGTGCGCGACCGTCACGTTCTCGTCGTGCCCGACTTCGGCTTTCGTGGCGGGAGAGAAGATCGGGGGATCGAGCCGCGCGCTCTCGCTGAGACCCTGCGGCATGGGCTCCCCGGCGAGCGTGCCGGACCGGCGATATTCCGCCCAGGCGGACCCCGAGAGGTAGCCGCGCACCACGCACTCGAACGGCACCGGCGTCGTTCGCCGGACGAGCATGGCCCGGCCCGTAAGGGTCGGGCGAACGGGTTCGAGTGTCGGAACTCGTGCGATGATCTCGTCCGCATCGGCCGAGAGAAAGTGGCTCGAGATGACCGACGCCAGGCGCTCGAACCAGAACGCGCTGAGCTGCGTGAGCACCGCGCCCTTGTGCGGCACCGGCTCCCGCAACACCACGTCGAATGCGCTCACCCGATCGCTCGCCACGAGCAGCAGGGTGTCGGCCTCGATCTCGTACACTTCGCGCACTTTCCCCCGCCGCGCGAGTGGCAGGGGCAGGGCGCTCGCGACCAGCGGAGCGGTCATACGTTCACCTCGGCCGTTGCGACGGTGGGGGCCACCGCCTCGATCCGGTGCAGCACGCCCGGCAGCGCGCGCTCGAGGAAATCGTCCACTTGGCGGGGCGCCCGGCCCACGTAGGCCGCCGGATCGAGCTCCCCCGGGGCGAGCGCGACGTGCAGCGCCTTGAAGGCCGGGTCGCGCGCCAAGCGCTCGAGCAGGTCGTTCGCGACTCCTTGCTCCGCGATCGCCTGCGCGACCGCGAGGCTGTGCGTCCGGATCACCTCGTGCAGGCGCTGGCGGTCTCCCCCCGCCTTCACGCCGCGCATGAGCAGCCGCTCGGTGGCGAAGAAGGGGAGCTGGGCGGCCACGTGTCGCGCGATCACGGCCTCGCGTACCTCCAGTCCCGCCGCCACGTTGGTCGCGAGCACGAGGATGGCGTCGCTCGCCAGAAACGCCTCGGGCAGCACCAGCCGGCGGTTGGCACTGTCGTCGAGCGTGCGCTCGAGCCACTGCTCGGATGCCGTGTGCCAGGCGTTCCCCTCGAGCTCGATGACGAAGCGCGCCAGGCCCGTGATCCGCTCGGCGCGCATTGGATTGCGCTTGTACGCCATGGCCGACGAGCCCACCTGATCGCTCTCGAACGGCTCCAGGATCTCCCCCTCGTGCTGCAGCAGTCGCACATCGGTGGCGAGCTTCGCGGCCGACTGCGCCACGCTGGCGAGCGCCGCGAGCACCTGCGCGTCGAGCTTGCGGGTGTACGTCTGACCCGTGACGGGGAAGACCCTGGTGAACCCCATCTTCAGCGCCACCCGCGTATCGAGCTCGCGCACTTTCTCGTCGTCGCCGTCGAACAGCTCGAGGAAGCTCGCCTGGGTTCCCGTGGTCCCCTTGACGCCGCGGAACTGCAGCGCGTCGAGCCGGTGCAGCAACTCCTCCGCATCGAGCAGAAACTCCTGCATCCACAGGGTGACCCGCTTCCCGACGGTGGTGAGCTGCGCCGGCTGGAAGTGGGTGTAGGCCAGGCACGGCACGGCGCGCTCCCGGCGCGCCAGCTTGGCGAGCGCGACCAGGACCGCCGCGATGCGGCCCAGCAGCAGCTGCAGGCCCTCCCGCATCAGGATCAGGTCGGTGTTGTCCGTGACGTAGGCGCTGGTTGCGCCGAGGTGCAGGAACGGCCGCGCGGCGGGCGCCTGCTCGCCGAGGTGGTGAATGTGGGCCATCACGTCGTGCCGCAACCGCTTCTCGTGCTCGGCCGCGCGCTCCGGATCGGCGTCGTCCAGGTGTCCGCGCAGCTCGACGAGGGCGCGCTCGGGGATGTCGAGTCCCAGCTCGCGCTCGACCTCCATCAAGGCGAGCCAGAGCCGCCGCCACAGGCCGATTCGGCGCCGCTCTCCCCACAGAGCCTGCATCGCCGGGGAGGCGTAGCGCTGGGAGAGGGGCGAGCTGTAGGTCAAACCGGCGCCTTCGCGCGCGCCGCGAGCGTGTTCCAGTCCGCGAGGAACTGCTCCAGCCCGCGGTCGGTGAGCGGGTGGAGCAGCAGCTTTTTCAGGACGTCGGGGGGCAGGGTGGCGACGTCCGCCCCGATCATCGCCGCTTCCACCACGTGGCGCGGATGGCGGATCGAGGCCGCCAGGATTTCGGTGGCGATCTGGTAGTTGTCGAAGATGACGCGCGCCTCGCGGATCACGTCCATCCCCTCCTGACCCACGTCGTCGAGCCGGCCGATGAAGGGGCTCACGTACGTCGCGCCCGCCTTGGCGGCGACGAGACATTGCACGCTCGAGAAGCAGAGGGTGACGTTCGTCTTGATGCCCTCGCCGGCGAGCCGCCGCACCGCGACCATGCCCGCCTCGAGCATCGGAATCTTGACGACGATGTTGTCGGCGATCTGGGCGAGCTGCTTGCCCTCGCGCACCATCCCGTCGGTGTCCACGGCGACCACCTCGGCGGAGACGGGGCCGTCGACCAGCGAACAGATCTCCTTCAGCACGTCCCGCGGGTCCAGGTCACCGGCCTGCTTGGCGAGGAGCGAGGGGTTGGTCGTGATCCCGTCGATCAAGCCCGCCTGGGCCGCCCAACTGATGTCCTTGAGGCTCGCGGTATCGAGGAAGAACTTCATGGCTCACGCCTCGGCGTAGAGGTCAGCGGGATAACGCACCGCCTCGAGATACAGGCCCTGGGGCGGCGCCGGCGGGCTCGCCGCCTGGTTGTCGGTCGCGCTGAGCAGACGGGGAAGGTCCTCGAGCGGGCGCCGGCACAACGCGACGTCCACCATGGCGCCCACGAGAAAGCGCACCATGCGATGCAGGAACCGGTCGGCCTCGATCGTGAACGTCACCCCCGCTCCGTCAGTCCGCGGCGCCCACTCGGCGAGCGCCACGCGGCTGCGGTAGTGGGGTCGGGTCGAGCGCGCACCGCTCGCCGCGAGGCCGCGGAAGTCGTGCTCGCCCACGAGCAGCTCCGCGGCACGCGCCAGCAACGTGACCTCGAGCGGCCGCCCGAGCGCCCATTCGTACGGCCGCCGGAACGGCGAGTGCGCCCCCTCGTCAGTGCCGATCACGTAGCGGTAACGCCGGGCCAGCGCGCTGTTGCGCGCGTGAAACCCGGGCCGCATCGCGTGCAGCCGCTCCACCCAGATGTCGCGCGGCAGCAGGGCATTCAGGGCCCGGTGCAACCCGCCCGGGTCAGCCGCCCAGCGCTCGCTCGCCAGGAACCCGACTCCCTGCCCCAGGGCGTGCACGCCGGTGTCGGTCCGGCCGGCGCCGGTCGCCGCGGTGCGCCGGCCCATCAGCTTCTCCAGCACGGCCTCGAACTCGGCCTGCACCGTGCGGCCGTCCGGCTGCCGCTGCCAGCCCGCGAACTCCGCCCCGTCGTACTGCGCCACGGCGAGGTAGGGCCGGCTCGTCACGGCCGAAAGATAGGGCGAAACGAGGGGTCAATCAAGCCACGCAACCCGTTGTGGCATTTGACAAAACGCGATTTTTCCGGGTAGCTTTGCCAGGCCCGAAACCCCGAGTCCCGTGCCCCCGTCGTCCCAGCCCGCACCCGCGCCGCTCCCCCGGGCGATCGCCGCCCTCGCCAACCGCCAGTCGCTGAGCGAGCGCCACGCGACCGAGGTGTTCGGCGCGGTGATGCGCGGCGAAGCCACCCCGGTGCAGATCGCCGCGCTGCTCATCGGCCTGCGCGTGAAGGGCGAGACCGCGGAGGAGATCGCCGGCGCCGCGCGCGCGCTGCGCGAGGCCATGGTGCGGGTGGAGGCGCACGGCGCGCACCTCGTGGACACCTGTGGCACCGGTGGCGGGACCGTGTCCACGTTCAACATTTCGACTGCCGCGGCGTTCGTCGCGGCGGGGGCCGGCGCTTCCGTCGCCAAACACGGCAACCGCTCGTTCACGTCACAGTGCGGGTCGGCCGACGTGCTCGAAGCGCTGGGCGTGCGGATCGCGCTCGACGCCGCGGACGCGGCGCGCGTATTGCGCGCAACGTGCCTGACCTTCCTGTTCGCGCCCAACTTTCACCCCGCCATGAAGTACGCGGGTCCGATCCGCCGCGAGCTCGCCATGCCTTCCGTGATGAACCTGCTGGGCCCGCTCGCCAACCCGGCGGGCGTGCAACGGCAGGTCGTGGGCGTGGCCGAGCGGGACCGCGCGCCCCTCGTGGCCGCCGCGCTGGCGCGCCTCGGGACGGACCACACGCTCGTCGTGCACGGCCGCATCGGCATGGACGAGATCGCGCCGCAGGGCATCAGCGACGTGTGGGAGGTGAAGGCGGGAGCAGTGACGGCGTGGGAGCTCGATCCCGACCGCTACGGCCTCGCCATCGCCGACGTGACGCCGCTCGCCGGGGCGGCACCCGCGGCCAACGCGGCACGGATCGAGCGGCTCTTGGGCGACGGGGGCCACGACACCGCCGGTCTCGCCGCTGTGCTGCTCAACGCGGGCGCGGCCATCTACGTGGCGGGGCTCGCCGACTCGTACGCCGCCGGAGTCACTCGGGCACGCGAGGTGGTGCGCGCGGGGAAGGGTCGTGAAGCGCTGGAACGCCTGCGCCGCGCGACTAATGCCGTTCCAACTGAGCGCGGTTGACCGGTGACCAGTGTCGCGTTACACCAAGTTGGAACGGCACTAATACCTCCGGATGACGCCCACGACGACCCCCTGAACCGTAACGTCGCGCTCGTTGAGACGGAGCGGCGTCATGGCAGGATTCGCCGGCTCGAGCCGGATCCAGCCTCCCGGCTCGCGATAGAATCGCTTGACGGTGGCGCTCGAGCCCTGCACCAGCGCGACCACGGTCTGGCCATTGTCGGCCTGGTTGCGCTCGTGAACCACGATGAAATCGCCGTCCTTGATGTGCTCGTCGATCATCGACTGACCCCGCACCTTCAGCACGTAGCTGCGGCCGCGGCGGGGTACCAACTCGTCGGGCACCGCGATGGTGTCGTTGCCGCTCACCGCCTCGATCGGCTCGCCGGCGGCGACCAGTCCATACAGCGGCAGTTCGCTGGCGCCGGTCTGACCGCGCGGGGGCACGACCTCGATGCCGCGACTCTCGTTGTGGGCGCGGCGGATGTAGCCCTTGCGCTCGAGGTTCGTGAGGTGCTCGTGGACCGTGGCGAGCGAGCGGAACGTGAAGCGCTGCGCGATCTCCTCGAAGCTCGGGGCGTATCCCTGGGCGGCGATCTGCCCCGAGATGAAATCGAGAATCTCGCGCTGACGGCGGGTGAGCGGCACGCTTTCTCCCGAACGGAAACCGAAGCCTAATCTACCCGAAAATCGACCGAACGCAAGCATGCCGGAAAGCCGTCTCGACGCCATTCTCAGCACCACGCGGGAGCGCATCGCGGGCCTGCGGCCCCACGCGCGCGAGCTCGCGCGCCGGGCCGCTCTTGCGCCGGAGCCGCGCCGCTTCGCGCCGGCGCTCGCGGGGCCAACGGTCGGCGTGGTTGCCGAAGTCAAACGGCGGTCGCCGTCGGCAGGCGCGATCCGTGAGGACCTCGATCCGGCGACGCACGCGCGGGCGTACGAGCACGGCGGGGCGGTGGCGATCTCCGTACTGACCGACGAGCGGCACTTCGGCGGAACGCTCGACGACCTGTCCCGGGTGGTGCGCTGCGTGAGCGTGCCGGTGCTGCGCAAGGACTTCATTCTCGACGAGCTGCAACTGTACGAGGCGCGGGCGGCGGGAGCGAGCGCGGCGCTCTTGATCGTGCGGGCGCTCGCGCCGGAGCGACTGCGCGCGCTGGCGGATGCGGCCCGGGGGCTCGCGCTGGGCGTGCTGGTGGAGGTCCATTCGGACGCCGAGCTGGACCTCGCGCTGGCCGTCGAGCCGGCGGCGGTGGGCGTGAACAGCCGCGACCTCGGGACGTTCGCGGTCGATCTCGGGCTGGCGGAGCGACTGGTGGCGCGCGTTCCCACGAGCGTGCCCGTGGTCGCCGAAAGCGGCATCGAGACCCGCGAGGACGTCGAGCGCATGGCGGCGGCCGGCGCGGACCTGGTGCTGGTGGGCACGTCGGTCGCCCGGACAGCCGATCCGGGGGCAGCGGTGCGGGCGCTGACGGGCGTCCCGAGAAAGGGGAGGGGGCGGTGATGGGATTGCGGATTGCGGATTGCGGATTGCGGACTCGACGGGCCCATGTCGTGGACCATGGCCAGGTTTGCTGCACGACGTCCGCCCTGTCAATCCGCAATCCGCAATCGCCAATCCGCAATGGGTCAGTTCGGTGACCGACATCCGCGTCCCGACGCCCGGTCGCTTCGGCCCCTACGGCGGCCGCTACGTCCCGGAAACGCTCATGGCCGCGCTCGAGGAGCTGGAACGGGTGTACGAGACGGCGCAACGCGACCCGGCCTTCTGGGCCGAGCTCGAGGGGCTGCTCAAGGACTACGTCGGCCGCCCCACGCCGCTCACCGAGGCGCCGCGGCTCGGCGCGGAGATCGGCGCCGGCGTGGTGATCGCCCTCAAGCGGGAGGATCTGAACCACACGGGGGCGCACAAGATCAACAACACGCTGGGGCAGGCGCTGCTCGCCCGGCGGATGCAGAAGCGGCGCATCATCGCGGAGACGGGGGCGGGCCAGCATGGCGTGGCGACGGCGACGGTGTGCGCGCGCTTCGGGCTCGAGTGTGTCGTGTACATGGGAGAAGAGGACATGCGGCGTCAGCGGCTCAACGTATACCGCATGGAGTTGATGGGCGCGCGGGTGGTGCCCGTGACGTCGGGCACGCGCACCCTGAAGGACGCCACCAACGAAGCGCTGCGCGATTGGGTCACGAACGTCACCACCACGCACTACATCATCGGCTCGGTGGTGGGGCCCGACCCGTTCCCGCGCATGGTGCGCGACTTTCAGTCGGTGATCGGCCGCGAGGCACGGGCCCAGGTGTTGGAGCGCTGGGGCCGCCTGCCGGGCACGGTGGTCGCGTGCGTAGGCGGCGGCTCCAACGCCATGGGGATCTTCACCGCCTTTCTGGACGATCGGGACGTGGCGCTCGTGGGCGTGGAAGCCGCGGGCGAGGGCGTCGACACGGAGCGCCACGCCGCGTCGCTCGGGCGCGGGCGGCCGGGCGTGTTCCACGGCAGCCTGAGCTACTTGTTGCAGAGCGCCGACGGGCAGGTGCAACCCGCGCACAGCGTGTCGGCGGGGCTCGATTACCCCGGTGTCGGACCCGAACACGCTTACCTGAAGGACAGCGGGCGCGTATTGTATGAGGCAGTGACGGATCGGCAGGCGTTGCAGGCGTTCGCGGCGCTCTCGCGCCTCGAGGGAATCCTGCCGGCGCTGGAGAGCGCCCACGCCGTCGCGTGGGTGCTGGGTCGCCGGGGGACGTTTCGTGCGGGCGACCTCGTCGTGCTGAACCTGAGCGGCCGCGGCGACAAGGACGTCGCCATGGTCGCGGAACTGACGGGAGCCACTCTCTGACGAACGCGCCCGTACCCGAGCTGGCGCTGCCACCGCAGCAGGTCGAGGAGCTGATGCAGGTCCTGTCCAAGGGGATCAGGGCCACGCAGCTCTACCTGCCGAACAACCCGGTCTACCAGCGAGCGGTCGACAACATCCGCGCGGCGTTCCGCCAGATCTGGCAGGCGACGGACGATCTGGTGTTCGACGTCGGCGAGACGGAGATGCGCTGGGAAGACAACGTCGTCTACAGCCAGGATCAGCGCAACGAGAGCATCGCCTGGACGCTGTTCAAGGACGGGGTCCGCTCGCTCACCTTCCGGCCGGGGGTGGAAGAGACCGAGATCGTGCGCTTCCTGGGCGTGCTGCAGCAGGCGCGCAACCTCCAGGCCGACGCCCCGGACGATCTGCTCACGCTGTTGTGGGCGCAGGACTTCCAGTTCGTGGCGTACACGTTCCGCGAGCTCGCCTCGGAGAACGCGGTCCCGATCGAGAAGGGCGAGACGATCCCCTCCACGCAGCCCACCGACATCCGGCACCACGTGCAGGAAGAGGCGCCGCCCAAGCGCGAAGGGCTGGTGTCGATCGACGATTTCGATACCACGCTCTATTTCCTCGAAGACAGCGAGGTCGATTACCTCAAGAAGGACGTCGACCGCGAGTACTCCCAGGACCTGCGTCGCAACGTCCTGTCGATGCTGTTCGATTTGCTCGAGCTGCAGACGTACGGCACCGTGCGGGCGGAGCTGATCTCGATCGTCGAGAACTTCATTCCCTATCTGCTGGGGGCCGGCGACTTTCGCTCCGTCGCCTACATTCTCCGGGAAACGCGGGCCATTCTGCAGCGCGCGCGGGAAATCATCCCGGAGCACCGCAAGACGCTCGAGGGGCTGCCGGGCCGCCTGTCGCAGCGGGACGCGCTGTCGCAGCTGCTACAGTCGCTCGACGAAGCGGCGATGCACCCCACCGAGGAGGAACTCGCCGAGCTGTTCCAGGAGCTCAGCCCCGAAGCGCTGCCGACGCTCATGGGCTGGATCGCCAAACTCCACAACGAGCGCGTGAAGGATCTCGTGCAGGCGGCCGCCGCCCGCCTGGCGCAGGCGAACGCCGGCGAAGTGCTCAAGGCCCTCCGGAGCGAGGACAGCGGCGCGCAACTGGAGATGGTGAAGCTCGCCGGGCGTCTCAAGCTTCCCGGCGCGCCGGACGGGATGGAGCCGCTGCTCGCGTCGAGCGATCGCCCGCTCAAGCTCGCCGTGGTCGAAGCCCTCACGGCCATCGCCAGCCCGTCCGCGCTGCGCCTGCTCGAGCGGGCGATCGACGACGACGACCGCGACGTCCGCATCGCGGCCGTACGGTTCCTGGCCTCGCGCGGCTACCGCAACGCCGCCGCGCGGGTCGAGGCGATCGTGAGCGGGTCCAAGCTCCGCAACGCCGACCTCACGGAGAAAATGGCGTTCTTCGAAGCGTACGGCGCGCTGGTGGGCGCGAAGGGCATCGCCGCGCTCGACAAGCTGCTCGTGGCCAAGGGCCTGCTCGGCAAGCGGGAAGCCCCCGAGACCCGGGCGTGCGCGGCCATGGCGCTCGGAAAGATCCGCACGCCCGAAGCGCGGGCGGTGCTGGAGCGGGCGGCGCAGGACAAGGAGCCCCTGGTGCGCAACGCCGTGACCCGGGCCCTGCGCGAGGTGGGCGCCTGACCGGCGGCGGCCCCCCTCCCCGCGCCTCCTTCGCGGATACCGTCCAGACAACCGACGGCTTCCTGCGGCACGCCGGACGGGACTTCCTCGTCGTGCTGTATACCGCTTTTCGCTCCCTCAAGCTCTATCCGGTGGAGAACGCGCAGGTGCAGAAGGCGCTCGACGACCTCGCGCAGAGCACCCAGCACCTGCTCGACGTCGAGAAGGAGCTCGAGCTGCGCATGCAGGGCGAGTTCATCTTCGTCAATTCCACCCGCCTGCGCCTCGACCTCGACAACTACGCGTCGTTCTCGCACATCCTGGGCGTGCTGCGGCAGTGCGGGGTCGGGGCGGTGCGGATCGACGAGGGCGTAGAGCGCAAGCAGCTGCAGATCTTCGTGTCGCTGCTCCTGTCCTACGCCGCGAAGGAGGCCACGCCCAACAAGATCTTCGAGCTGGGCCAGAAGCTGTCGGATGCCGGCGTGACGCACGTCGGCGTCGAACCCCCGCTCGAGACCGACGAGGAAGCGGAGGACGAGGAGCGCCAGAAGGAGGCGGCGAAGCGCACGTACGCGCGGTCGGTGGCCGTGACCAAGGAGGTCATCAACTCGATCCGCATGGGCCGCACGGCCAACGTGAAGAAGGTGAAGCGGGCCGTCCAGGCCATCGTCGATCAGGTACTCAACAACGAAGCCTCGCTGATGGGCCTCACCACGCTGCGCGACTACGACGAGTACACGTTCACCCACTCGGTGAACGTCTGCATCTTCTCGGTCGCGCTGGGCCGCAAGCTGGGCCTGAGCAAGCTGCAGCTCTACGACCTCGGCATGGCCGCGCTGTTCCACGACGTGGGCAAGTCGCGCGTCCCGCTCGAGGTGCTCAACAAGCAGGGCGGGCTCAGCGACGAAGAGTGGCGCATCATGCAGGCCCACCCCTGGCTCGGTGTGCTCACGCTGTTCGGCCTGCGCGGCTACGGCGAGATCCCCTACCGGGGCATGATCGTCGCCTACGAGCACCACATGAAGACCGATCTCACGGGCTACCCCAAGTCGCTGCGGGGGCGCGACCTCTCCATCTACTCGAAGATCGTCGCCGTCGCCGACGGCTTCGACGCCGCCACGAGCCGCCGGGTCTACCAGACCGTCCCGATCCAGCCCGACCAGGTGCTCAAGGAAATGTGGGAGAACCCGCGGCGCGGCTATGACCCCATCATCGTGAAGGCGTTCATCAACCTGATCGGCATCTATCCCGTGGGGACGTGCGTCATCCTCGATACGTACGAGGTCGCGGTCGTCCATGGCGCCAACCCGGACGTGACCCATGTGCACCGCCCGATGGTGCGGGTGGTGACGACGCCCGAGGGCGGACTGGTACACCCGGGATTCCTCGTCGACCTCGCCCAGCGCGACGCGCAGGGCAACTATCCCCGCACCATCGTCAAGGTCACCGACCCGGTCAAATACGGCATCAACGTCGCCGACTACTTTGTCTGACCACCCGATCGCCGAACGCTGGCGGTCCTTGCGCGGCAACCCCGCCGTCCGGCGCGCCGCCCTCATCCCCTACCTCACCGCGGGATTCCCGACGCCGGCCGTGTCGCTCGAGGCGTTGCGGGTTGTGGCCGGCGCGGGCGCCGACTTCCTCGAAGTCGGGATCCCGTTCTCGGACCCGCTCGCCGATGGCCCCACCATCCAGCGCTCGACGCAGGCCGCGCTGGACCAGGGGATGACGGTGGCGCGCGTGCTCGAACAGATCCACCGGGCGGCGCTCACGATTCCCGTGATCGTGATGACGTACCTGAACCCCGTCCTGGCGTTCGGGTTGGAGCGCTTCGTGCGCGACGCGGCGGCGGCGGGGGTCTCGGGGCTGGTCCTCACCGATTTCCCCGCGGGGGCGGACCCCGAGATCGAAGCGCTCGTGGGGGCGAGCCCGCTCGTGTGGATCCGGCTGATCGCGCCCACCACGAGCCCGGAGCGATTGACTCGCGCGGTGCGCGGGGCGAGCGGCTTTCTCTACCTGATTTCCCGTCTCGGCGTGACGGGCGCGCGCGACCAGGTGCCGCCGGACCTGGCCGGGCACGTGGGCCGGGTGCGCGCCGCGAGCCCGCTGCCGCTGGCCGTGGGATTCGGCATCGGCACGCCCGCGCAGGCGCGCGCCACCGCGGCCCTGGCGGACGGCGTGGTGGTCGGCAGCGCCATCGTCGAAGCGCTGGGGCAGGACGGGCTCGGTGCGGCGGAGCGCCTGGTACGCGAGCTCGCCGCGGCGGTGCGCACGCCATGACCGCCAACCGCCTCGTCGTGGTCTACAGCCGCGCCCTCGCGATCGGCGGGCCGCTGCTCCTGGCCGCGATCCTGATCGTCGATCCGCGCTGGACGGCCCAGCTGCTCGAGATCGTCGCCATGACCGTCGCCGCCTTCCTGCTGCGCGGCGCACAGGTGCCGTTGAGCAAGTACTCCTACCTCACGCAGACCGGCCTCGTGGCCCTCGCCGGGTGTCTGCTGGTGGGCGCTCCGGCCACCGCGCTCGCCGTCGCCGGCGGCGTGCTCGCGGCCGACTGGCTGTGGCAGAAGAAGATGTTCCGGGCGGCGCTCGTGAACCTGGGCCGCGAGGTCGTCGCCCTGGTGGGCGCGTACGGCATCTATGCCGCGGCCCTGCGGGTCTCGGAGGTGACCGCCCCGGGACTGCACGTCGAGCTCGTGCCCGCGCTGTTCTTCTACGCGCTGGCGTATTTCGTCATCAGCCGGTTGCTGTTCTACTTCGCCCTGATCATTCGCGGCAAGCTGGAGCAGGACGAGCGCCTGCTCATCCTGCGCTACGAGTGCATCGGCTACGGGGCCAGCCTGATCGCCGTCGGCATCATCGTAGGCACCGTCGCCTACTGGCCGCCGCTCGCCTGGGTGTTCGTGGCGGCGGCGCTGGGCGCGCTGGGGCTCCTCTTCAAGCACACGCTGGAAGAGGCGATCGCCGCCGAGGAGCTCAACAAGATCCACGCCATGGAGGCGGTGATCACGAGCAACATCAGCCTGGAAGACTCCTTCGCCCGGATCGAGCGACTGGCGCACCGCCTGGTCGATTGGGGCGATTTCCGGATCTACCGGCGGCAGGAGGGCGCGATCCTGCTCGCCTACCGCGGGCAGATCGGCCGACCGGACCGGGGCCAACCGTCACCGGACACCGAGGCGCTGCGCGAGCACGTGACTCGCACCGGCGAGGCGGTCGTGATCGACGACGTGACGCGCGACAAGCGCCTCGCCGATGCGCCGCTCGTGGTCCAGAGCCTGGTGATGGTCCCCCTCAAGTTCGGCGACCAGGTGATCGGCACGCTCGAGCTCGAGCATCACAAGCGCAAGACCTACCGCGCCAAGGACGTGCTCACCATCAACACGTTCGCCAATCAGCTCGCCACCGCGATTCACATCACCGAGCTGCGCCGGCCCCTCGTCGAGACGGTCGAGACCCTCACCCAACAGCTCGCCACGCTGGCCCGCGCCGCGGTTTCGATGCGCGAGACCGCGAGGGCGGTGGCCCAGTCCACCGGCTTGATCCGGCAAGGCGTCGTGGCCGAGGAGGGGGAGGTGTCGGGCGGGCTCGAGGCCACGGAAAGTCTGGCTCAGGTATCCCGGCGCGTCTCCGAGGACGGCACCGAAGCGGCCCAGGCCTCCACGACGGCGAGCGAGGTCGCGAACAAGAACCGGGGGCAGATCCGGGACGCGATCGGACGGCTGGTGGCGCTCAAGGCGTTCGTGGGCGAGGCCTCGAGCCAAGTGCAGCAGCTGGGGCAGGTGAGCCGGCGGATCACGGGGTTCATCGCCTCGATCCGCGAGCTGGCCGACATGACGAACCTGCTCGCGCTCAACGCCGCCATCGAGGCGGCGCGCGCCGGGAAGCACGGCAAAGGGTTCGCCGTGGTGGCCGACGAAGTGCGCCGGCTCGCCGAGCAGAGCGGCAACGCGGCGCTCGAAGCGGGCGAGCTGGTGCAGGACATTCACCGGCAGGTGGGCGAGGTGGTGGAGCAGATGCGGCGGGGGCAGGTGAACGTGAGCGGCGTGGAGGAGCTCTCGTCGGCAGC
This sequence comes from Gemmatimonadota bacterium, assembly GCA_003222055.1. Classification (GTDB taxonomy): domain Bacteria; phylum Gemmatimonadota; class Gemmatimonadetes; order Gemmatimonadales; family GWC2-71-9; genus AG41. Next base: position 21,441 of record QHUT01000084.1, read on the forward strand.
GCTCGAAGCGCTGGACGCGATCGTGGCGGCGACGGCCGAGGCGACAGGTCATGCGCAGCGGATCGCCGCGGCCGCCCGCGAGCAGGACAAGGCCTTCGGGAAGCTGCGCGAGCGGATTCACGCCGTGGCGCACATCGCCGGGAAGAACCGCGCCGAAGCGGACGACGTGGCCACCCGCGCCGACGAAGCCGCGCGCGGGCTCACGGACCTGGAGCGCGCCACGCGGGAGCTGGAAGACGTGGCGGCGATGCTGCGGGAGCTGACCCGCGGCTTTGCCAGCGTCGCGTAGGCCGGCTACCATTCCGCAGTGGCGAAGGGTGAGCGGGTGTACGTGGCGCTGGGGTCGAACATGGGCGACCGGGTGGGCCACCTCGCGTCCGCGCGGAACCGCCTCGCGACGCTGCCGGAGACACGCCTCGTGGCGACCTCCCGCGTCGAAGAGACGGCGCCCATCGGCCCGGTGCCCCAAGGAGCCTTCCTGAACCAGATGGTCCTGCTCGAGACGACCCTCGAGCCTCGCGAGCTGCTGGGCCACCTGCACGCGATCGAATCGGAGCGCGGCCGCGAGCGCCAGGCGGGCGTGCGCTGGGGACCGCGGACCCTGGACCTGGACATCGTGCGGTACGGCGACCGCAGCGTGCGTGAACCGGACCTGACGATCCCGCATCCGGAGCTCCCGCGCCGCGATTTCTGGCTCCGCGAGATGGCGGAGCTCGACGCCGCCTCGGAGCCCGCGCGTGGCTGACGCCACGCCTCCCAAACCCGTCACGGTGCACGAGCTGCTGTCGATGAAGCAGCGCGGCGAGCGCATCGTCGTCCTCACGTGCTACGACGCGCTCTTCGCCCGGCTGCTCGACGCCGCGGGCGTGGATGTGCTGCTCGTGGGAGACTCGGTGAACCAGGTGCTCGCCGGGGAGGAGACGACCCTTTCCGCGACGCTCGATCAGATGATCTACCACACCAGGATCGTGCGGCGCGGCGCCGAGCGGGCGCTGGTGGTGTGCGACCTGCCGTTCCTCACGTATCAGATCTCGCCGGCCGATGCCATCCGCAACGCGGGCCGGGTGCTGCAGGACACGGGCTGCCACGCGGTGAAGCTCGAAGGCGGGGCGCCGGTGGCCGCGACGGTGCGGGCGCTGGTGGAGGTCGGGATTCCGGTCATGGGTCATCTGGGCCTCACGCCGCAATCCGTGCACGCGCTGGGCGGCTACCGGGTGCAAGGGCGGGAGGAGCGAACGGCGGAACGACTCAAGGCGGAGGCCAAGGCGCTCGAGGAGGCCGGGGCGTTCGCCATCGTGCTCGAGCTCATTCCCGCGCCGCTCGCGTCGCAGATCACCAAGGCGCTCACCATTCCCACGATCGGCATCGGCGCGGGACCCGCCTGCGACGGTCAGGTCCTGGTCCTCCCCGACATGCTCGGCTTGAACGACCGGTTCTCCGCCAAGTTCGTGAAGCGGTACGCCGCGCTCGCGCAGGACGTAGGGGAAGCGGTGCGGCTGTACGCCGCCGAGGTCCGCGAGGGCCGGTTTCCCGGTCCGGAGCACTCGTTTCCGAAGTGAATGACTGGACGCGGCGGGACGTGCTCGCGATGCTGGGGGCGGCCGCGGTGACACCGCTCGCCCGCTCCGCCTGGCGCGGGCCGGCGCCCGACCCCGCCGGCCCGGGCTTCCGCATTCGCACCATTACCGCCGGCACGACGCTGCGCGGCCCCGCCGACACGGAGCGGCTGCATGCCGCGCTGACCTTTCTCAAGAACGCGAAGCGGGCCGTGGCCGACGCGGGATACGAGGTCCAGACCGTGCGCATCGCGACTCAGCCCTTCCTGGAAGGCGCCACGACTCGCGCACGCGCGGACGCGCTCCCCGCGCTGCAAGCGCTGGATCGCACCATGGTCGCCGAGGGCGTGCTGCTGAGCATCGGTCCCGCACTCGGGCCGGATGGCGACGATCCCGAGTTCCCCGCGTGGGCCGCCGAGCTCGCCCGCACGACGCAAAACGTCAGCTTCACGGTTCGGGTCGCCTCGGCCGAGCGCACGGCGTCGCCGCGTGGGGTCACGGCCGCAGGCGAAGCGATGGTGGCGATTGCGCATTCTACGCCCGGCGGCATCGGGAACTTCCGGTTCGCGGCCGCCGCCAACGTTCCCCCGGGCACGCCGTTCTTTCCCGTTGCCTACCACGGCGGCTCGGACGCGGTGGCGATCGGACTCGAGTCGCCGCCGCTCCTGTCCGCGGCGTTCGCCGGAGCGAACACCCTGGCGGAAGCCAAGCAGCGTCTCACGCAGTCGCTCGAGTCCCGGCTGGGGTCGCTGGAGCGCCTCATGCGAAGCGTCGCCCACCACGACGAGCGGGCCTATCTCGGCATTGACGTCTCCCCCGCGCCCGGCAAGGACGCGAGCATCGGAGCGGCCATCGAGGCGCTCACCGGCGTTCCGTTCGGTGCGGCCTCGACCCTGGCCGCGTGCGCCGCGATCACGGACGTCCTGAAGAGCCTGCGGATCAAGACATGCGGGTATTCCGGACTCATGCTGCCGGTTCTGGAAGATCCGGTGTTGGCACAGCGCGCGTCGGAAGGGCGGTTCACCGTGCGCGAGCTGCTCCTGTACTCCACCGTCTGCGGCACGGGACTCGATGTCGTGCCGTTCGCGGGCGACGTCGGGGCGGATCAGCTGGCGGCGCTGGTCGTCGATGTGGCGGCCCTGTCTACCAAGCTGCGCAAGCCGCTCTCCGCGCGGCTGTTTCCGGTCCCGGGACGGAAGGTGGGCGAGGTCGCCAAGTTCACCAATCCCTACCTGACCGATTGCGCGGTGATGAAGCTGGAGTAGGGCGCGATGCACCTGCTCGCGGACCCGACCCAGATGCGCGCCTGGTCGCGCGCCGAGCGCGCCCGCGGACGCCGCATCGGATTCGTCCCCACGATGGGATTCCTGCACGAGGGGCATCTGCGCCTCGTCGATCGCGCCCGGGAGCGCGCCGACCGGGTCGTCATGAGCATTTTCGTCAATCCGCTCCAGTTCGGTGCGGGAGAGGACTGGGCGACCTATCCGCGCGACGTCGAGCGGGACAAGCAGCTCGCCTCGGAGCGCGGCGTCGATGGCCTGTTCCTGCCCGACGCGAAGGCGATGTATCCCGCCGATCCGCTGGTGCGCGTCCACCCCGGTCCCATGGCCGACGGGCTCGAGGGTGCCGCCCGCCCCGGGCACTTCGCCGGCGTGCTGACCGTGGTGGCCAAGCTGTTCCACCTCGTGGAGCCCGACATCGCCGTGTTCGGCCGCAAGGACTTTCAGCAGGCCATGCTCGTCCGGCGCATGGTCGACGACCTGAACTTCGGGCTGGAGATCGACATCGCGCCCACGGTGCGCGAGCTCGACGGCCTCGCCCTGTCGTCGCGCAACGCCTATCTGCACGGCGATGAGCGCCGGGCCGCGCTCGCCCTGTCGCGCGCACTGCGCGCCGTGGAGCAGGCGTGGCGGGGCGGTGAGGCCGACCCCGGCCCGCTCGCGCGCCGGGGCCTCGACGTCCTGCGCGCGCCGGGCGTAGCGCCCGAATACCTGGCCCTCGTGGACGAGCAGATGCGTCCCGTGGTGCGGGTCGACGCGCGCACCGTGGTCCTGGTGGCCGCGAAAGTCGGCAAGACGCGACTGATCGACAACGTCGTGCTGGGGGAGGGCGTGGCGAGTGACACCTCGGTGCGGGCGTGACGACCCTCCCCCCCTGGGCGATCGTTACCCCCGAGCGCCGGGCCCACGTCGAGCGCGTCGTGGCGCTGCTCGCCGCGTGGGCGGTGGCGCGCCGCGCCCCCGACGGAGAGCGGGCGCGCTGGCTCAAGGCGGCGTGGCTGCACGACGCGCTACGCGACGCGCCCGCGGCCAACGAACTCGCGCACGGACCCATGGCGGCCGAGCGGGCGGCGCGCGAAGGGGAGACCGACCGGGGCGTGCTCGACGCGGTGCGCTACCACTCGCTCGGCTACGCCGGCTGGGACGACGTCGGCAGGATGCTCTACCTGGCGGATTACCTGGAACCGGGCCGCGCGTTCGACCGGGAGCTGCGCGCTGCGCTCGCGGCCCGCGTCCCGGAAGACCGGAATGGCGTGCTGCAGCAGGTCGCCGCGCGCCGCATCGCGCGCGTGATCGACGGCCGCTGGCCGCTGATCCGCGAAACGGTGGACTTCTGGAACTCGCTCGTCGGCTCCTGATACTGGGCGCGGTCGCCCTGGCCGCCTGCCGCGGCGACCGGGCGGGCGCGTCCGGTCTGCGGATCCCAGGCGAGAGCGGGCCGCGCGTCACGGTCGAGGTGTTGAACGCGAGCGGCAAGCCCGGGCTCGCCAAGGTCGCCACCCGCCTGCTGCGGCGCGCGGGGATCGACGTCGTGGCATTCGGCAATGCGCCGGACAGCCTGGGCGCGCTCGATTCGACCCGGATCGCCGTCCGGCGCGGCAGCCGCGACGTCGGGGAACGCGTGCGCAAACCGTTGGGCGTGGGGCGGGTGAGCGTGCAGCCCGACACCACGCGGCTACTCGACGCGAGCGTGTTCCTCGGCGCCGACTTTGCGCCGCGCCTCGAGTTCCACCCGTAGCTGGCCGCACGCGGCGCTGATGTCGAGCCCGCGGCTGCGGCGCAGCACCGCTTCCACCCCGTGCCGCTTGAGCCGCCGCTCGAACGCGAGCATCTGCGCCCGCGTGCTGGGCGCGAGACCGGGCGCCCCGCCGGGATGGAGCGGCAGCAGGTTCACCAGCGCGCCGAGCGGCCGGGCGAGCTGCGCCAGCCGATCGGCGTGCTCGAGCGCATCGTTCCTGCCACCGATGAGCACGTACTCGAGCGTCACACGCCGCCGGAACTGGCCGAGCGCCCCGAGCACATCGGCGAGCCGGTATTTCTTTTCGATCGGCATCAGCTCGTGCCGCAGCTCCGCGGTGGGCGCGTGGAGCGAGACGGCGAGGCGGAATTGCTCGGGACGCCGCGCGAGCTGCGCCAGGCCCGGCAGGATGCCCACCGTCGAGACGGTGATGTGCCGGGCCCCGATGCCCAGCCCGTCCGGGTGATTGAGAATGGTGAGCGCGGCGTCGACCGCGTCCCAGTTGAGCAGCGGTTCTCCCATGCCCATGAACACGACGTTGCTGGGCGTGAGCAGCGGGTCGAGCAGGATCACCTCGCGCACCTGGGCCGCGATCTCGGCTGCCGTGAGGTTGCGTCGAAACCCCATCCGTCCGGTGGCGCAGAACACGCACCCCAACGCGCATCCCACCTGCGACGAGATGCAGAGCGTACGCCGCTTTCCCTCGGGGATCAGCACCGATTCGATCGCTTCGCCGTCGCCCAGATCCCACAGGTACTTCTCGGTGCCGTCACTGGAGAGCTGGCGCGCGCCGAGCGCCAGCCGGCGCAGCGGAAACGCCCCGGCCAGCGCGCCGCGCAGCTCCGCCGGCAGGTCGGTCGCCTGATCCCAGGTGGCCAACGGGCGTTGCCACAGACGCGGCACGATCTGGCTAATGCGGTAGGTCGGCTCGCCACGCTCCGCGAGCCACCCGGCCACGCGTTGGCGCGCGGTGGCGGGGGTGACGCTCAGCAGGTCGGGCACGTAAGTGCCTCTCCGGGAATGCGTTGCATCTCCACCCTAACTTAACTATCTTCAACCGTTTAGGACACTTGAGACACGGTGCGCCTGTCTGAACTTCTGACGCCCACCCGCATTCGGGTCCCCCTGCACGCCACTGACAAAGCCGGGGTGCTCCGGGAGTTGGTGGATCTCGCGGCGGCGGGAAACGGCGGCCCGTCCGACGAGGTCTTGGGGGCTATCCTCGAGCGCGAGAAGCAGTTCCCGACCGGCATCGGGTACGGCGTGGCCGTGCCGCACGGCAAGACGCCGGTGCTCGCGGCACTGGTCATCGTGGCCGGCACGACGCCCGCCCCCGTCCCATATGAAACGATCGACGGGGAGCCGGTGCGGCTGTTTTTCCTGCTGGCCGGCCCCGAATCGGCGGCCGGGGCCCACGTGAAGGCGCTGAGCCGCATCTCCCGACTGGTGCGGCGGGAGCCGGTGCGGGGGAAACTGTTGAGCGCCCGCACGCCCGAGGAATTCTACCGCGCGCTGTGCGAGGCGGAGGTCCCATAGCCAGCGTGAGCGGCACCTCCCGGCGCACGCTTCGCTGCGGCGAGTTGCGCGTGCAGCATGTCGGGCAACAGGTGCGGTTGGGTGGGTGGGTCCACCGGCGGCGCGACCTCGGCGGCATCCTGTTCATCGACCTGCGCGACCGCGCCGGCCTCGTGCAGGTCGCCGTCGGCCCCGGCGCGCCCGACGACGTGCGGCGCGCGGCTGCGGGGCTCGCCAGCGAGACCGTGATCGAGGTGGAAGGCGCGGTCGCGGCGCGGCCGGCGAACATGAAGAACCCGGACCTCGCGACGGGGGACGTCGAGGTACAGGCCACCCGCCTCACGGTGCTAGGGGCGGCCGTCACCCCGCCGATCCCGGTGGCACGAGGTAAGGGTGAAGAGCTCCCGGCGGAGGAGCTGCGGCTCAAGTACCGGCATCTGGATCTCCGTCGGCCCGAGATGCAGGGCAACCTGATGCTGCGGCACCGGCTGCTGCAGCGCGCCCGCAAGACGCTCGCCGACCTCGAGTTTCTCGAGATCGAGACGCCGATCCTCACCAAGCCCACGCCCGAAGGCGCGCGCGACTATCTCGTCCCATCGCGCGTGCACCCGGGGGAATTCTACGCGCTACCCCAGTCGCCGCAGATCTACAAGCAGCTGCTGATGGTGGCGGGGTTCGACCGCTACTTTCAGATCGCCCGCTGCTTTCGGGACGAGGACCTGCGCAACGACCGCCAGCCGGAGTTCACGCAAATCGACCTCGAGGCGTCGTTCGTCGGGGTCGAGGACGTGATCGGCTACGTCGAGCAGGTGCTGGTGGCGCTGTGGGACGAGGCGGGACATGCGGTAGCGCGCCCGTTCCCGCGGCTCACCTGGCGCGATGCGATGGAGCGGTACGGCACCGACAAGCCCGATCTGCGCTTCGGCTTCCCGATCGCCGACTGGACGGCGCAGGTCAAGCCGTTGGGCGTGCCGTTCTTCCAACCGGCGCTCAAGGACGGCGCCCGCATCCGCGGGCTCGCCGTCAAGGGCGGCGGCGTGCTATCGCGCAAGGACGTGGACCAGCTCGCCGAGGCGGCGAAGCAGCTGGGGGGCGCCGGAGTCGCCTGGGTGAAGCGGCAGGGCGGGCAGGTCTCGGGCTCGGTGGGCAAGCACTTCACGCCCGAGGTGCTCGGCGCGCTCGGCGTGGGTGACGGCGACGCGGCGCTCATGACCGTCGGTCCCGACCGCGTCACCTCGGCGGTGCTCGACCGTGTACGGCAGGAGGTCATCCGCCGGCTGGCACCCGCTCCCCAGGCGGCCCACGCGTTCTGTTGGGTGGTGGACTTCCCCTTGTTCGAGCCCGATCCCGAGACCGGGACGCCCGTGTTCGCCCATCATCCGTTCACGGCCCCCCATCCCGACGATGTCGCCCGGCTCGACAGCGATCCGTTCGCCTGTCGCGCCCTGCACTACGACGCTGTCTACAACGGCAATGAGCTGGGGTCGGGTTCGATCCGGATCACGGACGCCG
>QHUT01000032.1 GCA_003222055.1 Gemmatimonadota bacterium
GACCGCGAGACCTTCGCGCGTCTCGAGCCGCGGGGCATGCATATCCCCCGACCGGTAGGAGATCATCAGCTGATACTCCTTCTCGAGGGTCCGATCCGTCGCAATCGAAAAGCCCTTGTCATACACCTTGAGCTTCTCGCTCGTCTCCATGTCGTCGTAGATCATCATCCGCTTGGAGCCGCCCAGGATGGTGCGCCGCACCTTCGCGGGCGCCAGCCAGTTCACGTGCACGTGCCCGATCAGCGATCCCTCGTAGCGCACCGTGAGGTAAGCGATGTTCTCCGTCGGGCTGCCGCCGTGCGCCGCCCCGGTCGCCGACACACTCACCGGCTCCCGGCCGATCAGGTAATCCATGATCGACACGTCGTGCGGCGCGAGGTCCCATACCACGTTCACATCGGTCTGGATCAGGCCGAGATTGATCCGCACGGAGTCGAAATAGTACAGGTCGCCGATCTCCCCCGCCACGATCAGCTCCCGCATCTTCCGCACGGCGCCCGTGAATACGAAGGTGTGATCCACCGCCAGCAGCACCCCTTGCTGCTCGGCCAGGGCGCACAGCTCCTCCGCCTGGTCGGTGCGGGTGGTCAGCGGCTTCATCACCAGCACGTGCTTCCCCGCTTCGAGGGCGGCCTTGGCGAGCGGGAAGTGCGAGAACGACGGCGTGGCGACGACGATGAGGTCCACCTCGCGGTTCGCAAACAGCTTGGCGGGATCGTCCGTCACCACGGGGGTGCGGTACTCCGCCCCCACTTGCACCGCGCGCTCGTACCGCACGTCGCACACGGCTTCCACCTCGCTATACGGATTGCGCGCGAAATTGCGCACCAGGTTCGGCCCCCAGTAGCCGCAACCGATCACACCGACACGAAGCGCTTTCACCACTCACCTCCACTCGCTACAGGGGGATCAGGCCGCGCGGCCCGAGTTAAAGACCACCGCCGGGATGGTCTTGACGAGAATCTTCAAGTCGAGCCACAGCGACCAGCGCCGCACGTATTCCAGATCCAGCTCGCACATCTGGCGGTACGTCAGGAGATTGCGACCGGATACCTGCCACAGGCCGGTGATCCCCGGCAGCACCTTCAGGCGGTCGAACTGCCAGTGGTCGTAGGCATCGGTCTCGTAGGGCAGCGGCGGCCGGGGACCCACCAGGCTCATGTCGCCGCACAGCACGTTGACCAGCTGCGGCAGCTCATCCAGGGACGTGCGGCGCAGCCAGCGGCCCACTCGAGTCACGCGGGCGTCGTTCACCAGCTTGTAGACTGGCTTTCCATTCCCGTTGCCGTGACCGGCTTCCGCCTCCTGGCCATTGAACATTTTGCGGATCAACTCGCGGTGCGCGTCGTCGGGAGCGCCGTTCCGCATCGTGCGGAACTTCCACACCCGGAAGCGCCGCCCGCCCGTGCCGACACGTTCCTGACGGAACAGCACCGGCCCCGGGGAGTCGAGCTTGATCGCCGCGGCAATGATGGCGATCAGGGGAGCCGTCACCAGCAGACCCAACCCCGATCCTAGGAGGTCCGTGATGCGCTTGAGCAGCAGCTGCCAGCCCTTGAGGCCCGGCGCGGTGAGCGCGATGAGCGGTCGGCCCAGCCGCCACAACAGATTCGGCTGCACCCCGGCGATGGCGATCGAGCGGGGCACGGAGAGCAGCTGCGACTCCGCCTCGAGCGACGCGTCTACGACCTCGCGGAACCGTCCGTCCGGGAGATACCCCGCGATGACGACGACCTCCGCGCCGCTGCCATGCAGCAAGGTTCGGAACTCCGCCGCGTGGCCGAGCGCATCATCGACGGGGGGAAAGCGCACGTCCACGAAACCGACCGCCCGGTACTCGCCACCGATCGCGAACTCGGGACTCGCGATCGCCTCCCGGCAAGCGTCGGCCGGCCCGATGAACAGCGTCCGCGCGGCGTAGCGGTACGTCGGGAAGAACCGCGCGACTACCTGGTCGATCAAGCGCCGCTCGGCCACGAGCCCGGCCCACACCAGCAGCGTCGTAATCGCGTACTGCACGAGCACCGGCTCGAGCCCGCGAGTCCACAGGGTCATCCACAGTGGCAGGGCGGTCGCGAGCGCGCACGCCGTAAACAGCCGCCGCGCATCGCGCCGCTGATCGCCCCGGCCGTAGTTGCCGGTCACGAACAGCGCCATGAACAGCGCCGCCGCGAACTGCCAGCCGTTGAGGATCCCGGGCGGCAGCGTGGACTGGAGCGGCGCGGCGATCGTGTCGCCCAACCAGGCTCGATCGCGCACCGTGCGCACCACTTCACGCATGATGTAGAAAGACGCCATGTCGGCGACCAGGAGGACGGCAAACCGCCGCACCGCCCGCACCACGTGGCTGCGGAGGTTCGACACGGCCCGCTGCTGCAGGCCGAGCCGCAAGTGCAGCGGAGCGTCGGCCTCGGCGGCGGGAGCGGGGGCAGGAGCGGGCTCGATCGTCTTGTAGGTCGGATGGAACGCAGGATGCGCCGCGGCTGGCGCCGCGCCCAGGAGGGAAGCCGATGTGGACAACTCCGCTGTCAGCTCACGAGGCAAGGCTTCCACGCACGTCCCTCCTCAAGTGCACGAACCGCTCACCGTGTCGCTCGCGCAACAATCGGGCCCCGGTTTTCCAGCCATTTCCGGATGTCTCTTGCGCGATGCTGCCCCGCCTGCAAAGGCGGGACTAGCGAGCGTCGGACAACTCTGCGGACCGCCGAATCGCCCCCTGTTCAACAGGACCATCAGTCGCCCTCACCGCATCGCGGTGACGGAGACCAGGGGGTGAGGACAGCCGGACGCTTCCCCGCACAAGGGCGCACGGTAGCGTACCGAGGTTCGGGGGCTGAATATACGCCCCCGAGGAAAACCCGCTAGGGCATGTGGCCCGCACAATTGTGATCGCGGTCACGCCACAAACCGTAGCAGAAATGCCACAGAACTGGGGGTCAGGGGCCAGGGATTAGGTGCTGGGGACACGACCCCTAGCCCCCGATCCCCGACCCCTGGCCCTCACGTGACTACCGTCACGCCAGCAGCCCGGCGTGACCCCCACTTTCCAACAAGGAACGCGCCCACACCTCCCTCGCGCCCTGCCACCTGCTACGCGGAGGAGTTATGAAGCGCCTGTTGCTCCTTCTTCTCACCCTCGGCGCCGCTGCCGTCGCGGCCTGTAACATCAGCAACGCGACCTTTACGGTCGAGTGCGCCGCCCCCGACTCGTCCAGCTATATCCATCTCACGAATGGGGGAGACTCACTGAGTCTGCACTGCTTCCAGAAGGCGAATCCGTAGATCAAAAGAACGGGAAGCGGACGGGGGAAGGGGGACGAGGGGTTCGGGACTTCGATTCCGAGCCCCCTCGTCCCTCGTCCCTCATCCCCCGTCTTTCAGGAACCGCGCCGCGGCCTGCGCCGCCGTCACCGCCCCCGCCGCGGCACCGCGCGTCAGCGCCGCGAGCCACCGCACCACGCTCCCCGTCCCCGCGTCGAACGCCGCCGCGCTGCGCCACGCTTCCCGCAGCGCCGCCGCCACCGCCACGTCGGCTGCTTCCCCGTCGAACAACAGCCCGTACGCGAGCGCATACAACGTCATCCCGTGGCGCGCGTCCAGCTCCGCCAGCGCGGCGCGGTCGCTCAACGCCGCCATGCGGTGCACCAGCAGCGCATCGGGAAGCACATCGGGGGATCGGGACATCACCTGTAAAGATCACGGGCCGCGCGATCGGTCACGTGACGTGGGTCACACGTCCTCGAGGGAGCAGCATTTTGGCCACGTCTGCAATCGTTTGGTTACACCCCGCACCGCGCGTCCCCGACATTCGTCCCGTCCCAGAATGGCGGCAGGGAACGCCCCGGCTGGTTGCCACTCGCACTCGTAATCGCGTGCGGGTTGCTTTTCATCTCGTTGGGGATCATGCTTGAAGCGAAGGAGTAAGGATGGCCCTATGAGCTTTCTGGTTCATTGGATTCCCGCCCTCGCCGGCGGCTTCGTCCTGCTGATCGCGGGCCTCGTGCTCGAAGCGCTCATTCGGGCCGAGCGTCGGCGGCACGTCCCCCATCCGGGATCGAGCGACACGCGCGCCCCTTCGCAGTCTGCGTGACAGCAGGTCCTTCGCTCGCGCGCCTCGGGCAAGGTGATCCATCCGTGCGTTGAAGCCGCGGTGTCGCGGGCTCGCCACGGTAGCCGCTGGCCTCACGTATGCCACGTCACCGGGGCATGGACCGTCCGCGTCGTTCATGCGTGGCGCAGGTGGCACAGCTGCCCCGCCTGGCCCACGAGGGCGCCATCAGCATCGCCCTGGCCGCCTGCGCCGCGTGCGCCCCCGGCACCACCGAGCCGGCGCCGGCCCGGCTGGCACAGCCCGCCCTGCTCGCCAACCCCGCCACGACCTTCAACCAGCTGCAAGCGATCACCGGGGTCACGAACACGCCGCTGTTCGAGAGCTTCACCGTCCTAGTCCCGTACTTCACACAGGCGAGCGCCGCGCGATCGGTCGCACTCACCGCGCTGTCGCTCGAGCTGGCGGCACGGTACTCCCCCTGGCATCGGGGCGTACGACTCACCGCTCACCAGCCCGCCTTGACCCGCTGTCGCCGTCCCCGTCGTCCAGCCCTCACCCCCTGTCCCCCTCTCCACCATGCGGATCCGGGGAACGGCGGGCAGACGTTTGTGTGGGATGCGACCGCGAACGGCTACGTCGTGTCGGCCGACTCGGGAGCCCCCGCGACCGGCGAGCGCTTCGTGCTGTACGCCATCAGCGAGCGCAGCGGCCTGCCGTCCGTTCCCTTGGTGACAACGGGGTACGTCGACCTGACCGACCAGAGCGTCGGGGACTCGAGCGTGCGGGGCGTCACCCTCGTCGGCACGCCCGCCGACTCGAGCCCCACCACCTACGCGAGCTATACAATCGGCGGGCCTGGCGCCGGGTCCGCCACGTCGCTCGCGGGCTTCGTGACCGACGGCACCACGCGTCTCGATATTCGCGCCGACTTCACCACGACACCCGACGGGCTCGGCGTGAGCACCACCATCGACGTGCCCGGGCAGGACCTGCACGTGAGCGAGAGCGTGACTGTGTCGGGCGGCAGCGGGGGGGGCGACACCGCCCGCATCAACACCGACCTCACACTCGTGAGCGGCGGCGAGACGGTACGCGCCACCGGCGACGTGACGGTCGACACCACGACGCACATCGGCTCGGGGGACATGACGGTCAGCGTGAACGACTGCCCGTTCGCCACGATCGCCCTGGGCGGCCCCGACCTGGTGTTCACCGCCGCGCCGGGCGTGGCGCTCTCGACGGGGGACGAGACCACGCTGCGCGCGCTGTTCGGCACGTCGTTCGAGCTGTTCGGCACGGTGCGGCTGCTGCTGGTGCCTTCCTCCCCCATCGCGACGCAAGCGAGCTTGTCATCCTGAGCGCCGCAGGCGCGAAGGATCTGCTTTTCGTGGACTCTTGACTCGGCGCCCGCGCCGAGCAGAGATTTGCGGCAGGACATCACAAACGAGCTCGTGAACTGGTTCAACGCTGTCGACGCCACGCATCGGGCCGATCTCCGGGACCTGAACGAGCGCAACTTCGCCCGGTTTGACGCCAAGCTGGAGCAGCGCCTGGCGGAGTCCGACGCGAAGTGGGAAGGGCGCTGGCACCAGCTCGATGTGAAGCTCGCCGAGCTGAAGAGCGAGCTGCTCAAGTGGATGTTCCTATTCTGGGCCACGACCGGTGTAGCGCTCGGAGGGCTGTTCCTTCGGAAGTGAGAGAGCCCGCCCCCGTCCTCACCCCCTGCCCCCCTCTCCGCATGCAATGAAGCAAGCGAGCCTGTCATCCTGAGCGCCGCAGGCGCGAAGGACCTGCTTTCCCCCAGGCGCGAAGGAGCGGCTGTGTTGAGCGCCGCAGGCCCGCGAAGGATCTGCTTTGGGCTCCCCCTGTGGCGCCCCCGCCGCAGTGCTCGTTCCATTCAGCACGCGCTCCCCCTGGTCCCACTCTTGCGGCCTCCCCGCCACGCCATGTGGCGACTCCCGAGCAGGCCAAGGTTCGCGTGGACGGCCATCCTCCCCCTGCTCGGCGCGGGGTGTGGAGGCGGCACCGCTCCAGCCGCGCCCCCCAAGCTGGCCGACGCCGCCCGCAGTGTTGCGCAGCTCAGCTCGGTGTCGGCTCCCACAAGGACGCGGCTGTTCCAGAGCTTCTCGCTCCTGGCGCCGTACTTCTTCCGGGTGGACAGCGCGCCGATCACCGCCGCGCGATCGCTCGCGTTGCCCCCGCTGCGACGCTGGTCCCTGCCCCGGAGGGTACCGCTTCCCGCTCCCGGCTCCCGGACGGTCGCCGCCGCCATCTTCCCGCCGACCGTGCTCGGCAAGACGTTCGTGTGGGACACAACGGCCAAGGGCTACGTCGCGTCGAGTGACCCCGGCGCCCCGGCGAACGGCGCGCGCTTCGTGGTCTACGTCACCGGCCCACCGCTGCTCCTGCCGGTGCAACCGACACTCCCGCTCACCCCGATCGGCTACGTCGATCTGACGGACCGAAGCGTCGGGAGCAACGCGGTCATGGGCATCACCCTGGTCGACACCGAAGGCGCGGCGCCGGCCACGTACGCGGACTACACGCTGGGCGGGCCGCCGCCGAGCGGGGTGTCGTCCACGGTCGCGCTGGCGGGCTTTCTCAGCGACGGCCTGACCCGGCTGGACCTGACGTCCGCGCTCTCCTCGACGTTCAGCGCGCTCACCATGCACACCACGGCCGACATCGCCGCCCAGGACGCGCACCTGGTCGAGCACGTGTCGCTCGCGGGCACCGCGACGATCGACCTCAGCTTCGACGTGAGCCTCACGAGCGGCGGCGAGACGGTGCGGGCCAAGGGCACGTTCGTGGTCGACACCCTGGCGCAGACCGCGGGCGGCAGCTTCGCCGTCACCGTGAACGGCCGGTCGTTCGCGACGATCACCCTCGGGCTGCACGGCGACAGCTACACCGCCGCCCCGGGCGTCACGCTCGACGCCGCCGACGACGAGGCGCTCGACGCCCTCGTCGCCGCCTCGTTCGGCCTGTTCGCCGTGGTGCTGGTCATGACGATCCCGGGGCTGGTGCTGGGCGTATGAAAACATGGGAGCGGGGAGCAGGGAGCGGGACCCTCCGCTGCGTCGGCAGGTACCGCTCCCAGCTCCCCGCTCCCGTGTTTTTCTCGCTCCTACTCGCGGCGTCGCTCCCGGCGCAAGACCGCCGCCCCGTCCTCGGCGTGGGCATCACGGTGCCGGACGTGGGCCTGCTGCTGCCGATCAACGTGAGCCCGCACTTCCGGCTCGAGCCGTACGTGCTGTTCTACTCGGAGCGTGCCGATTATCCCGCGAGCGGCGACACCGTGTGGGCCTCGCACACCCGGGTCGGGCTGGGCGTGTTCTCCGTGGGGCACCCGGGGGAAACCGTGCGAGTGTACGTCGGACCCCGCCTGGGACTGTTGTGGGGATCGAACAAGCTCGACGGCCCCACCGCGGGGCAGCGCAGCACCACCGCCAACGGCTGGTTCGCGGGGGGCGCGATCGGGGGCGAGTACAGCCCCTTGCCCCGCATCGGCGTCGGCGGCGAGGCGACGATCCAGTACGAGCACACGTCGCCGTCGTCCGGCGGCACGGGGACGGCCAACGTGCCGCCCAATGTCTTTACGCGCGCCTGGTACTCGAGCGGGTCGCTGGTGGTGCGGTTTTATCCGTGAGGTCCTCACCCCTTTGATCCCCTCTCCCTTCGGGTCCTCACCCCCTGTCCCCCCTCTCCGCCATGCGGAGAGGGGGGACGACGTGGGAGATACGAGTGCTCGTTCCCCCTCTCCCGAAGGGAGAGGGGGACAGGGGGTGAGGACTCCCGAGATGAAGACAGGGGGTTAGGCCCTACAACGCCCCCCGATGATGCCCGACCGCGACCAGCACCGCGGCCGCGGCGAGCGTGATATTTTTCCAGAAGTGCGCTTCCTGATTCGCCTTCATCATGGGATCCGACTCGGTCCAATAGTTGTGGATCAGGAACGCGGCCGGCACGAGGAACAACACGAGTAGCGCCGCTCCCACGATCGCATGCCAGCTGAACAGGACCAGCAGGCCGCCCACGACGAGCATCACGCCGCTGGCTGGGACGGCGGCGGCAGCGGCGGGTACGCCCTTGGCCTGCGCGTAGCCGGTCACTCCCTTGTTCGTGAAATGGCTCACGCCCGCCTTCACGAAGAAGGCGGCGAAGCCGATGCGACCCACCCAGGCGAGAATGGTCCAGAGATTCATGACGGCGCTCCGGTAGGGGATGGGGTGAATGATACGTCGCGCACCGCGATCCGGCCCCCCGGGCCCCCGGCCCGGCGTCAGTTGCTGACGGTCACCGTGACGCCCGCCGACGTCGTCGTGTTGCCGGCCGTATCGGTCGCGGTCGCGCTGAGGGTGTACGTGCCGTTTGGCACGGAGGCCGAATCCCACACGAGCGTGTACTTGGTGGGCGGCGCGTCCACAGTCAACGGCGCGCCGATCGCCCGGCCGTCGAGCTGGAACTGCACCGCTAGCACCCCGTGGTCGTCGGCCGCCGTCGCCGTGAGGCTCACGAGCCCCGTGAGCGTCGTGCTCCCCACGACTCCGGGCGAGAACAGCGACACCACCGGCGGCGCGATGTCGGGTAACGCCGTCGCATGGATCGCCTTCCACCGCGTCACGACCGTGTTCCAGTAGTCCACGCCCGCCTGGCCCGTCATGAGGGTGAAGCACGGCTTGCCGTTGAACGTCGCGGGAAGGGGCTCCGGGAACGGGCCCGACCCGAGCCAGATCATGATGTTGTTCGCGCAATCCACGAGCTTGTCCGGCGGCGGCGCCAGGTAGAGCTCGTTGGAA
>QHUT01000012.1 GCA_003222055.1 Gemmatimonadota bacterium
CGCGAAGCTGCGCGCGACCCTCGGCTTCCTCGAGAAGCTCACCCTCACGCCCGCCGACGTGCGTCCCGCCGACCTCGCGCCGCTCCGCGCGGCCGGCGTCAGCGATGAAGCCATAGAGGACGCGATCCATGCGTGCGTCCTGTTCAACATCTACGACCGCCTCGCCGATTCCTTGAACTGGTACCTCCCCGGCGCGGATGGCTACGCGGCGTCGGGGCGGTCCCTCATGCAGCGGGGGTATCGTATGTAACGCCCTCCGTTGTCCCGCACGGGCTTCGATTTCCTCTCCTTCGTAGTCCTCACCCCCTGTCCCCCTCTCCGCATACGCGGAGAGGGGGAACGACGGGCGAGCTTAGTTCCCCCTCTCCCGAAGGGAGAGGGGGTCAGGGGGTGAGGACCAACGGGAGAGGAGAACGGTGGGTGAGCACTCGCCGCGTGTTGTACGTCTCGAGGAACCGTCGGTGAGCGGAGTCGCCCGGGAACGCTTCGTCGGCACCGTAGGGGTAGCGCGACATCCCATGGAACGGCAGCGGCTCCACGGTCCCCCCGGCCGCCGTGTTCAAGTCGGCGTCCTTCAGCCAGGCGTCCGTGTAGATCAGGAAGTCGCGCGTCCAGCCGCGAGGTAGCGGAGGCGCCGCGGCCGAGTCGAACTGCAGCGCGACCTCGTCCCCCGGGCCGAAAATGACGTAGCGGTCGTCCGCGGTGTCGACCAGCGGCAAGACGTCACCGTAGCGCGTAAACGTGCCCACGATCGGCGCCCAAGCTGCCTCGCGCGAGACTTCCGCGTAGTCGTACCACTGGGGCCCGTACCGCCCGCCCTTGCGGTACATACGCGAGAAGCCGCGGTAGTGGACATCGGCGGCCACGGGACGCAGGGCGGTCACCGTCACGGGGCTCGCCGACGCCGTGGCGGCCACGAACGCCTGGTCCCAATAAATCTCCATGTTGGTGCGGATCCGGATCCGGGTGTCGGAGCTCAAGAACTTGCCCGTGAGATCCGCGATGACGGTCTTGTTCTTGCCCGCCGGAAAGCTGAGGTCGGGGATCACCGTGCGCCAACGATCGGCCGGGTCTTTCATTTGTACCTGGAGCGGAACGACCTGCAGCGCGGGGGACTGAGCGAGCGCGAAGTTGATGCTCGCATCGGTCGGGTAGATCCACCCGGTGAGGAACAGAAACACGCTGTCCCTCCCCGCCAGGTCCCCGAAGTCGAGCACGAGATCGTGCAGCTCGGTGAGGCCCTGGTAGCGCGCCGGGCGCAAGGTGGGGGGGACCGCGTAGACGTCGTCCTGAACGCGCAGCGCCGGCAGGAGATCGTTGCCGAGCTCGTCCGTCGCCGCAATGGGCGGGCGCGGCCGCGCGACCTGGTAGAGCCGGAGCGACGCGGAGCCCGCCGGCACGAAGCGCTCGTTGACGAAGACCTGTACCGAGTCGGGATGGTCGACCGCGAGCAGCCTGGCCTCGTCCAGATAGCCCGTCTCCCACAGCTCCTCCGTGAGTCGCACCTCGTAACGCCCGTCCCGCGGTTGCAGCAGCCCGCCCGGAAGCCGCAGGTATTCCTGCGACGCGTGTGGCGAGGCGGACAGGATGCCGCCCTCTCTCGTCATGATGCCGAGCGGCATGCCGAGCGCGCTGTTCCACATGGCGTCGGTCGCGAACGTGAAGGCGCGGCCGTCCCACACGTACAGGAAGGGGCACGACCCCTTGAGCTGCTGCTGTTCGAGGACGTCTTCTTCCGTGCCGGGATAGTAGACCGTCTGCGACACGCCGTTGGGCCAGCGCACGCGCAGCACGTCGGCCTTGAGCCGGCGCCCGAGGCCGAAATGGGTCACGCGGTCGGCGGCGAGCCGCAGCTGGTACAGGTCGCGGGCGCGCAGCTCGACCGTGGCACCGAGCCCGAAGCCGTTGTTCTTGCCGCTCCCCTGGCGCAGCGCAACGAGGCGCACATCCACGTACTGATTCGCGTTGCCGCCGTCGTTCCGGAGCACCCGAGGCCGCCCGTCCCAGCCGGCGACGATCAAGTCCAGGTCGCCGTCCTGGTCGATGTCCGCCACGGCGACGGCCCGGCCGGCCCGAAGGCTGTCGGGGAGGATCGAGGAGTAGTCCTCGAACCCGCGCGTCGCGTCGTTGCGGAACAGACGGATGCCGCCTTTCCCCACGACGATCAGATCGAGCCGGCCGTCGTTGTCGAAATCGAAAAAGGCGGCGTCCAGACCGGCGACACCCGAGAGCGTGCGGCGCAGGCTGCTCGTCCGCCCGTCCAACTCGCACGTCCCGTCCCCCCGGTTGTGATACAACGCGGGATCGGTGCCGTCGAGCGACGTGAGAAACAGGTCGAGAAACCCGTCGTTGTCGTAGTCGGCGACCGTGACCGCGCCCGCCCGTTTCACGGCGGCAAGGCCGCTCGCCGCGGTCACGTCCTCGAACCGCCCCTGGCCGAGGTTGTGGAACAGCCGTGCGCGCCCGTCGGCGGCGACGACGACGAGATCGACGCGACCGTCGCCGTCGAAATCGCCCGCAGCGGCGTCGCGGCTGCCCTCCATGGCCAGGCCCATCGGCGCGGCCATCTCGCGGAACGTGCCGTCGAGATTGTTGCGGTAGAGGCGGTTTCCCCGTGGCGTCGCAAGCAAGAGATCGAGGTCGCCGTCATGGTCCACGTCCGAGAACAGCGCCTTCGCCACAGGTCCGGAATCGGCCAAGCCAGCGGACGCTGCGATGTCGCGAAACGTCCCCCCACCCTGGTTATGGAGCAGCATAGCCCGCCCCGTGGTCGCAACATACAGGTCGAGCCGCCCGTCGTTGTCGAAATCGCCGAACGCCGCCGCGACGGGCCGGTCCCGCAGCGCCACGCCCGCGCTCGCGCTGGTCTCGACGAAGCGTCCCAGGTTACCGCGGAACAGGTGGCCCGCGACGAACAGGTCTTCGGTCTCGTCGTCGTCATAATCACCCACCGCCAGGGCCACGGCGCGCCCGAGCGAGCTCGCCAGGCTCTCGGGGAGCGCCGGCACTCCCTCGAGCCCGCTCCCCGCCGTCACGTCCGTAAAGCGGATCGCCGCCGCGACGGTCCGCGGGTCGTCCTTGGGCACGGCCATGTTGGGATTGAATGTGAGAACCGGATACCCAACGAATGGGCCGGGCGCGCCGCCCAGGCGCTCGAGGCTGACCTGGTACGCCGCGGTGACCTCCAGCGCGTGGTGGAATTGTCGCGCGGCGCCCGCCGCGTCGGCCGCGCGACCGGTGCGCGCCAGCACGAGGGCGCGCTGGAAGAACCGCGCCGCCTCCCGCGGCAGCTGCGGCAGCTGTCGCTGCAACGCCTCGAGCTCCCCGGCCGCGGCCCCGGCCGATCCGCGCGCCAGGAGCAGGTCCACGAGCTCGAGCCGGACGACGATATTCGCGGGCGCGCGGGCCATCACGTGCCGCAACAGAGCTTCCCGGCGCTGGCGCTCCGCGGAGTCGGCGGAGCGCGCGGCCAGCTGCGCGAGCGCGTACAGGGCCCGGATGTCGGTGGAATCGCGCCGCAGCACGCGGTCGATTTCGCGGTGCGCCTCGCCCTCCCGCCCGGTGATCCGGTACACTTCGGCCAGCATCAGCCCGATGTCGCTCGTGCCCGAGTCGAGCGCGGCGGCCCGTTGCAGCTGGGCTTCGGCCTCGCGCGCGCGGCCCTCGCGCAGGTAGACGAGACCCAGGTCGGCGTACCCGAGCGCCTGATCGGGGGCGAGCGCGATGACCTTCTGGAATTCCGCCTCAGCGCGGGGGAGCTGATGCTGCTGCAGGTACGCCAGGCCCCAGGTCCGGGCCGTGAGGGCCGAGTCGCTTCTCGCCTGGTCACTACCCGGCGCCGCTCCCCGGCACGCCGCCGCCAACAGCAATCCGATGACGCCCAGACGTCTCATTCGCACGGGCGTGAAGATCACCAGAGCCGGGCACGCCGACAAGTGTGTTACTTGTGTCGCGGACACGGCGGGTGATATGGTTCACGCCGTGATTTCCCCGCCCCGGCCGTGGCGCCGCGCCGCCGTCGCTGCGTCGTTTCTGGCAGCCATCGTTCTCGTGATCGTCCTGAACCGCCGCGGGCAGCGCGCCGGCGGCGATCCCGCCCTTCCCAAGTTTCACTTGACCGACGTCACCGCCCAGGTGGGCATCAACTTCGTGCATCACGGGCCGACCCTCGACCCGAAGGTCGATAACATCGCCCCGCTCATCGGCTCGTTGGGCGCCTCCGTGTCGGTCGCCGACGTGAACAACGACGGATGGCCCGATCTCTATTTCACGAACAGCCGGTTCGGATATCCCAATGCGCTCTACCTGAACCGTGGTAACGGCACTTTCGCGGACGTCGCCTCGGCCGCGGGACTAGCGGACGTGAACCGACCGGGGGAAGGCGTGTCGATGGGCGCCGTGTGGGGCGACTACGACAACGACGGGCTCGAGGACTTGTTCATCTACAAGTGGGGATACCTCCAGCTGTTCAAGAACATGGGCGACCTCCACTTCGTGGACGTGACCGCAAGCGCCGGGTTGCGCCAGTGGATGAACGCGAACGGGGCCGTGTGGGTCGACTACGATCGGGACGGGCTGCTCGACCTGTACGTGGCGGGCTACTACCGCCCCGACATCGACTTCTGGCACCTCAAGACCACGCGCATCATGGAGAACAGCTTCGAGTTCGCGACCAACGGCGGCAAGAACCGCCTGTTCCACAACCTCGGAGGTGGGCGCTTCGAGGACGTGACGGATCGGATGGGCGTGGGCAGCACGCGCTGGACGCTCGCGGTCGCCGCGGCGGACTTCAACGGCGACGGGTGGCCCGACCTGTTTCTGGCGAACGACTACGGACCGGAGGAGCTGTACCTGAACGACCACGGCCGGCGGTTCATCCTCAGCCGCGTGGGTCTGGAGAGCGATTCCAAGAGCGGCATGTCGGCCACGCTCGGCGACGTGCTGAATCGCGGACGGGTGGACGCCTTCGTGACCAACATCTCGGAACGGGGGTATCTGTTTCACGGAAACAACCTGCGCCTCAACTTCCTCCCGGAGCTCGGCCGGTTTCAACAAGCCGCCGAAGGCGTCGTGGCCGACGCGGGATGGGCCTGGGGAGCCCAGCTCGGCGACCTGGACAATGACGGCCGGAACGAGCTGTTCATCGTCAACGGCTACGTGTCGGGCGACCGCGAACGGAGCTACTGGTACGCGGCGTCGAAGATCGCGGGCGCATACGGGCCCGTGTTCGAAGATGCGAGGGCCTGGCCCGCCATCGGCACCGCGAGCCTGTCCGGGTACGAGCGCTCGCGGGTGCTCGTGAACCGCGGCCTGGCGGGCTGGAGCGACGTCGCCTCGCAGGTGGGCGTGACCGACGAGTACGACGGCCGCGCGGTCGTGCTGGTCGACCTGTTCAACCGTGGGGTGCTCGACGTCGCGATCGCGAACCAGAAGCAGCCGGCGCTGGTCTACAAGAACCGCGTGGCGCCCGGCAATCACTGGATCGCGTTCAAGCTCACGGGCACCCGGTCGAACCGCAGCGCCATCGGGGCGGAGGTGCTCCTGGTCGCGGGCGGGACGCGCCAGCTCGAGGTCGTGGACGGGGGCTCCGGGTTCGCGAGCCAGAATGACCGCCGGCTCCATTTCGGATTGGGGCAAACCACGCGGGTGGACAGTGCGGTCATCCGCTGGCCTTCGGGCACCGTTCAGACCGTCGCGCGCCCGGCCGCGGACCAGCTGCATGTCATCACCGAGCCTAGTCGCTAGCCGGGCGCTGTGGAGCTGGCTGGGCCGGCTCGATCCGCGCTACCCCGTCTCCTTCCTGATCACGCTCATCCTCGTGCTCGGCGAGGCACGCTACGGCATCCTGGGGGGCTACGACCGGCTCATCACGGCGCTGGGCGTCTCCACTGCGACGGAGCTGGTGCTGTCGCGCACCGTGCGAGGGCGGTTCGCGAGCGTGCAGAGCGCTTACATCACCGGGATCAGCCTCGCGCTCCTGGTCAAGCCGCGCGCCGGGCTGCTGTGGCCGTTCGCGCTGGGGGGCTTCGTCGCCATCGCGTCCAAGTACGTCCTGCAGTACCGCGGCCGGCACCTGTGGAACCCGAGCAACTTCGCCATCAGCCTGCTCGTCCTCGCGGCGCCGGGGAGTATCGCCATCCTCAGTCGTCAGTGGGGCAATGACCTGGCGACCAACGCGGTGATTTGGTGCTTCGGCCTCCTCATCGTTTCTCGCGTGCGGATGCTCCACGTGACGCTCTCGTACGTGGCATGCTTCGTCGCGCTGGCCATGGTGCGAAGCATGATCACGGGCGGCCCGCTGCTCGCCGACATCGCGCCGCTCACCGGCCCGATGTACCAGCTATTCATCTTCTTCATGGTCACCGACCCCAAGACGACCGTGAGCACCGCCCGCGGACGGATGATCGTCGCGGCCGCCGTGGCCCTGGCCGAGGCGGTCATCCGGCTGGCGGGTGACTTTCACGTAGCGGCGCTCGGTCCGCTTTACCCGGCCCCGCCGATCCTCGCGCTCGCCATCGTCGGGCCGCTGGCAAAGGCGATCGATCTCTACCGCGAGCCTGACGGCGCGAAGCGCAGTGTGATCGACTCCACCTCTACGCCGTAAGTGCCCGGCTCGATCCTGATGCCGTCCTCGCGCCGCAGCGAGAGCTGCAGCCGCTCCACCCGCTCGAGCCGCGGGCGGTCTCCGCCGCCGCCCCGCCCGGCCGCGGGTCCCACCCAATAGTTCCACTCGCCGGGGAATCCCTCCGGGAGCAGGACGCCACGACCCAGGGTCAGCGCCGCGAGGGGAAGCGCCTGCTCGCTCCATGTAGTGTCGGCGGTGACCGCCGCGCTCCAGCTGGTGCCATCGTCCTCCATCAGCGTGAGGTGCAGCCTCTGCCGACGCCCGAGGCCGCGCAGCCGCACCCGGATCTCTTCGGCACCGGTGATGGTCTCCTGGCGGGCCTTGATACGGTCCTTGATGACGAGGGACGCGGTGTAGTCGGCCGGACCCGCACCGCTCGCGTTCACGGGCAATTCGAAGTGGAACACCGGCTGACCCGTGACGTCGGAGAAAGCCAGGTGGAAGAGCCCGCGGCGTCCCGCGTCGCCGAGGCGAGTGAAGGCCAGCTGCGCGGCGTCCTCGGCGGGGGTGAACAGCCGCAGCGCTGTCCGCGGGTCGACCACGTCGATCTTCCAGGACCCCCGGCCGTAGTAGTCCCAGTCCGTGGGCTTCTGATACAGGCGGTCGGGGAAGGTCACCCCCGAGTCGCCGTGGAAGAGTGTGATCACGAATTCGTACGGTCCCCCTTCTCGCAAGGCCGCCGCAGGAACGGTGGCGCTCCACACGTAGCCGGCGGCAGGGTGCAGCGCGAAGCTGCGGTAGAAGCCGCCGGCCGCCGGCCGGATGAAAAGCAGGCCTGAGTCGGGCGGCATGCGGTCGACCACGCGGGCGCGCAGCTGGACGTCCCGCCCCGCCAGGCACTCGGACGCGGCGAGCGATTGCACCAAGGGCGGCAGCGTATCGGGCGGAGGCGCGTGGTACTCGGCGAACCCCACGTCGCCCACGGATGCCGGCAACGTCGCGACGTCCACGGGACCGGCGGCACTCAACACGTAGACGCCGGGCGTGACCATGAACGCACCGGCGGCCGCCCGCTCGGTCCGCCGGTTGCCGGCCGCGAGCGGCTGCACGGTGAAGGAGGTGCCGAGGTCCGGCAGCGTGAGCGTCATGAGCCAGGCCCGGCTGATCGCACGCGTCACGACCTTGTCGGGACTGGGTGGCTCGAAGGGGTCGCGGACGGGCACGGCGTCCGGGTACACCTCGAGACGCCAGAGGCCCGGCCGCACTTTGTCCAGGAAGTAGATCCCCTCCCCTTGGTACGTCGCGGTAGACGAGGAGCCGTAGCCCGCGATGCGGCGCAGGGCCGCCGGGTCGGGGGGCGTGGCGCGTGTCGAGCCGGCATACAGCAACGCGTCGCGCGCGACCAGCTCGCCCAGATCGCCGTCGTAGGAAACGTGGAAGTCGCCGAATTGCGCGTTCTGCGGATAGGGACCGTACGAGCGCAGCCGGGGCAGACGGTGCATGGCCTCGGCGGCGATGATCGCGCTCATCGCCTTGCGGGGTGTGTAGACCAGGTTCAGGTAGTGCGTTTGCCAGCCGAGGTTGCGCGAGGCGGTCCGCAGCATGTCGTAGGCGAACATGGCGGCGAACTGCGCACCCACGGAGCGGAACGCCCGTGCCATGGCCGGATACATGGTGCCGCCCTGCAGATCAGGCGAGTCGAACTCGTAGACAATGCGCGGCAGGCGGGCCAGGTCCGGGCGCAGCATGTCGGGGAAGCTGTCGACCGCACGAAGGTAGTTGCCTTGCAGCTCGTGGCCCGAGTTCAGCCCCGTGGGATACCAGGCGAAGGTCACGCCCTGCGCCCGGCTGCGGCGGATCGCCTCGGCGATCCTGAAGTCCTGGCTCACGTTGTAGAACACGAGCTTGGTGCACCCCGTGCTGCGCACCGCGTCCGTGAGTGCATTGATGTAGCGGACCGAGCCCTCGAGGTCCTCCGGGTGATGCCAGGGCTCGTTCACCAGCTCGATGAAGAGAATGGCGGGCTCGTCCTTCAGGGCCACGCGGGTGTAGGGATTCACGTGCTCCAGGATCCGGCGCAGGTAGGTCATCTGCACGGCGATCGCCGTCGGATCGGTCCCGAGGCGGGCCTTGCCGAACCGGCGGCCGAAACCCGGCGCCGAGCTGTCCGCGAGTGCGTCCGGCCAGTTCGAGTTGTACACCTGGATCGGGCTGAACAGCATGTAGATGCCCCGCTCCCGCGCGCGGGCGATGAGATAATCGAGCAGGTCCAGATGGTCGTTGGCGACCAAGTTGCCGTCCGAGTCGGAGGCCTCCCAGTCGCCCCAGAAGGTGAGCCGCAGCCCGTCCCAGCCCATGCGGGCGAACTGCGCCATGTCTTCGTCGATCATCTTCTTGCGATCGGCACGCAGATAGCCGGCGGCGCGGTAGTCGGAGGCGGTGGGAAGCACGTAGTTCGCGCCGAAGAGGCTTACCTCCTTCTGGTCGTCTCGCCAGCGCACCACGCCCTGGCGGTCGAGGTAGACCGCCCTGGTGGCGCGCTGGGCCGCGAGCGTGGCCGGGAGCAGGATCGCCAGGCAGAGCGTTGCGCGCACGACGGATCTATCGACCGATCAGGTCGAGCACGAGGCTCTCCAGCGGCCCAATGGTCGCGGCCGGAACGTAGCCCCGAATGTGCCCATCTCCGCTCACTTGCAGCACTGTACCGTCGGGACCGCCGAGCAGGTTACGCGGTGTGTACCTTCCGGGCGGGAGCACGCGCTCTCCCGCCCCCGAGCCGATCGACACGCCCGAAGCCGGCGCGCCGCCCAGGTTCGCCACGATCAGCACCGCATGGTCGCCCGCGCGACGGAGATAGGCGGCCACCGAGGTGCTGCTCGATGCGAGCGGCACCAGCCGGCCCGTCCCCAGTGCCTGGTTCTCTCTGCGCAGGTGGATCAGCTGGCGGTAGCGGTTCAAGAGCGAGCGGGGGTCGCCCTCCTCGGTCGCGACGTTCGTCACGAGTGAGTCGGGCTGGGGACGCTCCCACGGTGTGCCCGACGTGAAGCCCACTCCGGGACGTGGGGCCCACTGCATCGGAGTCCGCAGCCGCGGATCGGGCTTGTCGCCCGTCATCCCGATCTCCTCGCCGTAATAGACGAAGGGCAGACCGGGAAGGGTGAGCAGCAACGTCGCCGCCAGTTTGGCGCGCGCGAAATCGCCGCCCAGCGCGGTGAGCACCCGGGTCTGGTCGTGGTTGCTCAAGAACGGAGACCAACGGTACGCGGGTAGCGTGTCCTGCAGCCGGAGGAAGCCGGTGAGGAGCCCCGCCGCCGAGCCGGTGCGGACCGCCGACAGGAGCGAGTCGGCCAGTTCGAAGCCGAAGTACGAGGTGAGCTGGTCGGGGTAATACGGCATCATCGCGTTGATGTTACCCCACGCTTCGCCGACCGTATAGGCGCCGGGCTTCACGCTGTCCACGTGCGCGGCGTACTGGTGCAGGAAGGCGTGAGTGCCGGGGCACCCCATCAGGCAGCTCCCTTCCTCCACCAGATACGGCACGGCGTCCAGGCGAAAGCCGTCCACGTCCATCTCGCGCAGCCAGAAGGTGGCGATCCGCTTCATTTCGTCCCGCACGGCGGGCGTCTGATAGTTGAGGTCCGGCATCCCACTCCAGAACACGCCGTAGTAGTACTCGTCGCGCACGGGGGAGCGGTGCCAGTCGTCTCCGCCGTGGGGGCCTTTGCCGAGCGGCTGCGGCGCAAAGCGGTACCAGGCGCGGTAGGGCGATGCCGTGTCGTGCAGGGCTGCCTGGAAATAGGGGTGCTCGCTCGAGCTGTGGTTCAGCACCATGTCCACGAGCACTTTGATGCCGTGGCGGTGGGCTTGGGCCACCAGCCGCTTGAAATCGTCGTTGCTGCCGTAGGCGGGCTCGACACGGTAGTAGTCGCTGACGTCGTAGCCGTGGTAGCTGGGCGACGCAGCAACGGGCATCAGCCAGATGCAGGACGCGCCCAGCTGGTCGATGTAGTCGAGCTTCTCGATCAGCCCGTTCAGGTCGCCGATCCCGTCGCCGTTCGAGTCGTAGAACGAACGGACGAACACTTCGTAGCACACGGCGCCGCGCGTCCAGGCGGGGCCGGCTGCTCGCTGCGCGGCGAGCGAAGCGGTCGCCGCGCACGCGAGGAGTAGGATTGACACCGCCCGCGCTCTTGTGGTACTACTCGGCGAGGCACGAGGAGGCAGTATGGGCGACGAAATGGGCACGTTTCGCGTCACGGTGGAGATCGAGAGCGCCGCCCGCCCCGGTGACCGGCGGATGCTGGAAGCCGTCCTGGTCGACACGGGAGCCGAGTTGTCGTGGTTCCCCGCCGCTCTGCTGGAGTCGCTGGGCATCGAGCGCATCAACCAGCGGCATTTTCGGCAGGCGGACGGCACCGTGCTCGCCCGCTGGACCGGCGGAGTGATCCTCCGAGTGGTCGGGATCCAAACGTGGGACGAGGCGGTGTTTGCGCAGCCCGGAGACCTGATCCTGCTGGGTTCGCGTTCGCTGGAGGGGCTGAATCTCCGGGTTGACCCGGTCACGAAGCAACTCATCGACGCGGGACCGGCGCCCGCCGCAGCCGCGCGCGCGGCGTGATGCATCACGCTCACGGCAGCTTTGTCGCGACGTCGATCGCGATCGCGGAATTGGCCGCGAGCTGGACCCGGATCGCGCCCGCGGAGTCCACGACGATCGAGCCGCTGGAAAGGACGTCGGCGTAGGTACCCGGCGGCATCCCTGTCGCGACCGTCGTGTCGAGCGGCGCGCTCTCGCGGTTGATGGCCACGAAGCCCTTGTCGCCTCGCGAGAACGCGATCGCATTGGCCCCGTCATCCCACCAATGGTTGACGTCGGTGCCCGCGACGAACTTCCGGAAGGCGACCATTCCCAGTATGGACGGATCGCGGTGCTCGCACACCCATTGGCCGACGGTGGCGGTTTCGAGGCTCGACGCACAGGTCACGCGATTGGTGTTGCCGTTCGCATCGGAGGGCGGACCCATGTCGTTTCCCGCCGGACAGTCGAACGCGTAGCTCGACAGGATCGACGGATAGCCGTAGGGTTGCGCCAGCATCCACACGGTTGCGAGGCGGAAGGTGTTGCCGTCACGATAGCTGATGCCGCATTGATGCTGCGTGTCGTGGTTCTGGAGGAACACCACGGCCTTGTCGGAGGGCATCAGTCCCCACGCGGCTGGCGAGAATTGGTTGCCGGGCGGGCCGTTGGGGTTCAACTGCGAGATATGCTGCCCCCCGATGCCCCGGAACTTGTCGCCGACACCGACGAAGGTGAACTCGGTTAGGTCGGCTGCGCCACCGGACGCGTAGGCCTCCCCGAAGTAATCGCGCGGCGACAGCGCCTCGCCCGCCCCGCCGATCACCTCGAGAAAGTAGTACGGAATGGGGCGGCCTTCGGCCGTCATCGTGGAATCCACGATCGTGAGAATCTTGTCCAGCTCGACTTGTTGAATGTGCTTCGCCGCGTCGATGCGGAATCCCGCGACGCCCAGGCGCGCGAGCATGATCAGGTAACCGGCGATCTTCTGTCGCACCGACGGGAGCCCAGTGTTCAAGTCTGGCAGCCCGAACAGCTCGCAGTCCTGGACGTTGGCCGCGTCCTGGTAATTGCTGACCGTGCACGGGGTGTGGAAGTCGCTCGGCGTGTAGAGACCAGGATAGCTGTACTTGGTGTAGGCCGTCCCGTTGCTCCCAACGCCCGGGCTCGGATAGTTGGTCATGTGGTTGATGACGGCGTCCACGTAGATACCTACGCCCGCCGCGCGACAGCGTTGCACCATGTCGGCGAGTTCGGCCCCGGTTCCCGAGCGGCTCCGCGCGATGCTGTAGCTCACCGGCTGGTAACGCTCGCTCCAGGGGTAGGCGGGGGGCTGGACGCTGTGCTCTTGGGGCGGGGAGATCTGTACGGCGGCGAAGCCGGCTGGCCCGAGCACCTGCTCGCACTCGGTGGCGATGTCCGTCCACTTCCATTCGAACAGGTGGACGAACACGTCGCCTGCAGCCATGCGGCCGCTGGGGCGATAGGTGGGCCCCAGCACCGGCCGGTCCGGGGCAGGATTCCCGGCCGGCTGGGGGGCAATCGTGTGACTGCACGCCGCCCCGGCGAACAGCACCAGGGCGGCAGCGAATCGATGTCTCACCGACAGCGAGGGCCTCGGCGCGCTCAGTAGCCCGGATTCTGCTTCAGGTTCGGGTTGGCGACGAGCACGTTGGCGGGCACCGGATAGAGATCACGCCCCGCGGGCAAATCCGCGCCACCAGGCCTGTTGCTCTTCCAGGCCCAGTTATAGCCGCTCACGAACTTCTTGAACCGGATCAGGTCGGTTCGGCGTGAGGCCTCGAACATCAGCTCGCGCCCCCGCTCGGCGAGGATGGTATCCACGGGGGGAAGTGCCCCGAAGTCGGCGCTCGTGTTCGCGTACGCTCGCTCCCGGATTTGGTTCAGGTACTGCAGTGCCGTCGTCGCGCTGCCGCCCCCACCGCGGATGGTCGCTTCCGCGTAGATCAGCATGGCGTCGGCGAGGCGGAAGATCGGGAAATCCGTATCCACCATGCCCGTCTGCGCACCGCTGCCGCCGCCTGACGTCTTGTTGACGAACTTGGGCGCCGGAGTGCCGCCACTATAGGCTCCGACGTCGATCACGGAATCCGTCTGGTGGACCAGCCCGGTGGCCGCCGCCTTACCGCTGTCGACCTCCTGCTGGGTGGTCGTGTCGCCATGGGCGATGGCGCTGTCCGTGGTGAAGAAGTATGCGCCCCGTGCGTCGCCGGGGCTGAACAGGCGCAGGGCCTGCTGTTTCAGGCGGTACCCGCCCCAGCAGTAGTCGATGCCATAGGCAGCCGCGGACATGGCGCCGCCGCAGCCTGCGTGTATCACGAACGTCATCCCACCCCACGTCTGCGTATGGCCACCGTCTTGTGCCGCGACAAAGATGAGCTCCGGCGACGTGTTGTTGTCGGCTTCGAAGTTGTGCCGCAAGTTGGGATCGAGGCTGTAGCCCGACCCGATCACCGTGGCCGCTTCGGTCACCGCGCCGGCCCAGTTCGGCGTACCGGTGTAGACGCTGTCGTTCAGATAGAGCTTGGCCAGCAGCATGTGCGCCGCGGCTGGCGTGGCGCGGCCGTACGTGTCCGGCCCCTTCGGGGGCAGCGAGTCCGCGATGGCGTTCAGCTCGCTCACCAGGTAGTTGTAGACCTCGCTCCGAGTCGCCTGCTGCGGCAGCGGCCCTCCGGGCAGGTTGTTTTCGGTGACGAGGGGGATGCCGCCGAACATGTCGATGCCGTGCCAGTAGCTGAGGGCGCGGAGGAACCTGGCCTCGGTCCGGTAGTAGCGGACGTTGGCCCGGAGCGTGGAGTCGTTCTGGCCGCGGCTCGACAGCTTCGCGTCCGTGGACTGCCGCAGGAATTCATTCGCCATCGTGATCTGGTAGAAAGCGCGATTGTACATCCCGTTCGCCATCGCGTTGCTCGCATCCCAGGTGCCGTAATTCAAGGGCCTGAGACCGTCATCGTTCCAGCCGATCACCGCTTCGTCCGTCGGCACCTCCTGGAGATACCAGTACAGGCGGAGGTACTCGCCGAACCCTTCATCGATGAGGCCGATGTCCGGGTTACCGTTCGGCCCTACCTGTCCGGTCACAATCAGCCCGCCATAGAGCTTTGCGAGGAACGCGCGATACGAGTTGGGATCGTTGAAGATGTTCGCGCTCGAGATGGTGCTCTTCGGCGCCACCGTCGGATCCGTGCAGCCGGTCCCCGCCAGGCATAGGAGGGCTGCCGCGACGCTCAGGACTGTGGGTGTGCGGTTCATGTCTCCGTTCCCCCCTAGAACCGGACGCTGATGCCGGTAGTGATCGTGCGCGCCCGCGGATAGATGTTGTTGTCGATGCCAAACGCCGGCGAGGGCGCGCCTCGATTCGAGGTAGCCGTCGGATCCACGCCGCTGTATCCGGTGATGGTGAACGCATTCTGCATCGTGCCGTACAGGCGCAGCGGCTCCCCGCGATAGTTGAAAGAGTACCCGATCGTGATGTTGTCCATCCGCAGGAACGAGGCGTTCTCGACGTAATAATCCGAAAAGTACTGCGGCGTGACGAACCCGGTCTGCAGAACCGACGCCTGCAGGTTGCTGGGCATGGCCGAGCCGTTGAGGTTCTGGTAGGCGCCGAGCGCAGACGCCACGTTGTTGTATACGTAGTTACCGAGGTAGGCCCGCACCGTGAAGCTGGCGTCGAAGTTGCCGAAGTTGAAGTACGACGAATGCCCGAAGATCCATTTGGGTGAAGGGTCGTGGAACGGCCGGCGCTGGGAGACATCGCACCCCGAAATGACCGTACCCCCGACCAAGCTCAGGTACTTCCCTTCGACCGGCTTCCCGTTCTGGTAGTACTGTCGGCAGACGAAGAACGAGTTGATCGGAACGCCGGGTTGCAACACCTCGACCAGGCTGCCGACCCCGCCGGAGATGTTGCCGGTCAGGACGCGCGTCACGCGCTTACTCGGGTTGATGGCGAGCAGCTCGTTTCCGTTGTGGCTGGCCGTGAAGGAAGCGAGCCAGCCGAGCTTGGTCGCGTGGGCGTCGAACAGCCGCGCGTTCAAGCTCAGCTCGAAGCCGCGGTTCCGCATGGTGCCGATATTGGTCGTGACGAGGTTTCCCAGATAATCGGAGGGGTCGACGGGCACCTGGAAAATCAGGTCGCTGGTATTCTTCACATACCAGTCGAAGGTCCCGCTGAATCGCTGGTTATTGAAGCCGAAGTCCACGCCGACGTCGTAGGCGTTGGTCGTCTCCCAATGGATGTACTGGTCCACGTTGCTCGGCCGGATGGTCGTGACGAATTGGCCGCCGAAATACACCTGGCTCAGGTTGTCGCCGTACGTATAGGTCGGGGCCCAGAGGTAGTCACCGATCGCCTGGTTGCCCGTCCGGGCCCACGACGCGCGGAGTTTCAGGTCGGACAGCGACCCGAACCGCTGCATGAACGGCTCCTGGGAGATGCGCCACGCCACTGCGACGGAGGGGAAGTTCCCCCACTGTTGCCCGGGGCCGAAGCGCGAAGACCCGTCGCGACGCAGGCTCACGGCGGCCAGGTAGCGGTCGTTGATGTTGTAATTCACCCGCCCAAAGAAGGAGATGAGCTTGTAGTCGGTGACACTGAACGAGGTCGTCACGTTCACAGCGGGTGGAATACCGTTGTCTTGGAGTAGATTGCTGGTCAGTTTGGTTTCGGTGATGTTGGGATACTCCGCGTGCGACTGCGTGTACGAGTACCCGCCCACCACGTCGACCGTGCCCGGCCCGTAGGCGCGCGCCGGCGCGTAGTGCAGGTACGTGTCGAGGAGCGACGTCGCCTGCGTGTTATTGGAGAGGAAGAAATATCCCTGGCCTTGTTTCACCTGCGCGGCCAAGTTGTTCGGGATGAAGGTCACGCGATCGGTCTTGGTCGCGTCGTAGCCGAGGTTGACGTTGGCGGCCAACCCCTCGAGGAACGGCAGGCGGTACTCGACCTGCGCATTCCCCACGCTGCGCCACGTCGTCCCGTGGTCTTTCACCAGGTTCAGACTCGCCACGGGATTGTAGGAAGACGCCGCGCTGGTGTTCCAGTCCCAGTAGCCCGTAGCGCTCGAGGGATCGAGGACCGGCTGCGTCGGCGCCATCGCCGCAGCGTTCCCGAGAACGTCGCCGGGAGTGAAATGATCGAGGGTCCGCGAGCCCCGCAGGGAGGCGCGCACGCTGAGGTGATCGCTGAACATGCGCTGCTGGTAGTTGGCACCGAGCGAGAGGCGCTGCGTCGAGCTGGCCTGAATGATGCCGTTCTGATTGAGATAGCCGAGCGACAGGCGGTAGCTCCGATCTTCGCTGGCGCTGGTGACGGACACGTTTTGGTCGTGGCCCGTGCCCGTGTGGTCGATGAGGGCGAACCAGTCGGTATTGGCGCCCCGTAGCGAATCGACTCGTCCCGGCGCGTACGTAGCGATCGCGGCGGCGAATTGCTTAGCGTTCAGCAGGTCAGGGGTCCTGGTGACGGAGGATGCGGATGCGCTCGTGCTATATTCGACGTGCGTTCCCAGCCGTCCCTTCCCCGACTTCGTCGTAATCAGGACGACGCCGT
>QHUT01000086.1 GCA_003222055.1 Gemmatimonadota bacterium
CCCCGACCGCCGGCAGCGTGACGCCGCCTGGAATGATCACGCCGGGGAGCTCTCCGCATCCGGCGAGCGCGAGCATAGTCGCGGGCAGACCCTTGTCGCACGTGGCGACGCCCAGCACACCCGACGCGGTGGGGAGGGAGCGGATCAGCCGACGCATGACAACGGCCGCGTCGTTGCGGTACGGAAGGCTGTCGAACATCCCGGTGGTCCCCTGGGTGCGGCCGTCGCAAGGGTCGCTGCAGTACGCCGCAAACGGGATCGCTCCCGCCGCGCGCAGCGTCTCCGCCGCCGCGCGCACGAGCAGTCCGATCTCCCAATGTCCGGTGTGGTATCCCAGTGCCACCGGCCTGCCGTCCTCGCCCCGCAGGCCGCCGTGGGTGCTGACGATGACGTACTGCGGACCGTCCAGGGACGCGGGGCTCCACCCCATGCCCACGTTCTGGGTCAGGCCGAACAGGTTACCGCTCGGCTCCTCGCGCAGCATGTCGGCGGTGAGGGGGAGCCGGCCCGCGGGCCCGTCACCGGCGAGGCGGCCGGCGGCGACGGCGCCGGCCGTGCCGAGCACCGCGTCGAGCGGCGGCGCGTCGGGCCGCCTGGGCATGCTTACGCCGCCGCCGCGGCCGGCGCGGGCCCGGCGTCCACCAATTGCTTGGTGACGGGCTCGATCCGGAAGTTGAGCCCTTCCAGAGTGCGCGATCCGAGTATTACGAGATCACCAGGCTCTCCGAACACGACGTCGTCAGTGGTGCGCTTGCCGGCCACGTGAATGAACGCGGCACCGGTCCGACGCTCGAGGATCGTTCCGTCGGCCTGCCGGAAGCGCCAGGTGGCGTACCGCTCGATGCCGAGGGATTCAAGAACCTCGGCCGGAACCCACGACAGCTCCGCTCCGGTGTCGACCAGAACCGATCTCAAAGTGCGTCGCTCACCCGGGTGGGCCGGGTTCTCGATCTCGACGTCTACGCGGAAGGTTCCCATGTCGTCGGGCATAGTAGCTCCTCAGGTCATGCCGAGTAGTACCATCTCGTTGCGGAGCGTGTCAATCCTCGCTACCGCAGGGGCACGAGCAGCGCGAGCACGACGGTCGTCACCATGCTCGTAAGGCCGACGACCGCGAGCACAGGCGTCCACGACTTGAAGGTCTCGAGCTCCGTCACTCCTCCCATCTTCGAAAACAGCCAGAACCCGCTGTCGTTCATCCACGTCCCGACGAGCGACCCGCTCGCGATCGCGGTCGCGACATACACGGTGTGAAACGGCAGGCCGCGACCGCTCGCCGGCAGCATGGCCGCCAGCATCGCGGCAGTCGTGATCATCGCGACGGTGCTCGAGCCCTGGGCGATTTTGATCAGGCTTGCGACCCCGAACCCGAGGAACAGGAAGATCAG
Organism: Gemmatimonadota bacterium; assembly: GCA_003222055.1. GTDB lineage: Bacteria > Gemmatimonadota > Gemmatimonadetes > Gemmatimonadales > GWC2-71-9 > AG41. Next base: position 1,389 of record QHUT01000086.1, read on the forward strand.
GCCGGAGCCCATGCCCGCCGCGGCCGCCTCCCCGACGAAGGCCCGCTCGATCACGGGTCCGATCCCTGTGGCCTGCAGGGCGACCCCGAACGCGCCGCTCGCCGCGATGATGAGAATGATGAACCCCGCCCCCATCAGGGATGTGTCAACCATCTCCGCCAGGGCGGCCCGGCTCACACCGCGTTGCCGCGCATACACCCACATGGCGACAGCGGCGGCTACGAGCATCGCCAGATTCGGGTTCCCGACGATCGCCGTGTAGGGCGCCAGAGCCGACCAGAGCGCGAAGTGCCCTCCCGGGCGGGCCGTCATGGACTGGACCACCGTGTTCGACGAAATCAAGAGCACGGGCAGGACAATAGGCAGCAGTGACGCAACGAGACCGGGGAGCGGCTCGGTCGCAGGCGGCGCCGCGGCCGACGCGTGTGGCACGACGGGCATGCGGCGGTCCACCCATCCCGCGAACAGCAACCCTGCCGCGGCCGCGGGCAGCGCCACGACCAGGCCGACCAGGACCATGGTTCCCAAGTCCACGCCCAGCGTGCCGGCGACGGCCAGCGGTCCGGGGGTGGGCGGCACCAGCGTGTGCGTCGCCCCCGCGCCCGCCGCAATCGCCAGGAGGTACTTGAGATAGTAACGGTTGGTGCGGGCGTACCCCGAGCGGGCCAGGGGGACCAGCAGATAGAACACCGTGTCGAAGAACACGGGAATTGACAGCACGTAGCCCGTGGCGCACAGGGCCGTCGCGCTGCGCTGCTCGCCCAGCAGCGCGATGAACGCCCTCACGATCCGGTCCGCCGCCCCGCTGCCCAACATCGCCTGGCCGGCGATCGCGGCCAGCGCGATGACGATCCCGATGGTGCCGGCCGTGCGACCGAAGCCCTCCGCCACGCGCGCGATCTTTACCGCGGGGTCGCCGGGCGCGAGCAGGCTGACCACGATCGCGGCGGTGACGAGGGCCAGGAACGCGTTGAGACGGAGCCCGAGGATCCCGCCCAGGATCGTGGCCATTCCCAAGAACAGGATCAGCAGCGGATGCATGGGCGCAGTGCAGGAATGAGGAGGTCAGTTCACCTTCAGGCCACGCGGCCCGACGTACTCGGACTGCGGACGGATGAGATGGTCCTGGGCGTGCTGCTCGATGACGTGCGCGCACCAGCCCGCCACCCGGCCGCAGGCGAAGGTCGCGACGAACGAGCGGGGTTTCAAGCCGAGGGACTGGAGCACGAGCGCGGTGTAGAACTCAACGTTCGTCCGCAGGTTGCGACCGGGCTTCACCTCGTCGAGGACCTTCAAGCTGGTCGACTCGACGGCGCGCGCCAGATGGAACAGGGTCCGGTCCTCGAGGCGCGCCGCCGCCATCGCGTCCACCACTTGGGCGAGCACTTCGGCGCGCGGGTCGCGCACCTTGTAGACGCGGTGACCGAAGCCCATGATGCGCCGACCGGCCGCGAGCTCGTGCCGCACCCACGCTTCGGCTCGGTCGGCCGAGCCGATCTCCCGGAGCATGTCGAGCACCGGGCCGGGCGCGCCGCCGTGGAGCGGGCCCTTGAGGGCGCCGATCGACCCCGTGACGGCACTCACCATGTCCGAGCGCGTACTTGCGATCACGCGGCCGGCGAACGTCGACGCATTCATGCCGTGGTCGATCACCGTCACCCAGTAGGTATCGAGCGCGCGCGCCGCGATGGGATCGGGCTCCGTGCCGTGCAGCATGTAGAGGAAGTTCGCGGCATGCGGAAGATCCGTGCGCGGCGCGATCGGCTCCTTGCCCTCGCTGATTCGCGCGTGCGCCGCGACCACGGTCGGAAAGCGCGCCGTGAGACGCTTGGCCGCCTCGAGGTCCGCGGTCGGCGAGATGTCGTCGGGGTCGGCGAGGTCGAGCGACGAGGTGGCGCACCCCATGCGGAGCGCGTCGATCGGAGGCGCCGCAACCGCGGCCCGCACCACCTCGAGCGTCTGCTCCGGCAGCGCGCGGACCGCCGCAAACTCGCGCCGCAGTCGCCCCAGTTCGTCCCTGGTGGGCAGAGCCCCCCGCCAGAGGAGATGGGCCGCCTCTTCGAAGCTCACGCGCCCGGCCAGCTGCTTGAGCTCGTACCCGCCGATGATCAACTCGCCCCTGTCCCCATCGACGTGGCTCAGGCGAGTCCGGGCGGCCACCACGCCATCCAGCCCGCGTGCCACTGAGGTGCTGGTCCCGGGCATGCGACTCTCCTTCTATTCCGCGGGGGGTTCGGCTGCGGCCTTCAATACTAGGCGGCGTGCAGGGGAAAGACGCGGTTGCATGCCGGGCACTGCATCTCGACGGCCCGCTCGGGCAACGCCGCGCGGCGGCTGCAGCGCGGGCACACGGCGTAGTGCGATCCCCACTTGAACGGCAGGTCGACCGCGTCGTAGGGACGGGCGACGACCGACCATACATCGGGGCGCACCGTGACGATCTCCAGCGAGTCGCGTGGCACGCTGCGGGTACGCTGGAACACGTCGAGCCAGGCGGCGTCCGGCGTGAGCCGCACGACTTGGTACCAGGCGCCGCGCCGCACGCCCACGTTCACGTCGCCCGCCACGCGGGCCCAGGGGGGCACGTCCGGCATAGTCTCCCTTCGAGGCAGTCGGGGAGGGCGCGCCCCTCACCACTACTTTGCGTCGCGACGCTCCGCGGCGCCCGTGACCCTGATCACCCGCTACGCCGCGGCGGACCACGGCAGCACGCAGCGCTGTTGGCTGCTCGCGACTGCTAATTCCAAGCCGCGCATGACGTTGACTGCATGTTCGGGCGTGACCGCCAGCTGGGCCTTCCCCAGCACGGCGTCGCGCACGTTCTCGTAATAGTGCGTGAAGCTCGAGGAGATGGTGGGGATCGTGCGCGTGCCCTCGGACGTGGTGAGTTTGCCGTGCATCTCCGCTGGCTCAACGTCCCAGTCGGGCTCGTCGGGTGTGTGACCGGCTTTGAGTGCCGCTTCCTGCGGATCGAGGCCGTACTTGATGAACGAGCCCTTCGTGCCATGCACCGCAAAGGACGGCGCCATTGGTGCCGTCAGCATCGACGCGCGCAAGACCGCGCGCATCCGCGCGTAGTGAAGCGTGACGTCGAAGGCGTCGTTCGTCTGGGCGTCGTCGCGCTCAATGCGGATGTCGGCGCCGATCGCCTGCGGAAGCCCGAAGAGCACCACGGCCTGGTCGAAGAGGTGCGGGCCCAAATCGAACCACACGCCCGAGCCGGGCAGCGGCTGCTCCCGCCAAGCGCCCGGTCTCAGCTCGGGCCGGAACCGGTCGAAATGCGCCTCGTAGCTCACCACTCGGCCGAGGACACCGTCCGACAGCACGTTCTGCGTCGTGACAAAGTCGCCGGTGTAGCGGCGCTCCTGATAGACCGATAGGACGCGTCGAGTCTCGCGCGCGAGCTCAACGAGGTCTCGGGCCTCTGCGAGGGTTGTGGTAAACGGCTTGTCGACCACGACGTGGCGCCCGGCCAGCAGACATTGCTTGGCGATGGGATGATGCGACGTGTTGGGTGTGGCGACGACGACCACGTCGAGCGGCCTGATGAGCAGATCCTCGACGCTCGAGACGAAGTCGACATCCGGATAGCTCGGGTCCGGCGCGCCGTGGCGCTGGACGATGGTCGTCAGCCGGAGGCCCTGGACCGCGCGAATGACCGGTGCGTGGAACACTTTGCCGGCGAAGCCGAAGCCGACCAGTCCGACGTTGAGCATGAGGGGTGAATGTACACGGACGGAGACCGTTTGCCCCTGTCACTCGTCCTCGCGCTGTTCAACACCTCGCACCTGTGGAGCAAGAGGCGCAGAATCCCGCGGGATCCCAGCGATCTCGATTCCAGCCACGTCAGTCCCGTTATCCGTTTCACAGTCCGGTAACACACGGCGGGACTCTTGCCCGAATGCGTCGCGATGGCGAACAGCGACCCCGTGCCTTGTTCCGCGCGAGTGACCCATCCGAACAACCTGACCCAGGCCGCGAGCTCATGGAGGGCGGGGAGCCCCGCTCGCCGCATCATTCGGCCGAGCGCGAAGCGACTCGACACACCGGTCGAGCGCGCCACCTTCGTCGCGCCAGTTATCGTGCCACCACTCAGCACCAGCGCATGCACGACGCCCCGCACCCGGTCGGAGAGGTGCGGGAGCGCGGCGAGAAGGTGGTGCTCGAGGCCGGTCACACCAAACGCTGCATGCCGCGGGCAGCGGGTGCAAGGGTCGCATCTTCGCGCAGCCGCGCCGCTCAATCGATCATAGCGTCCCCCCCCGGTCAGTAGCATCGTAGGTCACTGTCCATGTTGGACTTGACAGCGGCTTGTGACCGGCTCGCCATCCTCCGTCCACACTGACATTCACCCGCTTCGCCGGGAGTCCTGATGCGCCGTGCAGCCCCCGTCCGTGCGATTGCCGATGTCCCTGCGCGCGAGGCGCGTAGGGTGGTGTGCATTCTGGTAGACGGCGCGCGTCACGACGTCCTGCGTGATCTGCTCGGGCAAGGCGATTTGCCGAACCTGGCCCGTTGGGTCATCGAACCAGGAGGGATGGCCGTCGGCACCACCGTCTTTCCCTCGACGACCGGCGTGGCCTATATCCCGATCTTGTTCGGGCGATACCCCGGCCTCGCGAACGTCCCGGGCATCCGGTGGCTCGACCGGGCGGGCATCTCCGGCGGTGCGGCAGCCCGGTGGCGAGCGGCGCGAAGCTACTGCGGCCCCCAGGCGCCGTGGATCAACCGCGACATCGACTGCGGCCCGTCTCTCTTCGAGCTCGTCCCGCAGAGCCTGGCGATCTGCACGCCGATCACCCGTGGTCTGGCCCGCGGTGCGCACCTGATGCCCGTCCGCCGGGCGATCCTCGGCGCCGCGGCGCACTACCTCGGCAGCTATGGCGCGCTCGACCGCGCGGTCGCGAACTCGTGGCTGGCCGTTGCCGCGCGGCCGTGGCAGTTCCTGTTCGTGGTCTTTCCGGGCCCGGACGGCCTCACGCATCTCCACCACCCCACCCACCCATCGGTCCTCGACGCGTACCGCCAGATCGATCGGGCCCTGGGGGAGTTTGTCCGGCGCGTTCGCCGGAGTGGGGATCTCCCCGCGTTCTTCGTGGTCGCCGACCACGGCGCGAGCGCCGTCCACGAGCACAAGGACATCGCACTCGAGCTCGAGGCCTGGGGGATTCGGACCCTGCGCCATCCGCTGCATGTGTGGCGACGCCACCCGCGGGCCTCGGTGATGGTGTCCGGGAACGGATGCGCCCATGTCTACTTTCCCGCCTCCTCCGGTGGCCGGACGCCGCGCACCGAAGCCCAGCTGCCCGCCGAGCTCCTGGCGCGGCTCCTCTTGCTCCCCGGCGTTGGGGTGGGCGCTTATCGCGATGACCGGGGAGGCGTGATGGTCGCGCGAGGACACTCCCGGGCGCGGCTGCGAGAAGACGCCGCGGGCGTCACCTACGAGCCGCTCCTGGGCGACCCGCTGGGGCTGGGCGCGCTCCCGCTCTCGCTCCCCGACCGGGAGCTGCTCGAGTCGTCGCGCGCGACACAGTTCCCGGACGCTCCGCGCCAGCTATTGCAGCTCTTGTCGTGTGCGCGCAGCGGTGACCTCGTGCTCGCGGCCGATCCGGGTGTCGACTTCCGCGGGCCGTGGGAGCTCCCGGAGCACCGATCGGGACACGGGAGCCTCTTCGCCGAGCACATGCTGGTGCCCATCGCGGCGAGCGTGCCGCTGCCCGACGCGGCGCTTCGCACCGTCGACCTGATGCCCACCATGCTGGAGATCCTGGGCGCACCCGTTCCCGACGGGTTGGATGGCGTGCCGTTTTCCCGCCTCGCGACGCTAGAAGGAGCACTCGCCTGAGACGACTGCTCGCCGTACTGTGCCGGCGCCGCGGCAACGCCGAGTGGGACGCGGTCCTACGGGGGACCGGGCTCGTGGCCCTCCTGGCACTCTATCCCTCGGCGCACTGGCCATGGGTCGCCGGCCTGACCGGGCTGCTGTGCCTGACCGTCTTTGTGAGCGGACCGATTTCCGTGTTGGTGCCGGCAATGCTCGAGCCGATGCTGATGGTGGCCGGCAGAGCGTATCCACCGTTGCTGGTGGCGTTGGTCGCCGTCGCGGGCAACCTCTACATGGACTACATCAACTATCACGTGTTCGGAGCGGCGATCCACCACCCCCGCCTGGAAAAGGCCAAGAACTCGAGGGTCGTCCAGGGCGCGCTCATGCTGTTCCAACGCAGTCCGTTCTTCGCCGTCTGGCTCTGCTCGTGGAGTCCGATCCCCTATTGGATCGTCTCGACGCTCGCCCCCCTGTCGCGGTACTCGATGCGGAAATACCTCTTGGCCACGTTCCTGGGTCGCGGACCGCGGGTCTGGTTTTTCGCTTCGCTCGGGCTCGTCATCCCCGTGCCGACCCAAGTGCTCGTCACGTACGTGGCCTGCGCGATCTCCGCGGGAGTGATCGTGCTCGTGTGGAAGCGGAGGGCGGTGGCGGGCAGGGCTCGCTCGGGAGCTCCCGCCTTGTCCGCGCCGATGCCCGCCTCACCGTAGTCCAGGAGGACGATTCCATGTGGCCTCTCGTACTCCTCTTGCTCGGCGACTCGACGGGTGTCTTTCGCGTCCCGGTCGCCGCCGGGGAATCGCTGCAGGTGAGCGTGACGGGGACCGGAGCGCCGGTCGTCCTCATTCCCGGCCTGTTCGGGTCGGCCTTCGGGTTTCGGCATGTGGCCCCGCGCCTCGCGGCGGCGGGATACCAGGTGATCGTCGTCGAGCCATTGGGAATTGGGGCCTCGGCGCGCCCGGAGCGCGCCGACTACTCGCTCACGGCTCAGGCCGCCCGCATCGCCGCGGTGCTGGATACGCTCGCCGTCCACGACGCCATTCTCGTCGCCCACTCCCTCGGCGCCTCGATGGCGTTCCGGCTCGCCTACCGGCGGCCCGACCTTGCGCGAGCGGTCGTGTCGCTCGAAGGCGGCCCGGCAGAAGCCGCCGCGACCCCCAGCTTCCGCCGCGCAATGCGCTTCGCCCCCTGGATCAAGTGGTTCGGCGGCGTTCGGCGGATTCGCGGGAAGGTGCGAAGTGGTCTGATTGCCGCCTCCGGGGACTCGCACTGGGTCACGGATTCGGTGGTGGACGCCTACACCGCCGGCGCGGCGGCGGACCTCGACGCCACCCTCAAAGCGTTCCTCCGCATGACGGCAGTCTCGGAGCCCGAGCGGCTCGTTCCCCATCTGAGGGAAGTGCGCTGCCCAGTGTGGCTGCTCTTGGGCACCGCACCGCACGACGGGCGTGTGCCGCCCGGCGACGTGGAATTGCTGCGGCAGGGGCTGTCCTTCCTCACGATCGACAGTGTGCCCGGAAGTGGGCATTACATCCATGAGGAACAGCCCGGCGCGGTGGTCGCCGCCGTCGCGCGGGCCCGCGCCGCGCCCGTCCTCGGACATGTGGGCGAGGGAAAACCTGTTCCCATCGCGCGCCGACGTCGGGGCGATCAATCGCTCGTCATGATGAACAGCGGAGCACCATCGAACTGATAGATCGGCCGCAGCCGGGCCGTGTTGTAGTACTTCGCGACGTTCACGACCTTCTTCTCCGACGTTACGCTGGCGATCGACACGCTGTCGTAGAACCCGCGGTGGATGCTGACCAGGCGGCCGTACTCCTTCCGCGCGACCAGATCGAGGGCGAGGTTGCCGAAGGCCATCGGGACGATGGAATCGAGCGCGTCGGGATCGCCCGAGCGCACGAGATACCCGAGCCGCTGGTTCACGACGTCGATGCGGCGACCGTTGTTGTATTTGGGCGACGATTCCTTCAGCGCCGCTCCGACCTGGTCCCCGATCCCCCCCAGCTTCTTGTGCCCGAACATGTCGGTCTCTTCGCTTTCGAAGCTCATGCCTGCATGCGAGGTGAGGCGCGCCCCTTCCGACACCAGCACGACCGCATAGCGGCTCGGGTTGCGGTTGCGGTCTTGCGTGAGCAGCTCCGCCAGCTGCTCGATGTCGACCGGGTGCTCGGGGATGACGCAGCGGTCCGCCGCGCCGGCCATCGTGGGCAGCAGCGCCGTGAACCCGGCGTACCGACCGAACACCTCGATGACCAGGAAGCGCTCGTGCGAGCCCGCCGACGTGCGCAGCCGGTGCGTCAGCTCGATCGTGCGCGTCACGCAGGTGCTGAAGCCGATGCAGTAGTCGGTGCCGTAGACGTCGTTGTCCATCGTCTTGGGTATGGCGACGACGTTCATCCCTTCGTCGTGCAGGCGCTTGCCGTAGCTGAGCGTGTCGTCGCCACCGATGGGGATCAGCACGTCCACACCGATGTGCTCGAGGTTCTTGAGCACGTCCTTGGTGATGTCGTTGATCGGCTCCTCATAGCCGGTGACATGCGGCGGCACCCGCCCGCGCGGCAGGTGACTGGGCCGCACGCGCGACGTATGGAGGAACGTGCCGCCGGTGCGCCCGGCACGGTTGACGATGGCTTCCGAGAGCGGCTGGACGTTCTCGCTGTTGTCGGCTTTCGCGTCGCGCACATAGTCCACGAGCCCCGCCCAGCCGCGTCGGATGCCCACGACCTGATAGCCGTCGCGCAGCGCGCGAATGGTGATCGCGCGGATGGCGGGGTTCAGACCGGGAACGTCCCCGCCACCGGTCAGAATCGCGATCGTGCCTTTTCCCATGTCACGAAACGTGCTCGTCTGCGGTCGAGATCGTAAGTGGCCTTGCGTGGGCCCGCAGGCCATTGTTAGAGCCCTACACGAGAGGAGCGGCGGTGAGACTTCGACCTCTGGGCCCCACGGGCTACTCCGTCAGCGAGATCGGATTCGGCGGCTGGGGGCTCGGCGCCGATATGTGGCGCGGCGCCGACGACGCCCTGGCACGTGATGCGCTGGGTGCGGCGGTCGACCAGGGCGTCACGTTCTTCGATACCGCGCTGGCGTACGGCAGCGGACACAGCGAGCGCCTGATCGGCGAGGTGCTAAGAGACCCAATCCACGCCGGTCGCGTCCAGATCGCCACCAAGGTGCCGCCGCTCAACGAGGAATGGCCCGGCAGGGCGAATCGGTCCCTCGCGGCCGTGTTTCCCGCCCGGCACATCGCTGCGAGCACGGAGACCTCGCTCAAGAATCTCGGCGTCGACGCCCTGTCGCTGCAACAGCTCCATGTGTGGCACGACGCCTGGCTGGACGATCCGGACTGGGAGGCGTGCTACGACCGGATGGCTCGCCTGAAGAGGGAAGGGAAGGTGCTGCATTGGGGTATCTCGATCAACGACCACGCGCCCGAGACGGCGCTTCGTGTGCTCGAGGACCCGCTGTTCGAGACCGCCCAGGTCATTTACAACATCTACGATCGTTCCCCCGAGGCGGCGTTGTTCGGCCTCGCACGGACCAAGCCGCTCGGGATCATCGTACGCGTCCCCTTCGACGAAGGCGCGCTCACCGGCCAGATTCGATCCACCACGGTGTTTCCTCCCGGCGACTGGCGCGAGGAGTACTTCAAGGGCGACCGTCGCGCCGAGGCGGAGCGGAGGGGCGAGGCGCTGGCGGGGCTGCTCGATGAGGACGTCGAGACGCTGCCCGAGCTGGCCCTGCGGTTTTGTCTGTCATCGCCCGCGGTGTCGACAGTGATCCCCGGGATGCGCCGCCCGGCGCACGTGCGTCAGAACGCGGCGGCGTCGGCCAAAGGGCCCTTGTCGCCTCGGCTGCTTTCCCAGCTCAAGGGGCATGCCTGGGACAAGAACTGGTACCCTGACTAGCAGGGCTACGGCCGAGTCACCGTAAGCCCCGTCACCAGGCCCTCGGTGTTGTGCGCGAAGCGGATCCCGTAGACGCCGTCGGTGGACTTGAGCTTAGCCGGTGCTACCACGTCGGCCCTGGCGTAGGTGGCGACGACCGTGCCGTTGATGAGGCAGGCCACCTTGTCCCCTTTCACCGACAGCGCGATTTCCTGCGTGACGGGCTGGCCCGGCGCCGCCGCCCGGCGCACGGCGGCGTTCGACTCGCCCTCGCGCCCATTCATCCTGAAGGGCGCAGGTCCGAACCCCCGCACGATGAAGGTCCCGTTTCCATACGCCTCACAGTACAACAGGCTCTGGTGGTCGGTGCCCAAGTCCGTCCCGCCGATGAAGATGCCGTAGGGGTGCGGGTGATCGTTCAGGTTCATGTACTTGGGCTCGGTGAAGGTCGCCTTGACCGTGTAGTCCCCCTGAGCCGTGTTGGCCGGGTTCCAGTAGATGGCAGCCGGGCCGGTGATCACGTGGAGCGCGTCGCCCTCTTTCGCGAGTTTCGTGTCCTTGATTGCGTGTCCTTGCGTTGCGTCCCGGGCGTCCACCGCACCCTGCCAGCCTGGAGCCGAGATCCCGCCGCCGCCGACGGCGCGCACGGGCTCCTCCTGTGCCAAGGCCAGCGCGGGAAGGCCCAGGATCGCAGGTATCAAGACGGCGACTGCGGAGATTCGACGCATAATGTCCTCCCGGGGGTGGAGCGGATTGTAGAGAGACGATTCTGCGCTGGGGTTCAGTACGGATGTAGCGCCTTCACGCGCGCCTCCAGATCGGCCGGCTCGGTGCTCACCACCTGCCCGAGCGGCGTCACGTAGATGCGTACCGTCGGCGCACCCGGGATCCGGGTGGGTCCGAACGCAAAGCGCCACACGCGCGGGTGTCCCGGCAGTTGGGGCATACCCTGCCAGAGAAAGGTGGTGCGCGCTGCACAACCTTTGTGGTTCTGACACGTTCCTAACTCCTGCCGGTGCCCGTCTGAGGGCTCCGCAGCCATAATATCACCCATGCTCCTCACGCTGTGTGCCCTGCTGCATTGCTGCGACTCGGCGCCGACCTACTCGGGCCGCGCCCGGCAGCTCGACGTGCCGATTCCGCGGTTTGAAGCCGATGTCGCGATCGACGGCGACCTCGCCGACTCGGTCTGGACTCATGCCGCGCGGTTGACCGGGTTTTCGCAGTACGCCCCCAACGACGGCCTGGCGGCGACGGACTCGACGCAAGTGCTGGTCTGGTATTCGGCGACGGCGATCTACTTCGGCATTCGGGCGTTCGAGCTGCACGGCCGCCCCACCATGACGTTGGCCAATCGCGACCAGATGTTCGACGACGACAACGTGCAGATCCTGCTCGGCACGTTTCCCGACGGGAAGCAGGTCTTGATGTTCGCCGTGAATCCCGTCGGCGTCCAAGGCGATGGCTCCCTGGTCGAGGGCGCCAACGTGACCGCCAGCGGCTTCATCGGAGGCGCGGTGGTGGGACGGGAGCAACCCGACCTGAGCCCCGACTTCGTGTTTCAATCGCGCGGGCACGTGACCGCTTGGGGATACGAAGTCGAGGTGCGCATTCCGTTCAAGAGCATCCGGTATCAACCGCGCCAGCCGCAGGACTGGCGGTTGAACATCGTGCGCCAGGTCAAGCACTCCGGCGTCGAGGATTCCTGGTACCCGGCGCGCCGCGCCAGCGCGACGTTCATCGGGCAAGCGGGTACCCTGGTCGGCCTCAGCGGCATGCATCGCGGTCTCGTCATGGACCTGAATCCGGAGGCGACCGGGAGGGCGAGCGGTGGTCCGACTCCCGGCGGAGCCTATCGGTACGACGTGGGAGACCCCCAGGTGGGCGGCAACGTCCGGTGGGGGGTCTCGGACAACCTCACGCTCAACGGCACGATCAAGCCGGACTTTTCGCAGGTCGAGTCGGACGCGGGGCAGCTGGTGTTCGACCCGCGCCAGGCGCTGTTCTTTCCGGAGAAGCGGCCCTTCTTTTTGGAAGGCAGCGAGCTGTTTCAGGCGCCGCAGAACCTGATCTATACGCGTCGCATCGTCCAGCCGGTCGCGGCGGTCAAGCTCACCGGGACGACCTTCGGCACCGACATCGGTCTGCTCTCGGCGGTCGACCAGAAGTTCGCGTCGGCAACGGGCACAGACAATCCCATTTTCACGATCCTGCGGGCGCAAAGGAGCCTTGGCCGAGCCTCGCGCCTCGGCCTCGCGTACACCGACTGGATCGAGGGCGGCGATTATAACCGCGTCGCGGAGCTCGACAGCCGGCTCGTCTTCAAGGAGATCTACGGCCTCAACCTCCAGCTCGCCGGCAGCCGCACGCGGGTTGGAGGCGTGACCACGACCGCGCCGCTGTGGCTGAGCCAGTTCACGGTGCAGCATCGCATCTGGGGTCTGCGCAGCCTGTTTGCCGGCATCTCGGACGACTTTCGCGACGCGAGTGGATTCATCGGCCGGGCAGGGATCGTGCATTCGTATGTCGATCCGAGCTACACGACCTATGGGGGGGCCGGGGCGCTGTTGCAGCGGTTCACGGGCGACATCGTGGTGGACGGCATCTGGCAGTATCAGAACTTCATCCACGGGCGTCACCTGCAGGATAAGAAGCTGCACTTCAACGGCAACGCGGCGTTACGCGGTGGCTGGAACGTCGGCGCGGGATATTTCGTGGAATCGTTCGGCTACGATTCCGCCCTCTACGCGGCCTACCGTCTCGGCCGCGACACGGTGCGGTTCAAGGGACAGCCCACGATCGTGAATGGCGAATACATCGTCCAGATTGGGACGCCCCAGTGGAAGCATTTCAGCGGCAACGGCTACTTCCTGCAGGGCCACGATGAAAACTTTTTCGAGTGGGCCTCGGCCGACTTGCGGTTGCTGAGTCTGGACCTGTCCTACCGCCCCACGGAGCGGCTTCGCAACACGGTCAGCTATTTCTGGCAGCAGGTGAATCGCCGCACCGACGGCAGTCTGGTGAATGTGGGTCGTGTGCTCCGAGCCAAGCTCGAATACCAGCTGTCGCGTCCGCTGTTCGTGCGGGTGGTGGGCCAGTACATCCAGGACAAGACGGACTCGCTGCGGGATGACTCGCGCACCGGCGCGCCGATTTTCATCCAGGGGCCTGACAGCCTGACGCGCGCCGCCGCTTCGCACAGCAATCTCTTCCACGCCGATGTGCTGCTCAGCTATCAGCCGGTCCCGGGGACGGTCGTGTTCGCCGGGTACGGCAGCGACATGGTGGACGAGGAGGCGTTCCGGTTCCGTGGACTCACGCGGTCGGGCGACGCCTTCTTCCTCAAGGTGAGCTATTTGTTCAGGCTCTGAGCCGCGCGCGCTCCTATGGAAAAGGCGGACACAGCGGTGGCCCAGAAACATCGATGAAAGCGTTTCCGAACGTGGGATCCGCGTAGTTGTCGGTCCATTGCGGGCTGCCGGACAAATCGAACAAGATGATGCCACAGCTCGCCGAGCGCCGGATGGTCGAGTTCCGCAGCACGCCTCCGGGGTCGGCCGACAGCCGTAGGGCTCCCGCGTATCCGTCAGGCCCGGCGCCGGCGTCCCGGATCTCGACGTACTCGAGCTGTGCCCGAGCCTCGCCCCCCAGGGCAATACCGGTCCACGACCCCGCCACGCCGGGCGTCACGGAGGTGAAGACGATGGGGTCCGTGGGTGTCCCCACCGCCCGCAGCGCGCCGTTCCCCACACTCAGCTGCGTGCCGAGTCCCATCTCCAGTACGGTGCCGGGGGCGAGCGTGAGACTGGCCGAGTCAGGCGAGACGATCGAGCTGATGCTCAGCCCTTCGCTCAGCAGGTAGGGCACGCCGGGGTTTGGCCAGGTCGCGTGCTGCAAGACTTCCGCCCAACGGACGCGGATCGCGTCGGTGGCGTTGAAGCGGTAATCACCGGTCGGGAGGGAGGGAACCCCTTCGGCTCGCGTATCGAGCGGCACATCGCCGGCTTCGGTGATCGTGAGGTTACGCGAGGTCGGGCTGAGCTTGGCGCCGACCCCGAGGAACATCCCCACGGAACGGGCGCCGCGGATCGTGACATCCTCGACGACGAGTCCCGTGTCGCCGACCTGGACACACGCCTCCGTGGCCGAGCCGCAGTCGCGCAGCACCACGTTCCGGAGCGCGCTGCCGTTCCCGAGCGCGATGCCGCCCCAGCCGTTGCCCGTGGACTGCAGCACGATGGGTGCACCCCCGGTGGCTCCCGCAACCAGGCGGTCCGCGAAAATAGACCCGCCTGGGTCCGACCGGATGACCAGCCCCGCCGGGAGCGTGAGGCGCGGGCGGGCCGATCCCGAGAAGGTCACCCCACCGATCAGCCTCCATGGCGCGCCGACATCTTCCCAGGTGGCCGAGCGCTCGACGAGGCCGTTGGTGATGCGGATGTCGTTCTCCACGTTGCCGCTGAAGTGTCCGCCGCGGGGGAACGTGCCCGCCACCTGGGGAGAGATCGTCGCCATGTGGCCGGTGGTGTTCTCGATACTCAGGTCGCGTGAGCCGGGGGCGAAGGTCACCCAGTGCCCGATGTCCACCCCGTCGATCGCCTCGGTGACCGTCACGCCGTCGATCAGAAGTTCTGGCCCCAGCGAGGAGGGCCGGGCGGAGGCCGCGAGACAGGCGAGCGTGGCGCCGGTAGGGGTGGGGGCGCCGCAATGACGCAGCGTCAGGTTGTGGAGCTCCGACCGCCCGGGCCCCGCGAACCAGACGCCCACCCACGACCCGCGGGCGGCCGAGTCTCCCTCCATCACCACAGGGGCGCCGCCCCCCGCGATGACCAGCGCACCGGGGTCGATGTCGCCGAAGTACAGCCCCGCGCCCGGCCGGAAGCGGACGGTGCTGCCCGGCTCGATCGTCAGGACCGTCGTGTCCGTTCCACCGAGCCCGCCGACCCCAAGGTGGCGCTGTACCACGTGGGGGGTGTCGGCCACGCGCCACGTCTCGTTCCGATCGATGGTGTAGGCCGAGTGCAGGATTCCCCGGACTGGGATCGCCCGCTGAGCGGTTACGCCGTCAACTTCGACTTCGATGGTCGCCTCCCCTCGGGAGACCGTGTGGATCAGGCCCGACGCGTCGATGTCGGCGATCGTAGGATGAAGCGACCGCCAGCGCGCCGCGGGCACGGGAACCGGGGTGCCCTTCCGCGAGAACGCCAGGACGGTTGCCCGTACGGTGTCGGGGATGGGAAAGGAGGGCCGGGACGGCGCCAGTCGGATCTCCAGGTGGTCGATCGCCTGACGGGGGCCGGTGCCACTGTCACACGACCCCGCGGCGGCGGCAGCAGCCGCGCAGAGGAATGCGCAGGTTACGGCCCGCATTGGCTCGGCCCCGTGTTGTCCTGGAAGGTGTTGCCGAGCTGTAGCGCCGTGAAATCCGTGGTCCACGGCTCCACACCCTGTCGGGCAATGCCGCAATCGCCGGACCGGCGGATGAGGGAATTCCGGATGATCTCGCCGTAGTCCCGCGCGATCTTGATGGCCGCCTGCGACACGCCGTCGAACGCGCCCGCATCGTCCACCGTTACATGGTCGAGCAGGGTGCTCGCATCGGCCATCGGCCCGATCACGAGGCCGTTCCAGAACCCGGGGTACGCCACTGGACTGTAGCTCGTGAAGGTCACAGGCGCCTGGTCGGTCCCCAACGCGCGCAGCCCGCCCGGTGACCCGACGCCCACCTGGAGGTCGCCGTACTGATTGAACTTCAGGACCACGCCGGGCTGGAGCGTGAGCACGGGGTTGTTTTGGTGCGCCACCAGCAAGTGCACGATGCCGTAGGGCACTCCTGGGTTCGACCACGTCATGCTGTCGAGGACGTCTTCGGCGGTGATCAGAATGACGTCCTGCGCGTTGCCCGTGAACGACCCGGACGGGATCGTCGCCGCGGCGCCCGTCCACAACATCATGGGATAGCCGCTCCCGCCGGTGATGCGTAACGCCCGCGACCCGGCGCCGAAGCGACCGTAGCGCAGCGCTACTACGCCTAACCCGTCAGGGGAGAGGATCGTGACGCTGTCCAGGACCGGTGCTGGGGCACCTTGCCCGACGTCGGTGGTCATGAACACACAGCCGCCGTTCCCGGATCCGCAGCGTCGCAGCTCTGTTCTCGTCACCGAGCTGGGAAGCGCCTGGGACCAGAACTGGAGTCCGCCCCACGAGTACTGTGCTTCACTCTTGAGCACCACCCAGGCACCCGCGGCCCCGCCGATCTGGAGGCCACCTGGAGCCCCCTTGCCCACGACGAAGCCCGTGGCGTACTCGAAGATGAGCGTCGATCCCGCGGCGATCGTGAGGATGGGCGCCTGCGGGCCTTCGATGAAGACCGTCTTGTACAGGTGCCACGGCACGCCCGGATTGCCCCACGTCGTCGAGACCGCGAGCATGTCACCCGATGTGTGAAGAGTATCGCGGAGCCAGATCTCGTTCGTGCCGTTGCCGCCGATCGAGCCGCCCAACGGGAACCCTGCGGCGGCGGACACGGGAACGGTCGCCACCACGCCCAGCATGTTCTCGACCGATAGCCCCTGCGACCCCGCGGCGAAGCGCGCCTGCCCCTCCAGGGCGACGCCCGACCCGTCGCCACCGCGAATGAGCACCTCGTCAATCAAAATGGTCGGGGCGGGCCCGCCCCCGGAGTCGCGCAGGGTCACGCACGCCAGCGGCATGCCGAACGTGCCACCACAGTCCCGCAAGGTGGTGTGCCGTACCTCCGCCTGTCCCGGCCCCCGAAACGTCAGGCCGTCCCAGTGCGAGCCAACGTCGGTCATGCCTCGGAGCACGATCGGCGCCGAGGTACCGTTCGCGACCAGCGTGCCGGCGCCTCCGAGGCCGAAGTCGAGCCCGCTGTTCGGTCGGAACAGCACGGTCACGCCGGGTTCGAACGTCAGCGTTACGCCGCCGGGCCCGCCGACAGGTAGCCGGCCCTCCACGACGTGCGGTGCCCCTGTGGCCGCCCAGACCTCGCTCGCCCGGATGGCCTCTCGGTGCAGCGTCCCCGCTACGACGAGCGCGAGCGACGCGGACAGTCCATCCGCAGAGCCAACGATGCTCGTGGACCCTTGGGAGCGACCGCGCACGAGGCCGTCGCCGGTGATGGCGGCGATCGAGGAGTCGTTCGAATGCCATGTGACGGCGCCGATGGGATGGGGATTGTGAAACTGATCATAGCCGAGCAGGTGGGCCCGCGCGGTGTCGCTTTGCAGCAGAGGGCCGGCCGGCGCCAGCGAGGTCTCCAGGCGATCCAGCCTTGGGGGTTCGGGGGCCGGGCCCGCCTCGCTGCACGTGGAGAGGAGAAAGAGGCAGGTCGCCGTGTACGCGACAACGATCAAAGGGTGCGTGGAGGATTCGCGTCGCATAGCCCAGTGGCTCCAAAGAGCAAGAATGGTGCCTGTGTCGCAGGGACGCAACACTACAGGTCCATGTCGCTCGCATGCGACGCTCATCCCACAGTCGTAGACAAGGCGCTCCCCCGCTGGTAGCTTCGCCGCTTCCCCAATCGACCTATATGCCGCCTTTTGTCGCAGAGCTGCTGGGGACCATGCTGTTGATCATCCTGGGCGATGGCGTGGTCGCCAACGTGGTGCTTAACAAGACCAAGGGCCAGAACGCCGGGTGGATCGTCATCACCGCGGGCTGGGCGTTCGGCGTGGCGGTCGCCGTGTATGCCGTGGGCAGCTTCAGCGGCGCCCACTTGAATCCCGCGGTGACGATCGGCCTCGCGGCCATCGGCAAGTTCGCGTGGGGCTCCGTGCCCGGCTACGTCGCCGCCCAACTGCTCGGCGCGCTGCTCGGCGCCACGATCGTGTGGCTCGCCTACCTGCCGCACTGGCCCGTGACGGAGAGCCAGGCAGGGAAGCTGGCCGTGTTTTGCACCGCCCCCGCCGTCCGCAACAAGAGCGCGAATCTCGTGACCGAGATCGTCGGCACCTTCGTGCTGGTGCTGGGTGTCCTGGCCATCCTGACACCGAAGAATCTCAACCCGGTGCACGGCTGGGACGCCGGATTCGGCCCGTTCCTGGTCGGGATCCTCGTGTGGGCCATCGGCCTGTCGTTGGGCGGGCCCACCGGTTACGCGATCAATCCGGCGCGCGACCTGGGTCCCAGGCTCGCGCATGCGCTGCTGCCGATCGCGGGCAAGGGGAACTCGGATTGGGACTATGCGTGGATACCCGTGGCCGGGCCGATCATCGGTGGCGTGCTCGCGGCGTTCCTTTATAAGACCGTATGGCCGGCATGAAGTACATCCTGGCCCTGGACCAGGGAACCACCAGCTCGCGCGCCATGGTGTTCGACCACAGCGGCAGCGTCGTTGCCTTGGCGCAGAAGGAGTTCCGCCAGATTTTCCCCAAGCCCGGCTGGGTGGAACACGATGCGACGGAGATCTGGGCCACGCAGCGGCATACGGCGACGGAGGCCCTCGCCAAGGCCGGACTGACCGCCGCCGACATCGCCGGGATCGGGATCACGAATCAGCGGGAAACCACCGTGGCCTGGGATCGCGAGACGGGCGAGCCGGTGCATCACGCCATCGTATGGCAGGATCGCCGCACGGCCGCCCGGTGCGACCAGTTGAAGGCCCGCGGGCTCGCGCCGTCGATCAAGCGAAAAACCGGTCTCGTGGTGGACGCGTATTTCTCCGGCACCAAGCTCGAGTGGCTGCTGCGCAACGTCCCGGGCGCGCGCGCCAAAGCGAAGGCCGGCAAACTCGCGTTCGGCACCGTGGACTCGTGGCTGGTGTGGAATCTCACCGGCGGCCGGGTGCACGTGACCGATCCGAGCAACGCGTCGCGCACGATGCTCTACGATCTGCGGAGCGGCGACTGGGACGACGAACTGCTGCGACTGTTCGGCGTCCCGCGCTCGGTGCTGCCGGCCGTCGGCTCGTCGAGTGAGGTGTACGGCGAAACGACGCTGTTCGGTGGTGCGATTCCGATCGCCGGCATTGCGGGCGACCAGCAGGCGGCGCTGTTCGGCCAGGCGTGCACCCAGCCCGGCATGGTGAAGAACACCTACGGGACCGGGTGCTTCATGCTCATGAACACCGGCACGAAACCGATTGCCTCCAAGAACAATCTCCTGACGACGGTGGCGTGGCGCATCGGGAACCGGACCGAATACGCGCTGGAAGGCAGCATCTTCATCGCCGGCGCGGTGGTGCAATGGCTGCGGGACGGCCTGGGGATCATCGAGTCGTCGTCCGAGGTCGAAGCCCTGGCCTCGCAGGTGGATGATACGGGTGGCGTGTATCTTGTCCCCGCGTTCGCCGGGCTGGGCGCACCGCACTGGGATCAGTACGCGCGCGGCGTTCTTGCCGGCGTCACGCGCGGCACGACGGCGGCGCATGTCGCGCGCGCGGCGCTCGAGGGAATCGCGTTTCAGGTGGCGGACGTGCTGCGGGCGATGGAGGCCGACGCCAAGATCAAGCTGAAAGAGCTGCGTGTGGATGGCGGCGCGTCCGCCAACAACCTGCTGATGCAATTTCAGTCGCACCTGCTCGCTGTTCCCGTGGTGCGGCCGAAGGTCACCGAGACCACGGCGCTGGGGGCGGCGTATCTCGCGGGCTTGGCGGTCGGCTACTGGAAGGACCAAAAACAGATCGCCGCGCAGTGGCAAGTGGACCGCCGCTTCACGCACGCGATGAAGCCGGGGCAGCGCAAGCAGCTCGAGGCCGGCTGGCGGAAAGCGCTCGAGCGGGCAAAGCGTTGGGAGGAGACGGAGTGAGGGTAGTGGGACGAACGTTGCTGGGCATCGCGCTCGCCGCTTGCGGTGGTGACGTCGTCGGACCGAAGCCGCTCCCGCTCGCAAGCGTGAGCGCCGGGAGCGGTCATGCTTGCGGCCTCACGCCGGCGGGAGCAGCCTATTGTTGGGGTTACAACGGCTACGGCGACCTCGGCAATGGCGCCAACACCAGCACCACGACTGCGGTCCCGGTGTCCGGTGGGCTCACATTCGCTACGGTGAGCGTGGGGGACGGGGTGGCCACCCTGGGCCAGCACACCTGCGGGCTCACGGGCGCGGGGGCGGCGCGCTGCTGGGGCTACAACGCTTTTGGACAGCTTGGCAACGGCACGACGAGCCCCAGCGCCACGCCGATCGCCGTCTCGGGCGGTCTCACCTTCGTTGCCGTGAGTGCTGGAGGCACCCACACGTGCGCACTCACATCGGCGGGGGCGGCGTATTGTTGGGGAGCCAATGCTTCCGGCAACCTGGGCGACAGCACAAGAACTGACAGCAAGACCCCTGTCTTGGTGTCTGGCGGCCTCACCTTTGGAACCGTGAGCAGCGGCGAGGCTCACACGTGTGCCGTGACGGCTGCCGGTGCGGCCTACTGCTGGGGCTTCAATTTCGACGGTGAACTCGGCGACGGAACCACGACCAACCGATCCACACCGGTCGCAGTCTCGGGCGGACTCAGCTTCGCCGCTGTGAGCAGCGGGGGCCAGCATACTTGCGGCATTACGCCCGCAGGTGCCGCCTACTGCTGGGGCAATAACGGCTATGGCCAGCTCGGCAGCGGAACGACAAGCTATGCCGACACCGCGAATCCAGTGCTTGTGTCAGGTGCGCTCACCTTCGCGGCTGTGAGCAGTGGAGCCTTCCACACTTGTGGCGTCACAAGGGCGGGTGCGGTCTACTGCTGGGGCCACAACAGCGTCGGCGAGCTTGGCAACGGGACGATGACTGACAGCGCGACCCCGGTCGCGGTGTCCGGCGGACTTACCGTCTCTGCGGTGAGCGGCGGGTACTCATCTACGTGCGCTCTGACCGCCGCAGGCACGGCGTACTGCTGGGGCTACAACGGCTACGGACAGCTCGGCAACGGTACCACACGTAGCAGCTCTGTGCCCGTGCGCGTGGGCCAGTGATCTGAGGAATCGAGAGAAGTGGAGAAGAGTCCATGGAAGTCGTCATCAAGCGGGACTACGACCAGATGAGCAAGGCGGCGGCGCAGCTCGTCGTCGACGTCCTCAACACCAAGCCGAACGCCGTGCTCGGCATGGCGACGGGGTCCACGCCGCTCGGCCTGTATCAGGAGCTGGTGCGGCTGCACCAGGCGGGGCAGGTCGACTTTTCGCGCGTCACGACGTTCAACCTCGACGAATACGTCGGCTTGCCCGCGAATCACCCGCAGAGCTACCACTACTTCATGGACGAGCACTTCTTCCGACACGTGAACATCCCCCGGCACAACATCAACATTCCCTCCGGCACGACCAGCAACTACCCGGCCTTCTGCCAGTGGTACGAGGGGCGAATTGCGGAATGCGGCGGGATCGACCTGCAGATCCTGGGCATCGGCTCGGACGGCCACATTGCGTTCAACGAGCCGGGGAGCTCCCTGAGCTCGCGGACGCGGCTCAAGACGTTGTCCAAGCAGACCATCGACGACAACGCCCGGTTCTTCGAGCGCCGGGAGGATGTCCCGGTGTATGCCATCACGATGGGGGTCGGGACCATCCTCGATGCGCGCAAGCTCGTCCTGGTGGCGAGCGGCAAGACGAAGGCGAAAGCGATCGCGCAGGCCGTGGAGGGGCCGGTCACGAGCATGGTGACGGCGAGCGCGCTGCAGCTGCACCGCGATGCGACCGTCATCGTCGACGCAGACGCGGCTGCGGGCCTGACCATGCGCGACTACTACGAGTTCATCTACGCGGCCAAGCCTGCGGCGCCGAAGTCGTGAGCGATCGTCCGATCATTCGGGTCCAGCACGTCGTGAAGGCGTTCGGGAAGGTCACGGCGGTCAACGACGTCTCCTTCGACGTCCGGGCCGGCGAGATCTTCGCGTTCCTGGGCCCGAACGGCGCCGGCAAGACTACCACCATCAAGATGCTCACCACGCTGTTGCGCCCGACGACGGGCTCGCTCGAGCTGGACGGACTCGACGTCACCGCGCATCCGATGGACGTCCGCAAGCGGTTCGGCGTCGTCTTCCAGGATCCCAGTCTCGACAGCGACCTCACGGCGTGGGAGAACATGGACATCCACGGGGTGCTGTACCACGTGCCACGGCACCCCCGACGGGAGCGGTGTGAAATCCTCTTGCGGATGTTCGAGCTGTGGGACCGGCGCGACGATCTCGTGAAGACGTTTTCGGGCGGCATGAAACGCCGCCTCGAGATCGCCCGCGGGTTGCTGCACACGCCGAAGGTGCTGTTTCTGGACGAGCCGACGCTGGGCCTCGATCCGCAGAGCCGCAATCAGATGTGGACCCACGTCCGCAGTCTCAATCAGACCGAGCGGGTCACCGTGTTCCTCACGACGCACTACATGGACGAAGCCGACCGCGTGGCGGATCGCATCGCGGTGATCGACCACGGGCGCATCGTCGCTACGGGCTCGGCGGCGGAGCTGAAAGACCAGACCGGCACCGATTCGCTGGAAGCGGCGTTCCTGGCGCTCACCGGCACGACGATCCGGGACGAGAGCGCCACGGCCGCCGACCAGATGCGGCAGGTCGCTCGCGTGTGGAGGAGATAGGCGCATGGCCGTGATCTTCGTGCTGTGGCTGCGGGAGGTGAAGAAATACCTGCGCTCGCGCGTCCAGATCGTGGCGTCGCTCGGCGGCCCGCTCATGTACCTGGGCGTGCTCGGCTTCGGCCTGGGCCCCGTGTTCCGGCGTGCCGGCGAGGGCAGCTACCTCCAGTTCATGGCGCCCGGCGTGATCGGCATGGCCGTCCTGTTCACCGCCATGTTCTCGGGGATCGCCATGCTGTGGGACCGCCAGTTCGGATTCTTGAAAGAGACCTTGGTCGCCCCGGTGCCGCGCCTGGCGATCATGATCGGCCGCACGCTCGGCGGGGCCACGGTGGCCGTACTCCAGGGCGCGCTGATCTTCGCGGTGACGCTCATCGCGGGCTTCCGTCCCGAGAGCGTCCTCGCGGTGCCGCTCGCGTTCCTCGTGATCGTGTTGATCGCCGTGGTGTTCGCGGCGCTCGCAACCGCCATCGGATCGACCATCAAGGAAATGCAGGGCTTCCAGATGGTGATGAACTTCCTCGTGATGCCGATTTTCTTTCTCTCCGGCGCGATCTACCCGCTGCAGGGGCTCCCGCGCGTGCTCGCGGCACTCACGCGCATCGATCCCCTCACCTATGGCGTGGACGGCGTGCGCGGTCTGCTGACCGGGTCGGCGTACTTCGGCGTCGGGCTCGACCTCGCGGTGTTGTTCGGCGTAGGCGTCCTGTTCGTCGCCGCCGGGGCGTGGCGGTTTTCGAGAATCGAGGCGTAGCGGGCATGCGGATCATCGCACGCGTTGTCGTTCTGGTGCTGCTGGCGCGGACCGTCGCCGCGCAGCGCGCGGTCGTCTATACCACCGCCGAGAGCACTACCTTCCGGCTGACGCCCACCGACACCCTGGTGTTCAAGCCGTCGGACGCGACCTCGGAGGGAAAGGTCTACGTCTTCGTCGATCCGCGGAAAACGTTCCAACCCTTGGTGGGAATCGGCGGAGCCCTGACCGATGCCGCGGCCGAGACCTTTGCCAAACTGCCCGCCGCGCGGCAGGATGAAGTGATCGCGGCGTATTACGGCAGCGACAGCGGGATCGGGTACACCCTGGGTCGGACCAACATCAACAGCTGCGACTTCTCGAGCGAGAGCTACACGTACGTCACGGAGGGCGATTCGGCCCTGACGTCCTTTTCGATCGCACACGATCTGCGCTACAAGGTCCCCTTGATCAAGCGGGCGATGGCCGCGAGCGGCAACCGGCTGAAGCTGTTCGCCAGTCCCTGGAGCCCGCCGGCGTTCATGAAGGACAACAACGACATGCTGCATGGCGGTCATCTGCGCCCCGAATACGCTCACGCGTGGGCTCGCTATTACACGAAGTTCATCGAGCAGTACCGCAGGGCGGGCGTGCCGGTGTGGGGCATCACGATCCAGAACGAGCCGATGGCGACGCAGACGTGGGAATCGTGTGTCTTTCAGGCGTCAGACGAGCGGGACTTTCTCAAGAACCACCTCGGCCCCGCGATGTGGCGGCAGAGACTGCGTGATGTCAACATCATGGTGTGGGACCACAATCGCGATCTCATCCTTCAGCGGGCGCTGGCGATTTTCGACGATTCCGCGGCCGCGAAATACGCCTGGGGGATGGCGTTCCACTGGTACGAAGACTGGTCGGGGGGGACGCAGCTGTACGGCAACGTCGCGCTGGTGAACCGGCTCTACCCCAACAAGCACCTCCTGTTTACCGAGGGCACGCCGGCGAGCTTCGACTCCACGGCGTACGGCCGCTGGAGCCTCGGCGAGGCGTACGGGCGATCGATGATCAATGATTTCAATTCGGGGGCCGAAGGGTGGACGGACTGGAATATTCTGCTGGATGAACGGGGCGGTCCCAATCATGTCGGGAACTTCTGCTTCGCCCCGATCCATGCCGACACGCGGACCGGGAAGCTCATCTACACCAATTCGTACTATTACATAGGGCACTTTTCGAAGTTCATCCATCCCGGCGCGCGACGAATCCTCGCGTCCCCCAGCCGCAGCATGTTGCTCACCACGGCGTTCGTCAACCTGGATGGCACGGTGGCGGTCGTGGTCATGAACCCGACAGCGCGCGGCGGGCAATACTTCCTCGTTCTCGGCCCTGGGTCGGTGGAGATCAGCTCCCGGCCACACTCCATCCAGACGGTGGTTTTCCAGGCTCGGTGAATCGTCTCGCGCGTGCTGTGCCGTGGGCGCTGACCCTCCTCGCCGTCCTGCCGTCGGCACGGCTCGCCGCCCAGACGATCGATACGATCGTCGTCGTCCGACATAACGTGTACGATCGCAAGCGCGACGCCCCCAAGGTCGTCGCGGCCGTGGGGAATGCGCTGCACATCACCACGCACGCGTGGGTGGTCCGCCGAGCGCTGCTGGTCAGGGCGGGCGATCGCTACGACTCGGCCAAAGTCGTGGAGAGCGAGCGCGCGCTCCGAGCGCTCACCATTTTTCGTGCGGTCCGCATCGACACCGTCCGCGTCGCGGGACGTCTCGCCCTGCGGGTGGAAACGGACGATGCGTGGAGCACTATCCCGGACTTCGATTACGCGTCGGTGGCGGGGGACGTGTTGTGGGCCGTGGCGTTCACGGAGGGGAATCTGCTGGGCACCGGCACGGCGCTGACGGGGCGCTACGAGAAGACTCCGGATCGCCACAGCGTCAGCGTCGGCTACAACAGCACGGGCGTGCTCGGTCGGCGAACCGTGCTCGCGACGCAGTACAAGACCATTTCGGACGGGCGGAGCGGAACGTGGTCCATCGGCGTTCCCTTCTACGAAACCGTGGCTCCCCGTTCCCTCACGACGGACGGGACCGCGGCGAAAGAGCGAGTGCTCCGGTTTAAGGACGGGCTGTTGCTCGACAGCTTACAGCACCGGGAGCTCCGCGTCGGCGTCTCGGGGGGGGTGGCACTCCGCGCAAGTGCGGCGGGCTACCTGCGCCTGTGGGCTGGAGCGGCCTGGCGCCGCGAGGATTTCGCTGCGGCGACGACCGTGCCATTCCCGCGTTCGCGCTTCGGCACGCTAGGGGCCGGGCTGGAACTGAAGCGCGTGCGCTTCCAGGTGCTCGAGAACTTCAATTCCTTCGCGCGGCAGGAGGATGTGGACCTGTCGCAGACGCTGCACCTTGGTCTCTGGGCAGCGCCCCGGGCCTGGGGATACGGGCCCGGCCGGGCGGGCGTCGGTCCGGAAGTGAGCGGGCAGCTCAGTGGCGCATGGAATCGGGGGTTCGCCGTGCTGCGGGGTCAAGCGGCGGGTGTGTTGACAGGGGTGGGGGTCGACTCGGGGCGCGTGATCGGCAGCGTCACGGTTGCGAGCCAAGATCTGCCGCGTCAGTCTCTCATCCTCCATGTGGAGGGCGGCGCGCTGCGCGGGCCGAAGCAAGGGGACGAATTCGACTTGTGGCGCGACAGCAAGGGTCCCCGCCTGTTCGGGGCCCACGCATTCACCGGCACTCGGATGGCGTGGGTCGCGCTCGAGGATCGCGCGGTGGTGAAGGACGAGGTGTGGGGGCTGTTCGGCATAGGACTGGCGCCGTTCCTCGACTACGGCGGCGCCTGGTACGACAACGAGCCGACGCGGCTCGGTGGGGACGCGGGGCTCGCCCTCCGGCTCGGCCCCACCCGGTTAACGATCACGGACGTCGGGCAATTCGCGCTCGGGTATCGCTTCGGCAAGGGTTTCAGCGGGCGGCACTGGGCGTTCACCGCGGCGGGGAACATTGCCTATTGAGGTTTGCCCGTGAACTGTGTCATCGCCGGCGGCGGTCCGGCGGGCATGATGCTCGGGTTTCTCCTCGCTCGCGCGGGCGTCGGGGTCACCGTGCTCGAAAAGCACGCGGACTTTTTCCGTGACTTCCGCGGCGACACGGTCCACCCGTCGACGCTGGAGATTCTGTACGAGCTCGGCGTGCTGGACGAGTTCCTGCGGCTGCCGCACTCGAAGGTACGCACACTCACGGGTCAGATCGGCGAGACCACGCTCAGGCTGGCCGACTTCAGTCACCTGCCGGTGCACTGCAAGTTCCTGGTGTTCATGCCGCAGTGGGATTTCCTGAACTTCCTGGCCGAGCAGGCGCGGGCGTACGGGTCGTTCAGTTTGGAGATGCGGGCGGAAGTGACGGGACTGCTGTTCGATGGGGAAAGCGTCGGGGGCGTGCGCGTGCGAACGCCCGGGGGAGAGCGGGAGCGGCGGGCGGAGCTGGTCGTCGCCGCCGATGGGCGCGATTCCCAGGTGCGAGCGGCGGCCGGTCTTCAGTCGATCGACTTCGGCGCGCCCATGGATGTGCTGTGGATGCGGCTATCCAAGAAGCCCGGCGATCCCGAGCAGCTGTTCGGCCGTATCGATTTCGGTCGGATCTTCGTGATGCTCGATCGCGGCGACTACTGGCAGTGTGGGCTGGTGATCCGGAAAGGCGGATTGGCGGAGATCCAGCAGCGCGGTATCGATGCGCTCCGCGCCGATATCGTGGAGCTGAACCCGTTCGTGTGCGATCGAGTTACCGAGCTGCGGGATTGGAGCGACATCAAGTTGCTCACGGTGCAGGTCAATCGGTTACGTGAATGGTATCGGGCCGGCCTGCTCTGCATCGGCGACGCCGCCCACGCCATGTCGCCGATCGGCGGCGTGGGGATCAATCTCGCCGTCCAGGACGCGGTGGCCGCCGCGGACATCCTGATTCCCGAGTTACGGCGTGGCTCGAGGATCCCGATCGATGCGCTGCGACGGGTGCAGCGGCGGCGCGAGCTGCCGACGCGCGTCACCCAGCGGGCGCAGCTCATCATCCAGAACAACGTGATCAAGCGGGTGCTGGGCCGACGCGGACGGATGAAGCCCCCGCTGGTCGTTCGCGCGCTGGGGGCGATTCCGGTGCTGCAGAGAATACCGGCGAGGCTCATAGGGTTGGGGTTCCGGCGCGAGCACGTAACCCGATAGCGTTCTAGTCGTCGAGCCCGAGCGGGCTACTGCGGTGTGTCCAGGGGATGCTTGCTCCGCTCGTAGAACTCATTTTGTAAGCGCAGGCTCTCCTGGTCGGCCTTGACCGCGCGGATCGCCTGCACGATGCCGTTGATCCACGTCCGCGCCTCGAACTCGCCGAGTTCGCGCGACGCCGCGGCGCCCTCGCCGGCATAGTGATTCGGGAACCGCGCGTACCACCAGATGCCGGTGTAGAGGCCTTCCGGCAGCTTCACGCGCGCCTGATCGGCGCCCGATTCCTGCGGCGCGCGATCCAGGTGCACGAGGTCGGGCCGGGCAATCATGCTCATCGACGTTTCGCTCTCGCCCGCGTGCATGTCAGTCGCCGGGTTCGATTTGTGTTTCGGCTCGCCCTGCGCGCTGCGCGTGATTCCCTGGACGTACACGACGTAATCGTGCGGCGTCTCGAGCTGCGATTGCGCGAAGTAGGGAAGCAGGCTGTTGTTGCCGCCGTGACCGTTCACGATGATGATCTTCTTGCAGCCGTTCCGGGCCATCTCGTCGGTCGTCTCCTGGAGCAATTGGAGCTCCAGTCCCCGGCTGTAGGCCACTGTGCCTGGTTGATGTTTCGCTTCAAAAATTTGCCCGAAATAATACTCGGGAAAGACGACGGCGTATTCCTGCTGGGCGGCATTGAGCGCAACGTATCGCACGTTGAGCAGATCGTTGCCCAACGGCAGATGCGGCCCATGCTTCTCCAGGATGCCGAATGGCAGCAGGCATGCGCCCTGCGCGCGGGCGATGGCGTCGCGGAAGTCGGCCCCCGTCAGTTCCTCCCAGTGCACCGACAGCTTGCCTTGTGCCGGCGCGGGTGCAGGTGACTGCGCCGACACGATCGAGGCGCACAGGGCGGTGATGGCAAGCAGCAGTGATTTGTGCAAGGGTCCTCCCGCGATGGTTGTGAGCCGATGGTAGACGTTACGCCGACTTCGGCGGCTCGGAAAGGCAGCGCAGTGGCCGTGGATTGGCCGCTCCTGGACGGTGCGTGTGGAGCAGGCGTAAGATCATCATCATGCCACCCACCGACCCACTCGTCCAGCGAGTGAAGGCTTCCCTGGCACGTGCCCCCCGGCTCGAAGAGAAGCGGATGTTCGGCGGCGTGACCTTCATGGTCCGCGGGAAGATGTGCGTCAGCGTCGGTAAGGGTCGAATTATGTGCCGGATCGATCCGGCGCTCCACGATGCTGCGCTGAAGCGGAAAGGGGCCCGAACCGTGGTCATGAAAGGGCGTGAGTACCGCGGGTGGGTGTACGTCGCTGCCGCGGCGGTCAAGACGAAGCGCGAGCTCGACTACTGGGTCCGTCTCTCGCTCGACTTCAACAAACAAGCCAAAGCCTCAGGGTGAGCTCCAGGTTGCATGCTACTGCGTCGTCGCTCCGACGAGTCCGGCGAGCGCCGCCAGGGTGGTTTGGGCCGCATTCAGGCCGAGCCGGAAGTCCTTGTCGCTGTAGCTAGAGTACAAGTCGGTCGGCTGATGCCAGTTCGGGTCCCACCCCGCTCCGATCTGGGTGCCGCGCTCGTTTTCGCGCAGACTGATCGCCGCCACGAGATCCTGGAACGGCGCCGAGTCGGTGTTGGTCATGTGAGCGCCGACGGATGCCGGATAATCAGTCGCATACTTCTCGTTGGCCGTCTGAAACGTCCACGCCAGCTGCTGGGCCTGCGCCGCAAACTTGGCGCTCGACTGGAACTCGATGTTCACATCCGCTTCGGGCCGCTGCTCGGGCGCGAGCGTCCCATCGGCGCGGGGCATGCCGTGGTCGAAGAGCATCATGTCGTGCTGGATCATCCCCAGCCACGTGGGTTCCGGATACCTGCCGGAGCCGGGGGGATCTTCCTTGCCTTGCAGCCCCTGGCGCTGCTCGACGTACGCCCTGGCGCCGTTGAGACCCGTCTCTTCGTTGTTCCAGAGAATGAAGCGGATCGAGCGGTCGGTCCGGACTCCCGGGGCGGAGAAGACGCGCGCGAGCTGCATGACGAGCGCGGTGCCGGAGCCGTCGTCGTTCGCCGCCTCACCCCACCCGTGCCCGTCCATGTGGGCGCCCACGATGTACATCTCCCCGGGGTGACCGGCGCCGACCTTGGTGCAATACACCTCTTCGCGCGCGCCCGGCGTCGTGGCTTGCGCGTCCAGTGCGCGCACCCGCAGGTCGGGCTGCCGCAGGGAGTCGGTGTTGACGCCAGTGCGGGCGCGAATGCCGCGGTAGCGGCCTCCGCCCGCAGCGGGCCTCACCCCCTGTCCCCCTCTCCCTTCGGGAGAGGGGGAACTCGGCGGCTGATACTCGTACTTGAGGCGGGCGATGTCGGCACAGCCGTAGCTCCGCAGCTGAGCCTCGATCCAGTTCACCGCGGCGCGGTTTCGGTCCGTGCCCTGGCGGCGGTCACCGAATTGGGTGAGACCCTTGATCGCCGACTTGTATTGCTCGAGGTCGAGCCGCGCGACGAGCTGGGCAATGGGATCCGCGCCCTGTGCGGCGGCGACGGTGGGGGCGAAGCACGCAGCGAGCAGCACGACCACGGGTCTGCACATGAGTTACCTCTCGACTCCAGGATGTGGGACGATCAGTGACTTCGGAATCATGACGTGTACGCCGACGTTGCCGTCCACCAACTCGGTGATGCGGACATCGCAGGCGACGCTCACTAGTCGATAGGCTTCCATCTTTGACCAGGCGCGGTAGGCGGCGATGAAGTCGATCGCCTGCTGCACGGCGATCTGGGTGGCCGTGGTGAGATCCTTATCCATGCCCATCGTGATGAAGTGCGCTCTGGTCTCGGCGCGTGGCCAGGTGAGGTGCATGTCCTTGCGGACGATGAGCTGCAGGCGGCCGGTGAGCGAGGTCTCGATGGCGGTCTGGTCCACCTCCCCGTCCCCCTGCGCCGCGTGACCATCGCCCACTTCGAACAAGGCCCCCGTGGTGTGGATCGGAATGAACAACGTGGTCCCCGCGACCAGCTCTTTGTTGTCCATGTTCCCCGCGTGGATGCCGGGCGGGTTGCTGCTCACGCGACCCGAATCCCGCGGCGGCGCCACGCCCATGCTTCCGAAGAACGGACGCAGGGGAATCTCGACTCCCGGCGCGAAGTGGGCGACCATGCGGTGCCGGTCGAGCGGAATGATGCGGGTGGTGTTCGTGCTGTCGCAGTTGCCCGGCAGGAACCCGCGGCATCCGTTGTAGCCGTAGGAGATTGCGAGATTGATGCGGAGGATTTTCACCTCGAGCACGTCCCCCGAATCGGCTCCTTCCACATAGACCGGCCCGGTGAGAATGTGCCCGCCGGGGCCGCGGTCGGTGACCTGGGTGACGATGTCGCGCAGGGACTGTTGCACGTCGGCCGGCGCGACACCCGCGGCCTCCAAGCGATCGGGCCGGTTGGTGATGAGGGTCTCGACTTCGATGGTGTCTCCAGACGCGATCCGCAGCACCGGTGTCGCGGCGGCGTTGTACCAGCCGTAGGCGACCGTCCGGGGCGTGGCGGGGAGACGGTGGAAATGCTGGGCCCCGAGGCGGGCCGGCAGGAGAGCGAGCAGCAATGTGGCGAGGGCCAGCCGGCGGTCCCCCGTGATGAATGAGATCATGGGGGGAAAGCTTACGGTGCGGCCGCGGATTCCGTGAGCCTAGAAGGCCGTACCCGACCGGTGTGGTGGGTCTGCATTACGTGCGTCCGGGAGCTGGATAGAGCTTCTCGCTTTTATGGGCTACTCCGGCGCGCACCGTCCCGTTACGATTGCCCAAATGGACATCCAGCGAAACGGCTCCCAGCCCTCCACCAAAGGACCCGCCGAGTGGTTCACCGGCACGGTGCGTGTCGACCCTCTTTTCCAGGCCCCCGATCCGGCACGCGTGTCCGGCGCCAGCGTCAGGTTCGAGCCCGGCGCCCGGACGGCCTGGCACACCCACCCACTGGGCCAGACCCTGATCGTGACGGCCGGCTCTGGCCTCGCGCAGCGGTGGGGCGGGCCGATCGAGCAGATTCGGCCCGGTGACGTAGTCTGGATTCCGCCGGGTGAGAAGCATTGGCACGGCGCCACGACGACCACCCCCGTCACGCACCTCGCCATTCAGGAACACCTCAACGGCAAGGTCGTGGACTGGATGGAGCAGGTCAGCGACGAGCAATACCAGAACAAAGGCGGGAGGAACAATGCAGAAGCGCAAACTCGGAAATAGCAACCTGGAAGTCTCGGCTCTCGGGCTCGGCTGCATGGGGATGAGCCAGAGCTACGGCCTCCCACCGGACAAGCAGGCGATGATCGCGCTCATCCGCACGGCCGTCGAACGCGGCGTCACATTCTTCGATACCGCGGAAATCTACGGTCCGCACACCAACGAAGAGCTCGTAGGCGAGGCGCTGGCGCCGCTGCGCGCTCAGGTGGTGATCGCCACCAAGTTCGGGGTCGGACGTGATGCCGGCGGGCACCAGGTGCAGGACAGCCGGCCCGAGCGCATCAAGCAGAGCATCGAGGGTTCGCTGAAACGGCTCCGGACCGATGTCATCGATCTCTATTATCAGCACCGTGTCGACCCGAACGTGCCGATCGAAGACGTGGCGGGAACGGTCAAGGAATTGATTGCGCAAGGCAAGGTGAAGCACTTCGGCATGTCCGAAGCGGGCGTGCGCACGATCCGCCGCGCGCACGCGGTCCAGCAGGTCACCGCGGTCCAGAGCGAATACTCGCTGTGGTGGAGACGCCCTGAAGAAGAGCTGCTGCCAACTCTGGAGCAGCTCGGCATCGGGTTCGTGCCGTTCAGTCCCCTCGGCAAGGGCTTCCTGACCGGCACGATCGACGAGAAGACGACGTTCGTAAGCTCGGATTTCCGCAACATCGTGCCGCGCTTCACGCCCGAGGCTCGGAAGGCGAATCTGGCGCTGGTGGATGCGCTGCGCACCATCGCGACACGGAAAAAGACGACGCCCGCGCAGATCGCGCTCGCGTGGCTGCTGGCCCGGAAGCCGTGGATTGTGCCGATCCCCGGCACGACGAAGCTGGCGCGCCTGGACGAGAACATCGCAGCGGCGACGATCGCACTGACGCCCGAGGATCTGCGCGCAATCGAGAGCGCCGCCTCACGGATCACGATTCAAGGCGCGCGCTACCCCGAGCACCTGGAGAAAAGGACCGGTCTCTGAGATGCGCATCGGCATTCTGGGTTCGGGATTGATGGGCGCCAAGCTGGGAACGATCTGGGCGCGCGCCGGACATGAAGTGGTATTCAGCTATGCGCGCAGCAAGGAGAAACTGAACAAGCTGGCGCGGGACGCCCAGGGGAAGGCTCGGGCGGGCACACCGAGTGATGCCGCGCAGGATGCGGACGCACTCCTGCTTGCCGTGCACTGGTCCCGGGTGGACGATGTGTTGAAGCAAGCAGGCGACGTGTCGGGCAAGGTCATCCTGAGCTGCTCGCTCCCGATGAACGCCGACGATACCGGCCTGGTGATCGCCCACACCTCCTCGGGTGCGGAGGAGCTTGCAAAGAAGGTTTCCAAGGCTCGGATCGTCTCTGCTTTTAACACCGTGCCGAGTGAGGTGCTGTTTGGTGTCTTCGAGGCTCGGCGCAAAACCGGTAAGCCTAGCCTCGTCTATTGCGGGGACGATGCCGGCAGCAAGAAGATTGCCGCTCAGCTGATCCGGGACGTGGGTTTCGCTCCTATTGACGCCGGCCCGTTACGGATCGCCCGTTACACCGAGCCGTTCGCCCTGCTCGTCGCCCAGCTGGCGTACGAGGGGGACGGAGGTCCCGAGCTCGCGTACCGGTTCGAGCGGTTCGGGAAGTAAAGGTGGCTCTCGTTGTTTTCCTCCGTGGTGTCAATGTTGGCGGGCACAGGACGTTTCGCCCAAGCATCCTCGCAAGAGAACTGAGCGACTATGATGTCATGAATGTGGGAGCTGCAGGCACGTTTGTGGTTCGCAAACCGGGATCTCGAGCAACGTTCCGTGCCGCATTGCGCCGGAGGCTGCCATTCGAAACGGAAGTCGTGCTCCGCGACGGCCGCGATCTTGTCCGTCTCGAAGCGGAGAATCCGTTTGGAACTGAGTCTTCACGCCCTGATGTCGTTCGCTTCGTGAGCATCCTGTCGAAAGCCGGCCGCGTGCACGCTTCCTTTCCAATCACACTTCCGCCAAGTGGAAAGTGGTTGTTGCGCGTGATCGGATTGAAAAACCGATTCGTCTTCGGGATGTACCGTCGTCACATGAAAACGATCGGCTATCTTGGCCAGATCGACAAACTGGTCGGCGTACCGGTGACGACACGGAATTGGAACACCATAGTCACGATCGTGCGGATTTTGAAAGGCCACGGGAAGCAAGGCCGCTGATCAGGGCATAGAAGTGTGGCGTGGCTGCAGCGGGACCCCCAGCCCGAGCGTGAACCACAGCGTGCACGCGTGAACAACTCGCCCTCCTCCGATGTAAGACAACTCGTTGCCCGTCGCAACGCCGTGCACCAGCTGAAAGAGGGGGGG
Source organism: Gemmatimonadota bacterium (assembly GCA_003222055.1). GTDB lineage: Bacteria > Gemmatimonadota > Gemmatimonadetes > Gemmatimonadales > GWC2-71-9 > AG41. Next base: position 35,087 of record QHUT01000086.1, read on the forward strand.
ATGGCATGACAGCGACCCAGGCGCTGGGGTGGGCGCTCGTGCACTCGCTGTGGCAGTGCGCGCTCGCCGCCGCGGGCCTCGCCTCCCTCTTGGGCATCCTTCCGTCGCGCGCGGCGCGCATCCGCTATGCGTTCGCTACCGCCACGCTGATCTTGATGGTCGCTCTACCGCTGGGCACCGCGTTGTCGCTGTACGGGGCGTCGCCGTGGCGGCCCGACGCGACTGCGGCGATGCTCGCTCCGGCCCAGACACCGGCGGATCTGGCCGTCATCGCCTTGAAGCTCGCGGCTCGGGTCCGCACGGCGCTCGAGCTCGCGCTGCCGCAGATTGTCGTGCTGTGGGCCGCCGGTGTGGTCGGGTTCTCCCTGCGGCTGGCGTCGGCGTGGATGGCGGCGCGACGTCTTGCGGTGATGGGCACGCGCCCCGCGCCCCCCGCCCGCGCCGCGGCGCTGGAACGCCTGGCGGCAAGGCTGCGCGTGACGCGGCCGGTGCGCGTCCTCGAGTCGACCCTGGTCCAGGTACCCGCCGTCATCGGGTGGCTGCGCCCGGTGATCCTCGTCCCTGCGACCGCGCTCACGGGGCTCACGCCGCTCCAGCTCGACGCGCTGCTGGCCCACGAGCTCGCGCACATCCGGCGGTACGACTACCTCGTCCGCGTCCTCCAGTCCGTGATCGAGACCCTGCTGTTTTACCACCCGGCGGCGTGGTGGGTGTCGCGGCGCGTGGGGGAGGAGCGCGAGCATTGCTGCGACGACGTGGCCGTCGCCGTGTGCGGTGACGCGCGCTTGTACGCGCAGGCGCTGGTGGGCATGGAGCGGCTTCGAGGCGCGCAGCCGGCATTCGTGTTCACCGCGGCACGTGGCTCCCTCGTACACCGCATCCGGCGTCTCGTGGCGCCCGCGCCGGCGGACACCCCACCGCCCTGGGTCGCTGGCATGGCCGTCACGACCCTCCTCCTGGTGGCGGGCGCCGGGTCTTGGCTCGCGCGCACGGCACCGGACACGTTGCTCCGCCCGCACGAGTCAGCCGCCCGTCCCGCTGCTCGGCTTGCGCGAGGCGAAAGCGAGCTCCGCGCGCGAACCGGGCGCTCGGGCGTTACGCCTGCCAATCCGCAGTTGTTGAGCCGGGGACTCGCTCCGGTCGACATCCGGCGCTCGTCGCCAACGGGTCCTCAGGAAATCGCTCCGCACGCCGACTCGCGGGAGTTCTCAACCGAGCGCCGTCGCGAGGCGCAGGCTGACGCGCCAGCACCCCCGACGCTCGATGCAGCGACCAGCCGTGTCGGCACGTCGGGTGGGCGGCCCCTGTGGCAGCGGCCGCTGTTGCTCGGGTCCGTGGGCGTAATTCTCACCGGATTCGCCGACCAGCAAATCCGGCTCGACGTGCAAGAGGAAGTGCAGGAGGACGACGGAGGCGAACCCCGAGCGGCTGGATCGGCGGTCGGTCACTGGAGTACGCCCGTCGTCCTTGGTATCAGCGCGGGCCTTCTGGGTGCGGGACTCGGCACACACCGCCCCGGCCTCACGCGGACGGGGCGCGATGCACTCGTCGCGGTGGGCGTCGCCTCGCTTCTCGCGACGACGACGGACATCGCTATTGGTCGCGCGCATCCGGAAGCGAATCGCGGGACGGACTATTTCGCGCCCTTCCACGTTCCCAGCCAGAACAACTCGTTTCCGTCTGGACACACCTCGCGCGCGTTCGCCCTCGCCGCGGTGGTCGCCGCGCACACGCGGCAACCGGCGATACGCGTCATCGTCTACGGTGCGGCCGCGGCGGTAGGGATCGCTGAAGTCGTCGCCGACCGGCACTTCGCCTCGGATGTCGTCGGCGGGGCCGTGCTCGGGACGTTGGTCGGACAGGGGGTGGTTCGCCACTTCGCGACCGCGTCCGCACCCGTAGGACTGGCGGTGACGATGCTTCCCGGACGCGTCGGGATCGGGCTCCATCGGCAGCTCTAGCCTCCGATACCGTTAGTGTGTCATTCTTCATCCTCGACGAACATCCTCAAGCGTTCGGCCGCGTCGTCCCATTGTGCCGCGATCTGGTCGAGGTACCGCTTTGCCCTCTCCAAGCGCTTGGGGTTCAGGTCCCAGACCTGCTCACGCCCCCGGCGGGCGTGGCGCACGAGCCCCGCACGCCCGAGTGCGTGGAGGTGGCGCGTAATCGCCTGACGCGTCACCCCGGTCCCTTCACTGAGACGAGTAATCGAAAGTGGCCCGCCCGCAGAGAGGCGTCCCAGCAGGCGGAGTCGCGTCGCATCCCCCAACGCGGCGAACAGCGGCACCGCGTCGGGGGGGGGCAGCTGCAGCGCGGCAGAGCCGCGGCTACGCGACATACCGCGCGAGGTGCTTGATCTGCCCGGTCCACCCGTTGTCGTTCATGCGGAACGCTTCGGCGCGACGCGTGAGCGGGATGCGATCAAACCCGGACTCGACAATCGTGAGCGCGGTGCCGCCTTCTGTTTCCTCGAGCTTGAACTCGACCAGGGTGGTGGGCTCGGCCGAGTAGTCCTGCTTGGGGTCGATCGCGTAGGGGTGCCAGCGATAGGAGAAGTACCGCTCGGGGTCGATGCGCTCGACCAGCATTTCCAGCGTCACATGCTCGTAGCCCGGTATGGCCATCCTGCCCCGGATCGGCCTGCCCTCGGCAAACGCGCCCTCGAGGTTGACCCGGAACCAGGTGCCAAACTCTGCCGCGTTCGTGAGGGCGCGCCACACACGCGTGCGTGGGGCGCGGAGCACGACCTGTTTTTCGATCCGATCGGTGCTCACCGTGTCGTCGGGCGCTTCGGTCTTGACTGCCATGGGTGATCCCTCCGCAACCAGGTAAAAAGGCCGTTGCTTTATATGCAACATTCGTGTTGCGTATTATATCAGCCACTCCTTTTAAATGCAACCCCCATGTTGCGCTTTACAGCCCCCTGAATCTCGTTGTGGTTGCACAACATCGCGGGTTGCCGCACCTTCCTACGTCGAACTTGGTTCATGTTCGCCAGTGAGGATTCAATTGATGCATTCACGGAGACCTTTTCGGTTCCTCGGCAGTGTGATCGTCGCAGTTGCCGCGACACTGTGTGCTCCGCGGTCGCGGGCGCAGGTTCCCCCGCGCCCGGCTCAAGCGACACCGGCTGGCCGCGACGGCGAACGTGCTCCGGACTATCCGGTGCGTCCTCCCGCTCCTCCCGAACAGGTCGCGCACGGCCAGCAGGTCTTCCAGAGCAATTGCGGCTTCTGCCATGGCTCGGACGGCAGGGGCGGAGAAGCCGGCCCGAACCTGGTCCGGGACGAGGTGGTGCTCCGCGATCACAACGGTGAGCTGATCACGCCCATCGTGCAGAACGGCATCCCTGCCCAGGGAATGCCAAAGTTCGGGCTTAGCGGGGCGGAGATCACCGATATCGCCGCCTGGTTGCACAACCAGCCGCTTTCCGATCGTGGCGCGCCCAGCACACTCGATATCCTGGTGGGCGACGCCAAGCACGGCGAGGCCTACTTCAACGGCGCCGGGCGCTGCACGCAATGCCACTCGGCCACCGGAGATCTCACCGGGATCGGCAGCCGCTACGAACCCAAGACGATTCAAAACCTGATCGTCTCCGGTGGCGGCGGGCGCGGGCGTCGCCGGTCGGCCGGTGCGGCGCCGCCGGTGAAGCCGCCGCCCACGACGGTGACCGTGACGCTCCCCTCGGGGCGGCGCGTCCAGGGAGAGCTCGATCACCTCTCCGCCTTCGTCGTGGCGCTGAGAGACTCGGCCGGGACGTACCACAGCTTCGCCAGGCATGATTCGATCCCCAAGGTCGTCGTGACCAATCCCTTGCAATGGCACATGGACATGCTGCCGAAGTGGCGCGACGCGGACATCCATGACCTGACGGCGTATCTCGTCACACTGAAATGATGAAGACAGCTACGCTGCTGCTCTCGATTGCGCTCTGTCTGCCGACCGGGCCGCTGGTGGGCCAGGGGGGGGCGACGGACGCGTGGCCGACCTACGCGGGCGACTATTCCCAGCGTCGTTACAGCCCGCTCAGACAGATCGACCAGACCAACGTTCGGCACCTCACGCTCGCCTGGCTGCGGCGCCTGACGGCCGGCCCGGGCGGCGGCGAAGGCGCGTGGTTCGGACCGCCTCCGGGGCCTCCCGCCATCACCGGCGGTGTGGCCGAGGAGCCGATGACGATGCCGGGAGCGACGAGCGGATCGCCGCGGCTGGCGGGATCGATTCTGCAGGTGAACGGCATCCTCTACATCTCGTCGCCCGACAACGCGTGGGCGGTGGACGCGCTCGACGGACACGTGCTCTGGCACTACTGGTGGAAGTCGCGCGGCGGCATTCACATCGGCAACCGCGGCATGGCGATGTACGGTGACTGGCTGTATTTCGAGACGCCGGACGACTATCTCGTGTCGCTGGACGCGAAGACGGGCCAGGAGCGCTGGCACAAGGAGATCGCCGATTTCAGCCAGCAGTACTTCTCCACCACGGCACCCATGGTCGTCGGGGATCACGTGCTGGTGGGTACGGGCGACGATCTCGACGCGCCGGGCTTTCTGCAATCGTTCGATCCGAAGACCGGCGACCTGCAGTGGAAGT
>QHUT01000085.1 GCA_003222055.1 Gemmatimonadota bacterium
CCAGCCGCGCGCGCGGCGTCGGGACCCATGATGACGTCGTCCGGATCGACGGCCGCCGCGGCCGCGAGCCGTGCCCGCGCCTCCCGCCGACGGTCGCTCGTCTGCCACCAGTCGAGCGTCGCGTCGAGCGTGTCCCCCGTCGCCGTGAGCACGTCGCCATGCAGCAGCCCCATGCCGCGCAGGTGCAACATCACCTCCGGCACGCCACCGGCCATGAAGACCTGGACGGTGGGATGACCGCGCGGGCCGTTGGGCAGGGCGTCGACCAGGCGGGGCGTGGCCCGATTCACGCGGATCCAGTCGTCCAGCGTCGGTGGCCGCAGCCCCGCCGCATGCGCAATCGCCGGAATGTGCAGGAGCAGGTTGGTCGACCCGCCGAACGCCGCGTGCACCAGCATGGCGTTCTCGAGCGCATGCTGTGTGAGGATCCGGTGGATCGGCATGCCAAGCGCGTGCAGGCGCAGCAAGGCGAAGGCCGAGCGTCGGCCCAGCTCGAGCCACGCCGGCTCGCCG
>QHUT01000056.1 GCA_003222055.1 Gemmatimonadota bacterium
GCAGCTTGACCCGGTTCACCGCGACCCGCCGCTCTGCCGCAGGCCGGGCAGCCCGCCACCGGTCACGTTCTGGAACCGCTGCTTGAACTGCTGCTGCGCCTGCACCAGCGAGGCGCTCGGGAGCACCAGCACCGTGTCGCGCTCGGTCAGTCCGCTCGTCACCTCGATGTAGTCCTGGTCGGTGAGCCCGGTCTTGATCGGCGCTACCATGAGCTTCCCGTCCCGCAAGGCGAACACGACGTAGTTCGGATTGTTCCGGCTCTGGCGCTGCTGCCGGAACTTGGGTCTCGGCGCCCGGCCGAACACGCTGCCGAGCAGGCCGCGGTCCGCCGCGGTCGGCTCGCTACCACTGCGCATCCGCTTGAGGACCGCCTGGAACTGCTCGGGCGTCACACCCGGCGGGAGCGTGACGGTGCGGCCGTTGGGCAGTGTGACGGTTTGCGCGCCGCCCCCCCCGGCCGCTCCCTCGCCGGCGGCGGCCGTGTCGCGCCCGGCCCGCCCCGCGCTGTCCGCGGCCTGGGCGGCGGCGAGCTGCTGCGCCACCGTGAGCGAATCGAGCCCCAGCAGGCCGGCGGCGGAGCCGACGTCGCGCGGCGTCCGCAGCGCGGCGTTGGGTACGGCCAGCACACCCTGCCGCTGACCCGTGGGGATCCGTACCTCGGTGTTCATGCCCGGCCGGAGCAGGTGTGCGGGGTTGGAAACGGCGATGAGCACCGGGAACATGGTGACGTTCTGCACGACCTGTCCCTGCGGCAGGATCTTCGCCACGGTGCCCTGGAACGGGTGGTTGGGATACGCGTCCACGTTGACGGTGGCCGGCATCCCCGCCTGCACCCGGGCGACATCCGTCTCGGCAACGAGCGCTGAATCCTGGACGCTGTCGAGGCTCGCCATCTTGAGAATGACGGTCCCGCCGCCCAGCGTGGGGCTCGAGATCACCGTGCCGCGCACCGCGTCGAGCTCGAGCACGGTGCCCGAGATCGGCGCGCGTACGCGGGTGTCCTCCATCGCGTCCTTGGCGGTCTGCAGGTTCGCCTCGGCGTCCACGGCGGCGGCGTTGGCCGTGGCGAACGCGAGCTTGGCCCGCTCGTAGTCCGTTTCGGCGAGGGACCCGCTCTTGAGCAGCGCCTCGCTGCGCGTGAGCTGCGCCTTGGCGTTGTCGACCTGCGCGTGGGCCTTTCCGACGCTCGCCTGCGCCTGGACGAGGTTGTTCTGCGGCAGGCGCGGGTCGATGGTGGTGAGGAGCTGGCCCTTGTTGACTTCGTCCCCGGTCACGACCGGTTGACCGACGATTTCGCCCCAGGCCTTCGACTTCACGCTGAACAGCAGCACCGGCCGGATCAGGCCCTGGCTGATCACCGTGACCACCACGTCGCGGCGCTCGACGGGGACCTTCTCGTAGAGCGGCGCGGTCTGTGCCTTCTCGCAGGCGAGGGCGAGCACCACGCACGCGGCGGCTGCGAAGCGACAGCTCACGTCGTCACCCGCTCCATCTTCTCGTCGCGCGCGATAAGGCCGTCGCGCAAATGGATCTGGCGCAGCGCGTGGGCAGCGATGTCGGACTCGTGCGTGACCAGCACGATGGTCTGACCGGCATCGTGCAGCTGCTCGAACAGCTTCATGATTTCCGCGCCCGTGGCCGAGTCGAGATTGCCCGTGGGCTCGTCGGCGAGCAGGATCGACGGGTCGTTCACGAGGGCGCGCGCAATCGCGACGCGTTGGCGCTGACCCCCCGACAGCTCGTTGGGGCGGTGCTCCATGCGGTCGCCGAGGCCCACGTGGTGGAGCGCCTGCGCGGCCTTTTCGCGCCGCTCGCGCGCGGGCAGCCCCGCGTAGATCAGCGGCAGCTCCACGTTGTGCAGGGCGCTCGCCCGGGGGAGCAGGTTGAACGTCTGGAACACGAACCCGATCTCTTTGTTGCGAATCCGGGCCAACTCGTCGTCCGACAAATCGCTCACCTTCTGACTGTTGAGCCAGTATTCTCCCGCGGTCGGCGTGTCGAGGCAGCCGATCAGGTTCATGAGCGTGGACTTTCCCGAGCCCGAGGGGCCCATGATGGCCACGAACTCGTTCCGCTTGATCTGGATGTTCACGCCGCGCAGCGCGTGCACGACCTCGCCCCCCATGTCGTAGTCACGACTCAGCTTGTGCGTGAGGATCACGACGTCGGGCAGCGGCGTGTCGCCGGTGCGGAAGGCGGTCAGCTCGACGCTCGTCACAGGGTGTGCCCCACGATCGCCTCGAGCTGCGCCCGGGCGATGAGATAGGTGTAGCGGGCCTGCACCTGACTCACGGCGGCCTGCGTGAGGTTGGCCTGAGCAGTGAGCAGGTCGAGCAGCGTGCCCGCGCCGAGGCGGTAGCGCTCCTGCTGGACGCGGACGGCCTCAGTGGCGGCGGCGACGTCCGCGCCGGCGATGGCGATCTGGGCCCAGGACGTGAACAGGGCGGCGAGCTGCTGCGTGTACTGGGCATTCACTTGCAGGCGCGTATCGGCCGCCTGGGCCCGGGCAACGTCATGCGCGACGCTCGCTGCGACCTGGGACTGTTCCCGGGAAAAGCCGTTGAAGAGCGTCCACGACAGACCGAACCGCCAGGAGAAGGTCTCCGGATAGTTATTGAGCAATGGCAGCTGGGGAGACTGGGTCCCGGTTCGGTTGTTGTTATACGACAATGTCACGGTCGGCCAGTATTGCCCGCGTGTGCTCCACAGTTGGGCGCTGGTGACGCTCGCCTGCGCTTCGGCCTGCCGTACGAGAGGCGCGGCCTGGAGCACCGAAGCGCGCAGCGTGGTCGTGTCCGGAAGCGGCGGCAACGCCGAGTCGGGCACGGCGCGCACCAGCTGGTCCACCCCGATCTGGCGCCCGAGGTTCGCCTCGGCTGTCGCCAGGTTGGCCTGGGCCTGGAGCGCCGCGAGCAGCGCATTTCCGAGGTCGACCGTGGCCGTGAGCGTGTCGGAGCGCGTGGCGGCGCCCGCCTGGAACTTGTTGACCGCGGTCTGCAGCTCCGCCCTGGCGCGCTCTACTTGCGCTTGGGCGACGCGCACCAGCTCCTCATTCGCGAGTGCCGTGAAGAACACCTGGGCGGTCGTCGCGGCCACCTGATAGCGCTGGTTCACGAACCCGGCCTCTGCGGCGTCCGCCGTGGCGGAGGCGACCCGCAGGTTGGCAAATCGGCTGAACCCGTCGAACAGGACGATGTTCGCGTTCAGCCCACCGGAGTACGAATAGACCGGGGGCAGGCGCGACGTGTCCCCGGGCACGAAAGTCGCGTTGTTGCTCCGGAACGCGGACGCACTGGTAGTCACGGTCGGCAGGAACGCCCCCCAGGCGCTGCGCCCGCTCGCGCCGGCGTTGCGCTGAGTGCCCCGCGCCTGCACCATCGCCGGCTGCACGTCGAGCGCCCGCCGGACCGCCTCCTGCAGCGTGACTTGAAGCGGCGCTTGCGGCACAACGGGCGCTTGTTGTGCCGCGAGCTCCGTCGCGACGATCGCCGACACGACTGCCGCGACGATTCCGTGCCCCCGCATTACGCCCGTCATTTCGTCCGTCCGCCCGAATCGCTCTTGGCCCGCTCCCTTTGATGCCGATGCCGGGCAATAAGGTCGCGGTAGATCGCCTGCTGGTCGGGGGTGAGCTGGCGCGACACGTCGGAATCCATGGCGGCCCGCAGCGTGTCGAACCGGGGTCGCACCCTCTCCCACGACTCGCTTATGCGTGTGTAGTGGCGCAGCAGGATGGTATGCACGGAGTCATGCTGCACCGGTGTGAGACGCAGGTCGCGGTCCAGCTCGCTCATCAGGCGGTCGACCCCGCGACCCCGCCCGGGGGCGGCGGCGGACGCGTAGCGGATCCACAGCGCCCGGCTGCCGACGCCGACGGCGACGCCGGCCGCGAACGTCGCGGCCAGGAGGGCCGCGGCCCAGGCAGTGGAGCGGGTCGGCATGGCGGCGTCTCCCCGACTAGTTGCCGATCACGGAGGCGAGCACGATCTCGACCTCGCCGGGGTGCGCCGGGGGCGCCATCAACGCGTCGTACACCGACGGCTGCGGGGCGGGCGCCACGGTGGCGCGCCCCACCAGGTAGCCGGCGGCGAGCGCCACGAGGACGGCGGCGGCGACGCCGGTGCGCGCCCAGCGCGCCAGCACCGCGTCCCACGAGGCGACGCGCGCCTCGGCGGCGCGCGCCAGCACGCGCGCGACGAACGACGCGGTGTCACCCGGGTCCAGCGCCCGTCGCAGCTCCTCCCCGAGCACTGTATCGGGTCGGTGATCGAACGGCAGCGGCTCCCTCATACCTCCTCCTTCCAATCCGCGAGCAGCGCGCGCAGCCGGCGCCGCGCGTGAAACACTTCCGATCGCACGGTCCCCTCCGGGATACCGAGCACCGCTGCGATCTCGGCGTGCGAGTACCCCTCCACGTCGAACAGCACGACGGCGACGCGCCGCCGCTCGGGCAGCTCAGCCAGCGCCTGCCGCAGCCGCTCGCCCAGCGCCCGCCGCTCGGCCGTCGTGTCGGGCCGGGGGCCGCCGGCGGTGAGCCCCGCGTCGAGCGGCTCGACGCGCCGCACCGTGCGACGGCGGCGGCGATCGGTCGCGGCGTTGGCGACGATGCGCAGCAACCAGGGACCGAACGGCCGCCGCGCGTCGTACTGGTCGAGCTTCACGAGGGCCGACAGCATGGCGTCCTGCGCCGCGTCGTCCGCGTCTTCGGGGTTGCCCAGCACCGCCCGGGCCACCCGACGCGCCACGCCCGCGTATCGCTCCACCAGGACGCCGAAGGCCGCGCGGTCGCCCGCGGCCGCTCGGACCACCAGGTCCGCCTCGTCCTGCTGAGCTATACGCGCAGCCCGCTGGGGGGGTTGGGGATCAGCCATCGTCCGCGTCCCGGGCGCGGCGCCGCTCGAAGGCATACCACCCGAACGCCAGGGCCAGCGTGAACGCTCCCGCGGCGAGCACGCCGGCCATGACGCGGGGGAAGGCGACGAGCAGGATGCCGACGCCGGCGCAGGCGAGCGCGGCGGTGGATGCGATGGCGCGACGCAGCCCGCCGGCCACGCGGCGCAACGCCACCACCGCGACGGCGCCGAGCTCGTATCCCGAGCGCTTGTGCGGCACGTCGCCGGCGGGCTCGCTCTGCGCCGGGGCGCCCACGAGCCGGGGCGGCAGCTTCAGCCGGCGAGCCTGCAGCACGATCTCACGGCTGGAGGCGAGATCGCGCCGGAATTGGTTGGCCAGCTCGCCCGTCAGCGCCTCGCACTCGGCCGCGAGGTCGAGCTCGTAGTTCGTGAGCAGGCTCGAGACGTTCAGGTTGCTCGAGCCGACGCGGGCCCAGCGGCGGTCCACGAGGATCGTCTTCGCGTGGATCATCGGACCCTGGTACTCGAACACGCGCACGCCGGCGCGCAGCAGCTCGCGATAGCCGACACGCGTGAAATTGCGCAGGATGGGGAGGTCGCTCGCGCCCGGCACGAGCAGCCGCACGTCCACGCCGCTCCGCGCCGCATCGATCAGGCTGGCGTACAGTGGCGCGGGCGCGATCAAGTAGGCGTCGGTGATCCACAGCCGCTCCGCGGCGCTCGCGACGAGCAACTGGACGGTGCGGTACACGCGGGCCCGGCCCGGCATGCCCTCGACTACCCGCACGATGGAGCTGCCGCACGGCGCCGGGTCGGGCGCGAGCTCCTCGGGCGGGAGCGCCGGCCCGGCGCGGCTCCAGATGCGGGCGAAGGCGCCGTCCAGCGCGGCGGCCGCCGGCCCGGCGACGGCGACCATGGTGTCGCGCCACGGCCGGCGCCCGCGGGCCGGATCTCCCGCCCACTCGTCGCCGATGCACAGCCCGCCGATCATCGCCCACCCACCGTCGGTGGCGAGCAGCTTGCGGTGGTCGCGCTGCAGCAGCTCGAACAGGCGCGGCGCGAGCAGCGGATGAAACGCGCGTACCTCCGCACCGGCCTGCCGCAGCCCGCGCCAGTAGCGATGCGACGTCCCGAGCGAGCCGAGCGCGTCATACAGCACGCGCACCCGCACGCCCGCGCGCGCCCGCTCGGCGAGGGCGTCCGCGAAGCGGCGGCCCGTGGCGTCGTCGCGGATGATGTAATTCTCGAAGTGGATGGTGGCGCGTGCCGCGGCGATCGCGGCCACCATGGCATCGAGCGCGCGCGGGCTGTCGGGGTAATGCTCGAGACGGTTCCCCCCGATCGGCCGGGCGCCGGCGGCGCGGTCGATCGCACGGCTCAGCTCGTCCGGCGGTGCGGACGCGCCCCGATCGACGGGGTGTTGGGCGGCCGCCACCCTCGGTGAGGCGCTCACCCCACGGGGGCGGCTGCGGCGCCCAGGCCGAGCGCGCCTTCCACCGGCCGGAGCGCCTGGATGACGAAGGCGATGTGCTCGTCGAGCGGCACTCCCAGCTCTTCCGCGCCCTGGCGCACCTCGTCGCGGCTCACGCCCTTCGCGAACGCCTTGTCCTTGAGCTTCTTCTTCACCGACGACACCTCGAGATCCGCGAAGCTCCGGGAGGGCCGCACCAGCGCGCACGCCACCAGGAATCCGCACAGCTCGTCCACCGCGAACAGCGCCTTCGCGAGCGGCGTGTCGCGCGGCACGCCGGTGTAGTTCCCATGCCCGAGAATCGCACGGCACATCGCCTCGGGCACGCCCCGCTCCCGCAGCAGGCGCACGCCCCAGGCCGGGTGGCCCTCCGTGGGTGAGTGCTCGGGATTGGGGAACTTCTCGTAGTCGAAGTCGTGCAGCAGCCCCACGATTCCCCACGTGTCGGGATCCTCGCCGTGCCGCTGCGCGTAGGCGCGCATCGCCGCCTCGACGGCCAGCATGTGCTGGCGCAACGAGGCGGACTGCGTGTGCTCCTGCATCAGCTGCAAGGCTTCTGCGCGGGTCATGGTTCCAGGGTTGTGTTGTGTCGGTCATCCCCGGGCTTGCGCCAGGGGTTAGTTCTCACCGCTCCTGTTTCACTGACCCCGGGCGCGAGCCCGGGGTTACTCCAGCGCCGGCTCTGTGTCCACCTGCCACCGTTCGGCCCACAGCTCCGCCATCAGAAGCGGCCAGAGCTTGCGGGCGTGATTCCATCTTCCCGACCGGTGCTCCGCCAAGAGCCGCGCCGTGGGAGCGCCCGGGAACAGCCGCGGTGCCATGAGGTGACGCTCGGCGAGCGCCGCCAGGCCGGTGTTGAGCCAGCGCGCCACCGGCACCGACAGGCCGCGCTTGCGGCGGCGAATCACGTCGCCCGGCACCAGCCCTCGCGCCGCTTCCTTTAATATCGCCTTGGTGGTGAAGCCACGCACCTTGAGCGCCGACGGCAGGGGCAGGGCCAGCTCCATCACCTCGCGGTCCAGGTAGGGGGCGCGCGCCTCGATCGACGCGAGCATCGTCCCGCGGTCGACCTTGGCGAGCAGGTTGTCGGGCAGGTAGGAGAGGAAGTCGAGCCACAGCAGGCGGTTCAAGGACGCATCGCCGGGGAACCCGTCCAGCACACCCCTCGCCCACGCGACGGTGCGCGCGTCGGGGCCGAGCGCGCCGAACCAGGTGAGGTGCCGCTCGAGCGGCGGCAGCTCGGCCGCCGCGACCAGCTGCTTGAGGAGGAACTCGATGGTGACCTTCCCGGTCGAGGTGGGCAGGCGATTCACGAGCCAGGCGAGCGCCGAGCGTCCGGGGATGCGGCGGTACAGGCCCGCGGCTTTGTGCCCGAGGTAGGTCGGATAGCCGCCGAACAGCTCGTCGGCGCCTTCACCCGAGAGGACGACCTTGACGTGCTCGCGCGCCGCCTCGGCCAGGAGGAAGGTGGGCAGAATCGCGGGGTCGCCCAGCGGCTCGGCCAATGAGCGCGTGACGATGTCGAACGCCCGCTCGAGCGCCCGGTCGTCCGCGGTGACGACGTGGTGGACCGTGCGGATGGAATGGGTCACCGCTTCCGCGTAGCCGCTTTCATCGTACCCCGGCTCGACGAATCTCACCGAATAGGTGTGGATGCGCTCGCCCGCCATGACGCGCGCCGCGGCCGCCGCGAGCAGCGAGGAATCGAGCCCGCCGCTCGTGAACACGCCGACGGGCACGTCGGACATGAGCTCGCGTTCCACCGACGCGAGTAGCACGTCACGTAGCACGGCGGGGCGATCGCGCGGCGACGGGGCCGCGGCCGCGGCGGCCGCATCCCAATAGCGGCGCAATGTCACACCGCTCCGATCGGCGATGAGCAGGTGCGCGGGCGGGAGCTTGGCGATCCCGGTGATCATCGTGAGCGGCGCGGGGACATACCCGAGCGCCGCGTACAGTGCGGCGGCCAGCGGATTCACGCGGCGCGGCTGATCGGGGTAGATAAGCAGCGCCTGCACCTCGGAGGCGAACCGCAGCTCGCCCGCGACCTCGGTCCAGAACAGCGGCTTCTCTCCTGCCCGGTCCCGCGCCAGGATCAACCGGCCGCGCGGATCGTCCCACACGGCGAGCCCGAACATTCCCTCGAGCTGGGCCACGGCGTCGGGGCCGAGCCGTTGATACAGCGGCACGATCGGCTCGATGTCGCCCGACGAGCGGAACGGGTAGCCGGCGCGCGCGCATTCTTTGCGCAACGCCGGCGCGTTGTAGATCTCGCCGTTGCAGATCATCCAGATCGTGTTATCGGGACTCTGGAACGGCTGGTCGCCGGTGGTGAGGTCCATGATCGCGAGGCGGCGGGCGCCCAGGCGGGCGCGCTCGTGGCCGACAACGCGCTCGCCGTCGGGGCCCCGGTGCGCGAGCGCGGCGGCCATGGCGCGGAGGCAGCCCGGGTGCCTCAGGGGCGCCCCGGAGAGTGAAACGACGCCGAAGATGCCGCACATTACCGCCCACCCCCTCCCCGCCGTGGAGGCTCGCACGGGCCGTAGGCGGCGTAGTGGCTGTCGGCCGCGAGCAGCGGCAGCGCGGCACCGAGCGTCTCGCGCGCCTCGCGGTTGCCGGCGCCGGCCAGAAACACGGTCGGGACGGGGCAGCGGGCGAGGGCCTCGCGCCAGTAGCCCGCGGGGAGGAGCGGCGATCCCGTGGCGCGGCGCAACCGCTCCACGTTGTCCGCGATGTAGTTGCTGGTGAGCTCTGCGCCGGTGGGAGTCGCCACCGCAACGGGGCGGCCGAGGTAGAAGGGCAGCGAGGGTGGGTAGGCGAGCACGCCCAGCACGGCGCCCGTACCGCCGGCGCGTTGCAGGGCGGCGGCGGTGGCCCCGGCCACTGCGGCGGAGGAGCGGTCGTCGCCCACCGCGGCGAGCAGATTTCCGGACAGGAATGGGATGGCGATGACGACGACGGCATACCCCCAGATCGTGACGCGGGGGCGGCGGGCCACGGCGCCGAGCGCGACCAGGGCGGCCGAGCACAGGACCACGACGCCGAGCGCGAGCGCCGCCGGCGGAATGGCGGCCTTCTCGGCGGGCGTGAGACTGATCGGCGCCGGGAGCCAGCGCGTCAGCGCGACGAGCGCGAGACCCCCCAGCAGGGCCGCAGCCACATAGGCGCGCGCGCCGGTGGTGCTCGCGCCGGTGGTCAGGTTGCGCGTCGCGGCGAGCGCGACCGCCGGCATGAGCGGCAGCACATACTGCGGCAGTTTCGACTGGTTGAGCGTGAAGAAGAGCAGTGGTGCGATCAACCAGCAGGCGAGCAGCAACGGCTCGCTCGTGGCCGGGTCGCGGCGCCCGGCCCACGTGACGCGCCAGTGTCGCAGGCGCGCGAGCGCGGGGATGATCCAGGGGAACGCCGCCACGGGAACGATCGGCAGGTAGTACCAGAACGGCGCCGTACGACGGAAGCTCGTGGTCGTTACGCGCGCCAGGGTCTCGCGCAGGAATACGTAGCCGGGGAAGTCCGGGTGCGCGACGGAGACGGCGACGAACCAGGGCAGGGCGATCGCGGCGAACGCGACGAGGCCGCGCCTGGGAAACAGGCGCCGCACGCTCGCGCCGGTGGCGAGCGCGTGCGGCACCAGCACGAGCAACGGGATCGCGACGGCGATGGGTCCCTTGGTGAGGGCGCCGACCGCCATGGCCGCCCAGGCGGCGACGGGCCGCTGTTCGAGCATCCCCAGGATGCCCGCCGTGGTGCACAGCGTGAGCGTGCTGTCGAAGATCGCCGTGCGGGCGTAGGCCAGGGGCAGCACCATGGTGGCGTAGGCGAGCCCGGCGAGCCAGCCCGCGTCGTCGCCCCAGCGGCGCGCGAACCACGCCAGCAGTCCAATAGTCGCGAGCGTCGCGATATAGGCCGGCAGCCGGGCGGCGGTTTCCGTGAAGCCGGTGAGCTCCATGATCGCCGCCGCGGCGGCGAAGTACACGATCGGCTTGTCGAGGTAGGGCAGGCCGTCCAGGTGCGGGACGACATAGTCGTTCGAGCGCGCCATCTCGCGCGCCACTTCGGCGTTGCGGCCTTCGTCGGGGTCGAGCAGGCGGTACCCGTTCAGGTTCCAGCCCAGCGCGATGCAGGCGAGGAGGAGCAGCAGCGGCGGTCCGGCGAACGCACGGGCCGGCGGAGGCGCGGTGATCTGAATACCCGATTGGGCCGTCAGGACAGGGGCTTCGCCAGGCGCTCGCCCTCGCGCTGCCCGGCGAGCAGGCGCTCGGCGAACGCGCGCACCAGTGCCGGTACGGCCTTGCTCACCGAGAGCGCAACGATGATGATGCCGACCCCGATGGCCCAGCCGTATTGTTCCATGCCCTATTCTAGCAGGTCGAGGGGCGGTTGCCACGCAGGCCGGGCCGCGTTGCGCCGTCGGCTCGTGGCCCCCACGTTAAGCGCGGCTCTCGCCCGAGGATCACGTTGGACCCTGCCAGGCGTCGCCGCGCGGGTGACGCGGCGCAGTTCTACGATGACCTGGCCGAGTACTACGACCTGATCTTCGAGGACTGGGACGCGAGCATGGCGCGGCAAGGCGCCGCGCTGCAGCAGCTCATCCGGGCCGAGCTCGGCGTCGCGGGGCCCGATACGATCCGCGTGCTCGATGTCGCATGCGGGATCGGCACCCAGGCCTTGCCCCTGGCGCTCCGCGGGTTTCAAGTCACGGGCAGAGACATCTCCGCTGGCGCGATCACCCGGCTGCGGCGCGAGGCCGAGGCTCGGCATGTCGGCATCAATGCCGCGGTGGCCGACATGCGGCAGGTCGCAGCAAGCGTGAAGGGCCCATTCGACGTCGTGCTGGCGTTTGACAACTCACTTCCCCACCTGCTCACGGCTGCGGATATCGTGATCGCCTTGCGGCAGTGTCACGAGACGCTGCGTCGACGCGGGCTGTTGCTCTGTTCTGTGCGCGACTATGACGCGGTCCCGCGCGGCGAGCCCGCGGTGCATCCCTACGGCGAGCGGCGCCGCGGCGGGGATGTGTATCAGCTGCGTCAGGAATGGACCTGGGACAGCACGACGCATTACCAGCTGAAATTCGTGGTCGAGAAGCTGCACGCCCCAGACCCGGTGACTGTGCTCGAAGCCGTGACGCGTTATTTCGCGGTGTCGATTGCGCGGTTGCTGGCTCTGATGGGAGAGGCCGGGTTCACGGACTGCCGGCGCGTGGACGGGATCATCTACCAGCCCGTGCTCGTGGGGCGGGCCGGTTAGCCCAGCCCCTAAACGCGGTCCAGCGGGCGCGCGTATGACGGATATGCTCGTGAAAGCCGTCCTGGCCCTCGCGCTCCTCGGCGTCGCCCCCGCAACGGCCCAGCTGTCGCGGCGCACCTTCGGCGGCCTCCCGCGCTGGGCCGACAGCGCGCTGGTCGCGGCGGGCCTGGGACGGCAGTTCACGCTCTCCTCGCAGCTGAACCCGGCCTACGAGTTCGCCGACTTCGACGGCGACGGACTGTCGGACGTCGCCGTCGGGATCAAAGACACCGGCGGGCTGCGCTACGGGATCGCCATCGTACATCGCATCGATCGCTCGGTCCACGTCGTCGGAGCGGGCCAGCCTGTCGGGAATGGGAAGGACCAGCTCAGCTGGCACGCCAGCTGGGGCGTCGCGTCGCCGCGCCGCGGGCGGCATCTCGCATTCGCGCGCGACGTGCTCTACATCAGCCAGCCCGGTGCCCACGACGGCTGGCTGGCCTGGGACGGGCGGGCCTATGTGTGGATGGAGAGCGACTAGGTTTCCTTACGCCGGCGCGCCGATCATTTCCGGTCCCGGCTGCGCGAGCGTCCGCTTGCGGCCCGTGGCGATGAGCAGCGCCGCGGCCAGCAGGCACAGGCTGCCGGATATCCAAAACGCCGTCCGATAGTCACCCAACGACGTCCGGATCACGCCTGCCCCGAGCGCCGCGAGCGACGCGCCTAGCTGGTGCGACGCGCCGATCCACCCGTACACCACGCCGACGTTCTCCCTACCGAATGTGTCCGCCGTGAGGCGCACGGTGGGCGGTACCGTGGCGATCCAGTCGAGGCCGTAGAACACCGCGAAGCCCGTGAGCCAGATGTGCCGGCTCGCGAGCGCGAAGGGGAGGAACAGCAACGACACGCCGCGCAGCCCATAGTAACAGAACAGCAGCCACCGACTATTGAACCGGTCCGTGAGCCAGCCGGACGCTGTCGTGCCGACGAGGTCGAACACGCCCATCGCGGCGAGCAGGCCGGCGGCGGTTACCTCGGGGATGCCGTGATCCATGCAGGCGGGAATCAGATGGGTGCCGATCAAGCCGTTGGTGCTCGCGCCGCACACGAAAAAGCTCCCCGCGAGGATCCAGAACTCGCGCGAGCGTGCCGCCCAGAACAGTCCGCCGAGCGGCGAGCGAGCCACGCTCGGCTCGGCCGGTGTGGGTGGCTGCCCGTCGAGGGCACCGTACGGGAGCAGGCCCACGTCGGAGGGCCGATCCTTCAACCAGACGAGCACGACGAGGAACACCGCCGCAGCGGCGCCCGCGACGATGTACGTCGCGCTGCGCCAGCCGTGCCGGGTGACGGTCTGCGCGAGCAGCGGCAGGAACACGAGCTGACCGGTGGCGTTCGCCGCCGACAAGATCCCGAGCACCAGCCCGCGCCGCTGGTCGAACCAGCGATTGACCACAATCGCCGCGAGCACCAGCGCGGTCACGCCCGTCCCCGACCCGACCAACACGCCCCAGAAGAGGGTGAGCTGCCACTGTGCGCGCATCGTCGACGAGAGCGCCACCGAAGCGGCCAGCAACGCCAGCGCCGAAAGCACGATGCGACGCAGCCCGTACCGACTCATGAGCGACGCCGCGAACGGACCGATGAGCCCGAACAACGCGATGTTGATGGCGATGGCGCCGGAGATCGCGGCGCGCGTCCAGCCGAATTCGTGCTCGAGCGGCACCATGAGGATGGCGGGCGAGGCGCGCACCCCCGCCGTCGCCAGCAGGATCAAAAACGTGACCGCGGCGACGATCCAGGCGTAGTGGATTCTCCCGTAGCGTGCTGGACTGGATGACACTCGAACTCCCAGATGAGGTGCCCATTAACACTCGCGAGGCTGCGCCGGTTTCGTGAGCGTTGCGCCGGTGGTGGGTCGTGCGCAGCTTACGTACACTCAGTCATTCAGAGGCTCCAAACGTATGTGCCGGAACATCAAACGGCTGCGCCATCCCGATCACGCGCCGAGCGACCAAGAGCTGCACGACGCCGCGCTGCAATTCGTGCGCAAGATCAGCGGTTTTCACGCCCCGTCCCAGGCCAACGAGGCCGCGTTCAACCGCGCGGTGAGCGACGTGGCCAGCGCGGGCCGGGTGTTGTTTCGCTCGCTGCACGTCCGCGGGCAGACGGAGGCGGCTGGCTAGAGCATGAAGCGCGGCTTTGTCCCCGCCGCCCTGCTGTTCGCTCTGATCCCGGCGTGCGCTCGGGAATCGCGCACGGCCTTGATCGCGCGCGCCAAGTCGCTCGAGCTCAGCACACCCTACGTTCCCCCGCCGGGCGACCCCCTGGAGCACCACGCGGCCGGTCTTGCCAAGATCATCTGCTCCGCCGTGTTCATCACCGACCTGTCGCCCGAGTTCGCCGTGGAGAACCTCGGTTTCTTCACGGCGCCATACGAGGAGCGTGCCAAATTAGGGAAGCCGGTGATCGACCGCGCGCGCAAGGCCGTCCACGTCACGCTCCCGAACGGTATCACGCGTACCGCGCTCTACCTGGGAGACCAGGGATGCGTCACGCTCCCCGCAGGCAAGCAGGCGCTGAGCTTCACGCCCGAGCGCGTCACGAGCCGGCTACCGGATCCTGCGACACAGCCGTGGCCCATGGGCGACGTCCTGCCGGCGGACCCGCCGCCGTCGGAGCTCGACACCGCCAGAGTACGCCGCGCGGTGGACATCGCCTTCGAGCCGGCGGAGGCGCTGACGGCCGCCTGCGTCGTGACGTGGAAGGGGCGGATCGTCGGCGAGCGCTACGGCCCGGGCATCACCGCGCGCACGCCGCTCGAGAGTTGGTCCATGGGCAAGAGCATCACCGCCACGCTGATGGGGATTCTGATCCGCCAGGGCGCCTACGACCTGTGGCAGCCGGCGCCGGTGCCGCAGTGGCGGCAGCCGGGCGACCCGCGTGCGAAGATTCGCATCGCCGACCTGCTCAATATGTCGAGCGGGTTGCGCATTCGCGCGCCGCAGGACCCCGACTACGATCCATCGGGCCCGTATCCCGATCACGTGTACCTCTATACCGGTGGCATCAACTCCTTCCAGTACGCCGCGACTCGCCCGCTCCAGTGGCCGCCGGGGACCGTCGGGCGCTATCGCAACACCGACCCCGTGCTCGTGAACTACTTGATCCGCCTCGCCGTCGAGCAGCGCGGGGAGGACTACCTGTCGTTCCCGCGGCGGGCGCTGTTCGACAAGCTGGGGATGCGCTCGGTCGTGATCGAGACCGACCCGTACGGCGACTTCCTGACGCAGGGATACGACTTCGCTGCGGCGCGCGACTGGGCGCGCCTGGGGAACCTCTACCTCCAGGACGGCGTGTGGAACGGCGAGCGCATCCTGCCGGAGGGGTTCGTGCGGTTCGTGAGCACCGTGGCTCCGGCATGGGCAGCCGATGGTCGACCCATCTACGGCGGCTTCTTCTGGATCAACGGGGACGGAGACCTGCCCATTCCCAGGGACGCCTACTTCATGGCCGGCGCGGGGGGCCAGCTCACCGTGATCATCCCGTCCCACGATCTCGTGGTGGTGCGGCAAGGGCATTACCGCGGCGCGGGCGTCGGAAACGCGAGCCTGAAGAAGGCGCTCGCCGTGCTCGTCACCGCGGTACCGGCGCGGTAAGCTGGTGACGCTCACCCGGCGGGCCTTCGCGACCACGATGGCGACGGCGCTCGCCGGGAGCGCCGTGCGGCTCCCGAGCGCGGCACAGGCCCGCCCTCGTCCTTCGCCGTCCCAGCTCGGCTGGCAGCGAGACGAGCTGGCCTTGTTCCTCCACTTCGGCGTCAACACCTTCAGCGACCGCGAGTGGGGCGACGGGCGCGAGGACCCCACGGTGTTCAACCCGACCGCGCTGGACGCCCGCCAGTGGGCCCGGACCGCCCGGGCCGCCGGCGCGCGCGCGCTGATCCTCACCGCCAAACACCACGACGGCTTTTGCCTCTGGCCCAGCCGGCTCACGCAGCATTCGGTGGCGCGGAGCCCGTGGCGCGGCGGAGCGGGGGACGTGGTGCGCGAGTTCACGGACGCCTGCGGGCAGGAGGGGTTGCGCGCCGGTCTGTACCTGTCGCCGTGGGATCGCAACGCGCCAGTGTACGGGGATTCGCCGCGTTACAACGATTTCTACTGTGAGCAGCTGACCGAGCTGCTGACGCGCTACGGCCCCATCGCCGAGGTGTGGTTCGACGGGGCCAACGGCGAGGGGCCCAACGGGCGCCGCCAGGCGTACGATTGGCCGCGCGTGTTCGGCCTGGTGCGGCGGCTGCAACCTCATGCCGTGATGTTCTCCGATGCCGGTCCCGACGTGCGCTGGTGCGGCAGCGAGGCCGGTGCGGCGGGCGACCCGAACTGGTCGACGATGGACCCGGCGGCGGTTGCGTATCCGGGGGCGTCCGGTGACGGCGTCATCACCGCGCTGCAGCACGGCGATCCCCACGGCTCGGTGTGGCGACCGGCGGAGACGGACACGTCGATTCGCCCCGGCTGGTTCCATCATCCGGGCGAGGACCAGCGCGTGAAGCCGGTGGACCAGCTGACGGACATCTGGTTCACGTCCGTGGGCCGGAACTCGAAGCTGCTCTTGAACGTCCCGCCGACGCGCGAGGGAGTGCTGCACGCGACCGACGTGGCGCGGCTCGCCGACCTGCGGGCGCAGCTGACGGCACTGTTCGCCGAGGATTTCGCGGCCGGCCGGCCAGTCCACTGGCGCGTCACCGGCCCGCACAGCACGGCGGCCGAACTGGATCTGGGTCGGACGGTGACGGTCGGCATCAGCCGGTTGGAGGAGGATGTCAGCCGCGGGCAATGCGTCGCGCGCTACGCCGTGCACGGATCCGCGGAAGGCGTCGGAGGGGCCTGGCGTGAGCTGGTACGCGGCACTACGGTCGGCTATCGGAAACTCGACCGCTTCGACCCCGCGCCGGTGCGCAGGGTGCGGGTCGTGGTGGAGGACGCCGTCGCCCCGCCGCGACGCTTGCGCATCGGGCTGTACCGCGCCCCCTGAGGCCTTCATGCCGAGCGACACCCGTCTGCTCCCCAGTCTGGTCTTGGTGCTCATCCTGGGCATCGCCATCGGGCTGCTCGTGGCCCTGTTGTACATCCAGCAATGGAAGGCGCGCTACACGCAGGTGATCCGCCAGGACGCGGTGCAGCGCAGCCAGGCTGTGACGAGCGGCAAGGTCCACGAGCAGCTCGTTCCCTATCTCCCGGAGTTCGGATTCAATCCCAAAGACGCCCGCTTTCTCGGCAGTCCCGTCGACCTGCTGGTATTCGACGGGCTCGACGACGGCGCGCTGCGCCGGGTGGTGTTCGTCGAAATCAAGACGGGAGACTCGGCATTGACCGGCCGCGAGCGGCAGGTCCGCGACGTCGTGCGGGCCAGTCAGGTCGTATGGGAGGAGATCCGCATCGAGCGCTGAGCCATCGCCACAGCGGGGGCATGCGCGCTACAAGACGGGCCGCACCAAGGGTCATATCCCAGCACCTGTGGCTGTGGCGCGACGTATGCACGCGAGCGGTTCCGCTCCCTCCCTGGGGAGCCCCTTTACTCAGGAACCGCTCATGCGCCGCTGCAAGCTGCCAAGAGCCGTTGAGCATCCGGTCCGGTCGGCGCTTCTCGCCCTCGGGCTCACGCTGGGGCTTGCCTTCGTGTCGTGCCAGGACGAACGCTCCATCACCGACGCGCGCCACGCGCCTCGGCTCGCCGCGTCCGTTCAAACGGCGACCGTCGTCATCAGTCCCACCGCCGATGCGTTTTTGGGAATCGATGCGACCAACTACGGGTCGGCTGCCACGCTCAACGTCTATACGTGGCCCGACAAGAAGATCGCCAACGCCATCGTCCTGAAGTTCGATCTTGCGAGCATCCCGGCTGGAGCGACCATTTCGAGCGCGGCGCTGAACCTGAATCTGACGAAGAGTGACGCCACTGGGGATCCGACCTATACGGTCACCGTACACAAGATCGTCAACAAGAACCCGGACCTGACGAGAGCGACCGGCTATACCTACAACGGCGCGAATGCCTGGACGCCGAATACCTGTTGTTATAACAACATTCCGTTGGCCCAAGCGGACATCGGTGCCCCCGTGGACACCAAGGCCGTCGACAAGACACCCGGATTCAAGCAGTGGGACGTGACCTCGCTGGTGCAGGGATGGTTGAGCACCCCATCCACCAATTTCGGCCTGTTGGTGAATTCCGATCCGTCGAAGCTGCGGGATCGCTATCGCACCTTCAGCAGCAGTGAGGATCCGGTCGCGGGCAATCGACCCTATCTGACGGTCGTCTATGCCGCCCCCGCGCCCGCTCCGACACCCAGTGAACACTCGGCGGTGCTCTCCCCGACGGGCGACACGTACCTGGGTATCGACGCGAATAACTACGCGACCGGTACGACGCTCAACGTCTACACCTGGCCGAACGACACGATTGCCAACGCGATCGTGATGAAGTTCGATGTGGGGGGCATTCCCACGGGATCCACGATCTCGAGCGCGACGTTACGCCTCAATCTCGTGGAGAGCGATGCCACCGCGGATCCGACATATACGGTCACGGCGCACAAGATCCTCAACCGGAACGTGGATCCTGCGAGGGCGACGGGCTACACCTACGACGGCGTCAATGGTTGGACCGCGAATACGTGCTGTCGCAATCACATTCCGCTGGCGCAGGCGGACATCAGCGCTCCCGTGGACACGAAGAGCATCGACAAGACGCCGGGATTCAAAGCCTGGGATGTGACGTCCGTGGTGCAGGGGTGGCTCACCACACCCTCCACGAATTTCGGGCTGCTGCTGAATTCCGATCCGTCCAGGCTGCGGGATCGGTACCGCTTTTTCTCGAGCAAAGAAGATCCGGTGGTCGACCATCGGCCCTCTCTGACGGTCGTCTACACGGCGCCGGCGGACTCGACCCCGCCGGGCCAGACCCCGCCTCCGGAAGCGCAGCTCGGCCAATGGTCGGCGGTGTTTCCGGCGCCCATTGTGCAGCTCCACGTGCACCTGCTGCCGGACGGCACGGTGCTGAGCTGGGGCTTGATCGGCGATCCCCAGGTGTGGGACCCGACGACCGGCACGTTCACGGCGGTCCCGAGTCCTTCGCTGCTGTTCTGCGCCGGTCACAACTTCCTCGCCGACGGGCGGCTGCTCGTCGCCGGCGGGCAAATCCGGGGCGACTCCGGGCTGCCGAACACGAACCTGTTCGATGCCGCGACCCGCTCATGGCAGGTCGCGCCCCTCATGGCGAGAGGACGCTGGTATCCGACCAACACGACGCTGCCGGACGGCGAGATGCTCACGGTCGCCGGCACGGACCAGAACGGGGCCGTCGTCCCCCTCCCCGAGATCTGGGACGGGACGGGCTGGCGCCAGCTCACGACGGCGAGCCTCGAGCTGGAGTACTATCCGCGGGACTTCGTGGCGCCGGACGGCCGCGTGTTCTATGCCGGTGAGGAGCAACCCTCGCGCTGGCTCGACGTCACGGGCACGGGCCGCTGGAGCGACGGGCCGCCTCGCAAGCAACCCGGGTGGCGCAGCTACGGGTCGGCCGTCATGTACGAGCCGGGGAAGATCCTGTACGCTGGCGGTGGGTACAACCCGCCGACGAACACCGCCGAGGTCATCGATCTGAATGAAGCGAATCCGACATGGAGGTACACCGGCTCGATGGCGTACGCCCGCCTGCAAATGAACGCCACGATCTTACCGACGGGCGATGTGCTGGTGACGGGCGGCACCAGTGCCTCCGGATTCAACAATCGCGCGGGCGCGGTGCACGCCGCGGAGCTGTGGAGTCCCGCCACCGGGACCTGGACCACCCTCGCGAGCAACGCAGTGACCCGGACGTATCACTCGACGTCGCTGCTGCTGCCGGACGGGCGCGTGCTCCACACGGGGTCGGGAGACGGCAACAATGCGCCGCGCGAGCTGAGCTACGAGCTGTTCTCGCCCCCCTATCTCTTCCACGGTGCGCGCCCGGCGCTCACCGGCCTTACCCCCACGGTGGTCGGATACGGCCAGACCCTGCAGCTGGACACGCCGGACGGGGCGAGCATCAGGAAGGTCACGTTCATTCGCACCGGCTCGGTGACGCACGCGTTCGATCAGGCCGGGCGTCTCGTGCCCCTGGCGTTCGCTCCGGTGAGCAGCGGCATCTCGGTCACGCTCCCCGCGAGCCGCACGACCGCCCCGCCGGGTCCTTACATGCTCTTCCTGGTGAACGCGAACGGCGTGCCGTCGGTGGGGCGGATCATGCGGCTCGAGTAACGCTACTGCTCGAGCGCGATCAGCCTCGCGGCCACCGCCTCGAGATCGGGTCCCACCACGTCGGGGCGCGGGGCCAGCGGATCGAGCACTTTCCCCGGCCGGCTTACGAACGCCGCCGCGCACCCCGCCCGCAGGGCGCCCGTGACGTCCCACGCGTGCGCCGCCACGAGCCGCATTCCGCCGACCGCCACGCCCAGGCTCGCGGCTGCCATGCGATACACTTCCGGAGCCGGCTTCAGGCGCCGCACCCGCTCCACGGAGAGGACCTGCTCGAAGTAGCCGCGCAATCCGGCGTGACCGAGCTGCGCTTCCGCCGCCTCCGCGTTGGAGTTCGTCAGTGTGGCGAGCCGGAAGCCCGCGTCCCGCAGCAGGTTCAGCGCGGGCCGCACATCGGGATGCGGCGGCAGCGTACGCATGCCGCGCAGGATCTCGGAGCGGTCGTCGGCCGCGAGAGCGACGCCGTGGCGCGTGGCCACCATCGTGAGCGCGGCGTCGCCCACGACGGCGAAGTCGAAGTAGACGTTCGTCGCCGTCGCGACGATCGCCAGCTCGATCACCTGCGTGAACCACTCGCCGCGCACGCCGCCGGCGCCGAACACGCGCCGAAAATGGAGGTCGAGCGCCCCCAGATCGAGCAGCGTCTCGTTCACGTCGAACACGATGACTCGGGGCATGGCGGTGCCGGTGGCGTTGTGTCAGCGCGACGGGTACCCCACGGTCGCGAGGACCCCGGTGATCTCGTCGAGACTCGCGGGATCGTCGATAGTGGGCGGGACGCGGTATTCCCTGCCATCCGCGATCTTCTTGATGGTGCCGCGCAGGATCTTGCCGGAGCGGGTCTTGGGAAGGCGCTGCACGACGACCACCGTCCGGAACGCGGCGACCGGGCCGATCCGCTCGCGCACCATGCCCACGAGGTCGTCGCCGATGGCGGCGGGGGAGCGCCGCACGCCCGCCTTGAGGACGACGAGGCCCAGCGGGATCTCGCCCTTGATCGCGTCGGCCACGCCCACGACGGCGCACTCGGCGACGTCGGGATGGGAGGCGAGCACCTCCTCCATCGCCCCGGTGGAC
Source organism: Gemmatimonadota bacterium (assembly GCA_003222055.1). Lineage (GTDB taxonomy): Bacteria > Gemmatimonadota > Gemmatimonadetes > Gemmatimonadales > GWC2-71-9 > AG41. The sequence goes on from QHUT01000056.1 coordinate 20,929, forward strand.
AGCCGGTGGCCGGCTACGTTGATGATGTCGTCGGTGCGACCCATCACCCACAAGTAGCCGTCCGCATCTTTGTAGCCGGCGTCGGCCGTGAGATAATAGCCTGGGTACCGGCTCAGGTACGACCGCACGTAGCCCTCGTCGTTGCTCCACAGCGTGGGCAGGCAGCCGGGAGGCAGGGGCAGTCGGATCACGATGTTCCCCGTGTGGCCGGCGGGCAGTTCCTGCCCGTCCTCACCGAGCACCCGCACGTCGTAGCCCGCGACGGCCTTGGCGCACGAGCCCGGCTTCACGGGCAGCATCCCCAGCCCCACGCAGTTCACGCCGATGGGCCAGCCGGTCTCCGTCTGCCACCAATGGTCGACGACCGGCACCCCGAGCTGCTGCTCCGCCCAGTGCAGCGTGTCCGGGTCGCAGCGCTCGCCGGCGAGGAAGAACGTGCGGAACGCGCTCAGGTCGTAGCGCCGGACGTGCTCCCCGGTGGGATCGTCGCGCTTGATGGCGCGGATCGCCGTGGGCGCCGTGAAGAACACGCTCACCCCGTGCTGCGAGATCACGCGCCAGAACGCGCCCGGATCGGGCGTGCCGACGGGCTTGCCCTCGTACAGGACCGTGGTGTTCCCATTGAACAGCGGACCGTAGACGATGTACGAATGCCCCACGGCCCAGCCGAGGTCCGATGCGGCCCAGTAGACCTCCCCGGGCTCGACCCCATAGATGTGCGTCATGCTCCACTTGAGCGCCACCAAATGGCCGCCGTTGTCTCGCACCACTCCTTTGGGCATGCCCGTCGTGCCGGACGTATAGAGGATGTACAGCGGATCGGTCGCGGCCACCGGCACACATGCCGCGGGCTGTGCGGCGGCGGTGAGCTCGGCCCAGTCCAGGTCGCGCCCCGGCGTCAGGGGCGCCTGCTCCTGCGGCCGCTGCAGGATGATGCAGCGGCGCGGCTTCACCTCGGCGAGCTCGATCGCCTTGTCCAGCAGCGGCTTGTACGGCACGACGCGGTTCACCTCGATGCCGCACGAGGCGGAGACGATGACTTCGGGCCGGGCGTGGCTGATCCGGGCCGCGAGCTCGTGCGACGCGAAGCCCCCGAACACGACCGAATGGATCGCTCCGATCCGCGCGCACGCCAGCATCGCGATGGCCGCCTCGGGGACCATCGGCATGTAGATGATCACGCGGTCGCCCTTGCCGACGCCCTCACCGGCGAGTGCGCCGGCGAAACGGGCGACCTCCTCCTGCAGCTCCCGATACGTGAACCTCCGGACCGTGCCCGTGACCGGACTGTCGTAAATGAGCGCCGGCTGGTCGGCGCGGCCGTGCTCCACGTGCCAGTCGAGCGCGTTGTAGCAGGTGTTGACCTCCGCGCCCGGGAACCAGCGGTAGAACGGGGGGCGCGACCCGTCGAGCACGCGGTCCCATCGCTTGTACCAGTGGATCGCCTCGCCGGCTTCGGCCCAAAACCCTTCCGGGTCTTTGACCCACTGGGCGTAGACGTCGTCCTGGATGCTCTGCGTGGCGTGGATGCCGGGCGTGGTGTGCATGGGTTCCCCCGAGGGCGGGATGCCTGACGAGCGGTGTGACGTCGAAATTGCGCGCCGTGCGTCAGCGCGGCAACACGCGTGCCGCGGCCCCCGCAAGGCCGGTTGCAGGGCGGCGTCCGGCGGGCATCTTTCCCCGCCAGGGCGTCAACCGGGGAGGCACGTATGGCGCACAACGGGAAGCACGCGCTCGTTACGGGAAGCTCGCGCGGTATCGGGCGGGGCATCGCGCTCAAGCTGGCCGAGCAGGGCGTGAAGGTCGCGATTCACTACCGCAGCAACGAGACGGCCGCGAAAGACACGCTCGCCAAGGTGCGGCAGCGCGGCTCCGACGGCTTCACCGTTCAGGCCGACGTGTGCCGCCCCGACGACATCACCCGGATGTTCGCGCGCCTGAAGAGCGAGTTCGGGGCGCTCGACGTCTTCGTCAGCAACGCGCGGCCCGAGGTGCCGGAGTTCTACAGCGGGCCCATGGACATCACGCTGGAGCAATGGGACACGGCCCTGGATTCGCAGGCCAAGGCCTTCCTGGTGGCGGTGCGCGCGGCGTGCCCGCTCATGGGCGAGGGCGGGCGAATCGTCGCGATCACCTACGCTCCGGGTGGGCGTACCGGCAGCTGGCAGGCCTGGGTGGGCATGGGCGCGGCCAAGAGCGCCATGGAATCGCTGTGTCGCTATTTCGCCGTCGCGCTCGCGAAACGCGGCATCACCGTGAACGCCGTCAGCCCGGGGTGGATCGACGATAGCGTGCTCAACTCGCTGCCCGATGTCGTGCAGGACATGGTTCGCACGTGGCATGAGGGAGACAAGGGATGGACGCCGATGGGCCGGCTCGGCACGCCGGCGGACATCGGCAACGCGGTGGCGCTGCTCTGCTCGGCTGACGCCGGGTGGATCACAGGTCAGACGATCGCGGTCGACGGCGGACTCTCGTTGATGGACCCTGGGCTGCCGCTCGAGATCCAGCGGGGCTAACGGGCCGCAGGCACGACGTCGTTGACGATCACGCCGAGCGCCGTGGCCGCGAGCGCCTGCGGCGTCACCTGCGACAGGTTGCTCCAGTCGGTGGTCGCGACGACGACCAGATCGCGGCTCGGCACGACATACACGAACTGGCCGCCGTACCCCCAGGCGTAGAACGCTGCGGGCGCGGCGTCGGACACCCACCAGAGCATACCGTAGGTGATGTGCGACAGCGGACCGAAGGTCCTGCGCCACGCGAACTGCGGCCGCGTCGCTTGGTCGACCCAGCCTTCGGGCACGACGCTCCGGTTCCCCGACCAACCGCGTTGCAGGAACAGCTGGCCGACCTTGAGCAGGTCGCGCCCCCGCAGGGCGATTCCGGCGCCGCCGTTCACGGTGCCGCGGTCGAGCGCTTCCCACACCACGGTATCGACGCCGAGCGCCGAGAACAGGGGGGCGGCGTATTGGGGCAATGGCATCGCGGCGGCGTCTTGGAGCACGACGCCGAGCGTGTGCACCGCCGCCGAGTTGTACGTGAACGTGACGCCGGGAGCGGTCGCGTGGGGACGGTCGAGCAGGTATTGCACGTGGTTCTCGGCCGAGATCCAGAGATTGTAGTCGTCCCCGGTCTCCTCGTTCCACTGGTATCCGGAGGTCATGGTGAGGAGGTCGTGCACCGTGACGCTGCTGTCGGCCGAGTCCAGGGTGTCGGGCGGCGCCAGGTAGGGCGCGATCGACGCCGCCACGCCGGGCAGCACTCCGTCGCGCAGGGCGATGCCGGTGAGGGCGCCGACGATGCTCTTCGTCACCGACCGCACGTCGAAGCGCGTGGTCGAATCCGCCCCGCCGAAGTAATACTCCGCCACGAGGCGTCCATGGCGCGCCGCGAGCAGGCTTCTGAAGAGGGCGATAGCGGCCGCGTCGCTTGCCGCGGCGCGCAGGTCGACCGCGCTCATCCCCATCTCGGCGGGGCTGGCGCGCATCCAGGGTCGCGACAGATCGACTCGGACGGGAGCCGCGGGGGCCGTCGGGGTCTCGCCGCAGGCCGCCGCAAGAATCAGCGCCGCGAGTCCTACGCTAGTGGAGCGTGTGCGCACCGGGTCCACCCGCGGTTTGCGCCGGCAGCTGGCTCACCGTCAATGGGACGGCGGCTCTCCCCTGGCCGTCGATCGTGATTTCGAAGCGGTACGCGCCGGCGTGCGGGAAGGGCACGTCGAACACGAGGATCGCGCCCGCTTCGATATCGGTCACGCCAGCGGGCGGCTCCGCGAAGCTCACGCTGCCGGTCCCGCCGAGGATCTCGGTCCCCTGCTCGTCCACCAGCCGGATCTGGACGTGGTGCTCGCCGACTTCGGTGCGCTTACCCTTGAGCCGCAGCACCAGGTGCAGTCGCGGGTGCATCGCCGGGAACTGCTGTACCCAGATGTGCTGGAAGATGCCCAACACCGACAGCTTGCCGGCTTGATCCACGATCGCGTAGTCCGCGACGACGGCGAAGTCGAGATGCATGAGCTCACTTTCTGGAAAGCGGCACGGTTGCTCGCGTCCGCTCCCATTCCAGCTTCAGCACGCCGCCCTTGCCGCGCGGCTCGATCGCGATGGTGAACTGCTCCACCGGCTGCGATAGCCGCTCCACGCCCATGTCGACCCGGGCGAGGTCGTACTGGGCGTTGTAGTCGGTGCCCCACTGACCGGTGTTCTTGTTGACGATGAGCTTCCAGCCGCCGGGGGAGGGGAGCGTCCACAGGGAGTACTTGCCCGCGGGCACGGGCGTGCCGGCGATCACGAGGTCGGCGCTGGTCTCGAAGATCGTGGCCTGGTTCGCGCCCGTGCGCCACACCTGGTTCCAGGGAACCACGTTCCCGAAGATCGCCCGGCCGCGCGTCGACGGCCGGCTGTAGCGCACTGCGAGCGCGGCGCCCGCGACGTTCGCCTTGACCGAGTCGGGCGGCGACAGGACCCCGAGCGAGCGTGGCGCGAACGCTTTCCCGAGCGCGGCGAAGTCGAGCCCCTGGGTGCGCTCGACCGTAACCTGCATGGTGCTGCCGATTCCGGTGAGGCCGAGCAGCGTGCCCTGGGCGTCCACGCGCGCCCGCAGGGGCCCGATCGCGCCGAGGACGATCGTGAGCGAATCGGGTCCCCGGGCCGTGACCGTCACCTCCAGGGGCTCGGTGTCGCCCAGCGGCAACATGGTCGTGGTGTAGGGGGCGACGCCCGCGGCCCGCGCCCGGCGCGCCACTTCCTCGATGAGCCCGAATCCCTGGCCGATGAACGGCACGGCGCCCGGACCGGCTTTCACGCGCAGCGTGACCATCGAGTCGCGGCGCGGCACGGTCACCACGGCGGAGTCGCCCGTGAACTCGGCCGAGGCCCTGGTCTCCGCCGGGCCGGACCCACCCGACACGTTGTGGGTGACGAGTTCGAACCGGGCGATGGCGCCGCCCGATCCGAAGGTCGCGCTGTAGAGGCGGTGCACGGTGCGCGGGCTGCGTACCACCTGCTCGCCCTGCAGCCGGTCGGCGGTGCGGGTGTACTGCTCGATCGCGAGCGTGTCGTTCCCGAGCCGCACGACGAACTGGCCGGTCTGAGCGGGGAGCACGGCGGGGATCGCGAAGGAGAGCGTGGCGAGTGCGACGCTGGTGCGCATTGGCTGGCTCCGTTCGACTACATGACGCGAATCGACTTGACTTCGTCGTTCTGGACGATCTTGTTCACGACGTCCTGTCCCTTGCTTACCTGTCCGAACACGGTGTGGACTCCGTCGAGGTGCGGCTGCGGCGAGTGACAGATGAAAAACTGGCTGCCCCCCGTGTCCTTTCCGGCGTGCGCCATGGAGAGCGTTCCCGCCACGTGCTTGTGAGTGTTCTTCTCTGTCTCGCACTTGATCGTGTAGCCCGGCCCGCCGGTGCCGACGCGTCCCTTGCCGGATTTGGAGTAGGGATCACCGCCCTGGATCATGAAGTTGGGGATCACGCGATGAAATCTGGTTCCGTCGTAGAAGCCCGCGTTGGCGAGCTTCTCGAAGTTGGCGACCGTGCCAGGCACCTCGTCGGCGAACAGGTCCACGTCGATGCGGCCCCTGGCGGTCTCGAATACGGCCTTCTTGTTCGGCATCAGATCTCTCCGGAGAGGTTCTCGTCCACCTGCGCCACGGTTTTCATGCCTACAATCACCACCGACACGGCGTCGTTGTCCAGCACGAACCGCAGGGCGAGCTGCGCCGCGGTGACGCCCGCTTCGCCGGCGAGCTCCGCGACGCGCGCTCCCAGCGCGGCGAGCTGCGCCACGTAGGGGCGGGGCATTCGTGCCCGGATGTCGCCCTGTTCCCAGATGCTGTCCTGCCGGTACTTCCCGGCGAGGAAGCCGTTGGCGAGCGGCTCGCGCGCGATCACGCCCACGTTGGCGGCGCGCGCGGCGGGAAAGAAGCGGTCTTCCGCGGCGCGGCGGACGATGTTGTACACGATCTGCACCGTGTCCGGCCGCGTCACCTCCACCGCGGCGAGGCCTTCTTCCGGCGGGTGCACGGAGACGCCGTAGAAGCGGATTTTTCCCTCCGCCTTGAGGTCGTCGAGCACGCGATAGGTCTCCGGGTCGGCGATGAGACCGAGTGCGGGGTTGTGGAGCTGCAGCAGGTCGATGTAATCCGTGCGCAGCCGGCGCAGCGACTGCTCCACCGCGAACCGGACGTAGGAGGGGGAGAAGCACGCGTCGTGCGTGACCGGGAGCGCGGCGTCGGGTCCGACCGCGGCGAGCGGCCGGCCCAGCGCCTCGGTGATCCGGGGAATGAGCAGCGGGTTCACGTCGCGGTTGTAGAAGTTGCCCCCGACCTTGGTCGCGACGACGACGTCGGGCCGGATGCCGTCGAGCGCGGCACCCAGCACCTCCTCCGAGTGCCCGTGCCCGTACACGTCCGCCGTGTCGAAGAAGTTGCACCCCAGCTCGTGCGCCCGTCGCACCGCGCGCCGCGACTCTGCGTCGTCGGTGGAACCGTACGAGTTGCCGAACCGATTGCCGCCGATGGCCCACGCGCCGAAGCCGATCGGGCTCACGGCCAGGCCGGTGCGGCCGAGCACCCGCCGCTTCACCCGAGCACGGTCCGGAGCGCGTCGGGCGTCGTCAGCGGCAGCGAGCACGTCGTGCCCACGCACACGGTCGCGGCGGGCCGCTCGGCGGTCTTCCGGACCACGAGCTTGCGCGGGCGGTAGCTCTGGAGTGCGAGCAGATGCATGGCGCACGCCGCCCCGTCGCCCCGCGGCCCGTGCACTTCGATCCGCGTGGCTGGATTGACCGCCCAATCGACCGCGCGGAGCAGGGTCGCCCCGTACAGCGCCAGCTGCGGCACGGCGCCCCCGAAGGTGGCGAGCTGGCGGTCGAGCAGGCGGCGCCATTCCATGTCGTCGGTGAGCACCCAGAGGCGTGCCAGCACAAGCGCGGCCACACCGTTCGCCGAGGGCGTCGGCGCGTCTTGCACCGGCTTGGCGGGCGTCGCGAGATAGGCGGAGCCGGTTCGGTCGCGCGCCACGTCGAAGAAGCCGCCCGTGGCGTCGTCCCAGTGCGCCCGGCGGCAATGCTGCATCACCGAGGTCGCGCGCGTGAGCCACGCGTCGTCGCCGGTGGCTTCAAACGCATCGAGGAACGCCGCCGCAGCATGCACGTTGTCCTCGAGCAGGCCGCGCGGTTCCGGCCGGGTGATCACGTGCCCCATTCCCCGTCCCTCGTCCCACGCCTCGCTCCAGATGCGCCCGAGCACCTTGAGCGCGAGTGCGTTGCAACCCGTGTGGTCGAGGACGGCGCCGGCGTGCAGGAACGCGGAGGCCATCATCGCGTTCCAGTTCACGTAGGGGGTGGTGTCGACGAAGGGCGCCGTGCGGCGGTCGCGCGCGGCCTTGAGCTTCATGAGCGCATCCTTGAGCACCGGCCATTCGTCGTCGCCCGCGGGATCGGTCTTCCACCAGAGCACATTCTTGCGCGGGTTGTGGTGCATCTCCCCTTCCGTCTCGACGTCGTACACGCGACGTATCACGTGATACGCCTTGTCGTCTGTCAACGCGTCTCGCACTTCCTCGAGAGTCCACGTCCAATAGTCGCCGTCATCGCCGAATGCCACATCCGCGTCCTGCGACGTATGGAACGAACCCCGCTCGCCGTCCGACAAGACCTCGAGCACCCAGCGCACGATCCCCTGCGCCACCTGCTTGAAGAGCGGGGCGCCGAGCGCCGCATAGCCATCGAGGTAGGCGTGCAGCAGCTCCGAGTTGTCGTACGCCATCTTCTCGAAATGCGGCACGATCCAGCGCTCGTCCACCGCATACCGATGAAAGCCTCCCCCCACGTGATCGCGGATCCCGCCCTTCGCCATCCCCGTGAGTGTCTTCTCCACCACTTCACGCAGCCAGTCCTCGCCAGTGTCGTGCCAGCGCGCCAGCAGAAACTGCGCGGCCGCGGGGTGGGGAAACTTGGGTGCGCTGCCGAAACCGCCGTAGCGGACGTCGAACAGCCGCGCCATCTCGGCAGCCGCCCGCTCCAGGGTCGCCGGGCTCACCTCGCCACCCTTTGTTTCATCGAGCGATTCGGCGACGTGGCGGCGGATCGCCCGGGCGTTCTCGGCGACCTTGTCACGCTGCCGACGATAGATGTCCGCCACCTGCCGCAGCACCGATGGGAATCCCGGGCGCCCGTAGTGGTTCTCTTCCGGCGGGAAGTACGTTCCGCCGTAGAACACCTCGCCCTCGGGCGTCAGGAACGCGGTGAGCGGCCAGCCGCCCTGTCCCGTGAGGGCCTGGACGGCGCGCTGGTAGCGCGTGTCCACGTCGGGTCGCTCGTCGCGGTCTACCTTGATGCACACGAAGTCGGCATTGAGCAGCTCCGCCACCCGGGCGTCCTCGTACGACTCGCCGTCCATGACGTGGCACCAGTGGCACCACACGGCGCCGATGTCGAGCAGGATGGGCTTGTCTTCGCTGCGGGCGCGCGCGAACGCCGCGTGGCCCCAGGGGTGCCAGTGCACCGGCTGGTGGGCGGCGGACTTCAGGTAGGCGGAGGGCTCGGAGGCGAGGAGGTTGGCCATCGAGAGAAATCTAGCCACTGAGCCCGGTAATCCCCGGGCTGGCGCCCGGGGTCAGTAGGGCTTGCGCCCGGGGTCAGTGACCTTGTTCCAAATACCTCACCACCGTCCGTGTCACCAGCTCCGCCCCGACCACCAGGCTGTCCTCGTCGATGTCGAAGGTAGGACTGTGATGGGGCGCGCCCTTCTTGTCGGGCGGGGCGGAGCCCACGAAGGCGAACGCGCCGGGGACGCTTGCGAGAAAGTACGACATGTCCTCTCCCCCCATGGTCCGGACCCCATCGATCACACGGTCTCGCGCGACGATTTCCTGTGCTACGCCTTTCATCAACGCCGCCATGCGCGCGTCGTTCACCAGGGGCTTGGAGAGCCGCCGGTAGCGCACCTGCGCGCTCGCGCCGAACGCGCCCGCGATGCCGTGCGCGGTCGCTTCGACCAGCTGGGGCGCCTCGTCGTAGAATCTGCCGCCGAACGTGCGCACCGTGCCGCGCAGCTCGGCCCGCTCGGGAATCACGTTGAAGGCGTGGCCGGCGTTGATCTGCGTGACGGACACCACCCCCTCCTCGAACGGGTTGCGGCGCCGCGACACGAGGCTCTGCAGCGCGGTCACCAGGTGCGCCGCGATCAGCACCGGGTCGATCGCCTGCTGCGGGGCGGCGGCGTGGCCGCCCCGTCCCACGATCGTGATCTCGAACTGGTCCACCGAGGCCATCACCGGGCCCGGCATCACCGAGATGGTGCCCGCGGGAAGATCGTTCCACAGGTGGATGCCGAATGCCGCGTCCACCTTGGGCGCGTCGAGCACGCCGTCCCGGATCATCGCCTCCGCCCCGTCCGAGACCTCCTCAGCGGGCTGGAACGCGAATTTCACGCGCCCCGGCAGGTACGCCGCGTGCAGCCGGCGCGCGACCTCGAGCCCGATCGCGACATGCCCGTCGTGGCCACAGGCGTGCATCTTGCCCGGATGCTTCGAGCGGTACGGCACGTCGTTCGCTTCCTCGACCGGGAGTGCGTCCATGTCGGCCCGGACCAGAACGCACGATCCCGTCGCGCCGTCGCGCATCCCGACCACGCCCGTCTTGCCCACGCCGGTCCTGACGCTGTACCCCAGGGCCTTGAGCCGCTCGGCCACGAGGGTGCCGGTGCGCCGCTCCTCGAAGCCGAGCTCGGGGTGCTGGTGGAGGTCGCGGCGGGTGGCCACGAGTTGGGCGCGGTCGACGGGGGGCAGATTCATCGTTGCAGGTCGCACGACGCCACGTTCCACGAGTGACGAAAACGGGCCCCGTAATCGCGTGCAACGTGGCGTCGTGGCGTCGTGGAACCGCTCATACGCGCGAGCTCGGACACCACCGGTTCACCGCGCAGATCTCGCACCTCGGCCGGCGCGCGATGCACACCCGCCGCCCATGGAGGATCAGCGTGTGGGAGAACCAGGTCCACTTGTCGCGTGGCACGAGCGCCATCAAATCCCGCTCGATTTTCACGGGATCCTTCTCCCGCGTGAGGCCGAGCAGCGTGGACAGGCGCTGCACGTGCGTGTCCACGACGATGCCTTCGTTCTTCCGGAACCAGGTGCCCAGGACCACGTTCGCGGTCTTGCGGCCGACGCCCGGGAGCTGGACCAGGGCGTCCATGGTGTCGGGCACCTCGCCCCCGTGCCGCTCGAGCAGTGTCTGCGCCATGCCGACGATGGACCTGGTCTTGTTGCGGAAGAACCCGGTGCTGTGGATCTCCTGCTCGAGCACCGCCGGGTCGGCGCTCGCGAAGTCCCGCGCCGAGCGGTACTTCGCGAACAGGGCGGGGGTGACCATGTTGACGCGGGCGTCGGTCGATTGGGCCGACAGGATGGTCGCGACGAGCAGCTCGAGCGCGCTCTCGTGGCGCAGCGCGCACGTGGCGCCGGGGTACGCCTGCTCCAGGCGGGCGACGATCCTGCGGACGCGCAGGCGCCGGGCGGCGAGCGTCTCGCGTCCTACGCGGCGGCGCGGCCTGGCTCTCGTCCTGGCGGGCATGATGGTGCCCGGAACGTACAGAATGCCATCCCATGACGGAAGCGTGGCATCCGGCTTGCGTCGCCCGGGTTCAGGCGCGAGGGAGGAAGGGGTCGAGCACGCGCACGAAATCCTCCGTCGCCTCGACGTGCGGGGCGTGCCCCGTGGCGAGCTCGATCACGCCGGTGGAGAGGAGCGCCGCCGTCTCACGGGCCGATTCCAGGGGCATGGGGTCGTAAATGCCGTGCACCAGCAGGGAACGGGGAGCGGTGCCGTCGGGGAAGGTCTGCTTGAGCCGCGCGCGGAAATCGTAGGCTCCGAGGCTCTGCCACACCGCCTCCTGCGTACGGGCGGTGACGCGAAACGGGGTCATCTCGCGCGCGTGTCGCGGGTCGTGGAAGTAGCCCGCGACCGATAGCGCGAAGGCCAGTCGGCGGTACTTTTCGGGATCGGTGCGCGACAGGCCGGCGGTGGTGAGCTCGGCCCGGGCGCGGGCGACCCACGGCTGGGCCATGCGGGCCGCGAGGCGGCGCTCGAACTCGTCGCGCCACGCCGCCGTGAGGGACGCGGACGAGACGAGGGCGAGCCGGTCGATCCGGGCGGGATGCTCGAGGGCGTAGAGCATCGCCAGCAGACCGCCCCACGAGTAGCCGAGCAGCGTGACGCGGTCGAGGCCCCAGCGATCGCGCAGGGCCTCGAGGTCGGCCACGTGCTCGCGCCACCCGACGGGCGTGTCGCGCGGGACCGGTGACCGGCCACCGCCGCGCTGGTCGTAATAGAGGAGAGTGCGGCCGAGCGCGAGCCGGTCGTACTGGGGAAGCAGGTAGTCGTGGTGGGCGCCGGGACCGCCGTGCAGCACCACGACGGGCGGGCCGTGTCCGACGCGTCGCGTGTAGATGCGGACGCCGTTCAGGTCGACCGTCGTTTGGTCCATCGCGTCTCAAATTACACCGTTCGGGTGGCCATGAAGCTGCTGCGTTTTCCACCCGCCCTGACGCCGCCCGGCTTGCGGCGGCTCGGGCTCGCCGACATCGCGGTCCTCTGCCTGTTGGGCGGCGCGATCGCGACGGTGGTGGCGTTCGCTCGCGAATTCGAGGCGCCGTTGTCGCAGGCCGTCGCGATCGACCTGCGCTATGCCGCGCTCCCCCGCTACACCCTCTACTCGCTGTCGCGGGGCGTGCTCGCCCTCCTGATCTCGTATCTCTTCGCCCTGAGCTTCGGCTGGGCCGCCGCCAAGTCGCGCGCAGCGGAGCGGCTGCTCCTGCCGCTGCTCGACATTCTCCAGAGCATCCCGGTGCTCGGCTTCCTGCCCGGGCTGGTCCTCGGGTTGATGTCGCTTTTTCCCACGCGCAACGTCGGTCTCGAGCTCGCCGCGATTCTGATGATCTTCACGGCCCAGGCGTGGAACCTGGCGCTGTCGTTTTACAATTCGCTCAAAGGCCTGCCCGCGCCGCTGCGCGACGCGTGCAAGGTCGCGGGCTGGAAGGCGTCGCGCACGTTCTGGCAGCTCGAGGTGCCCGCGGCGGCGCAGGGGCTGGTCTGGAACGGGATGCTGTCCATGGCGGGGGGCTGGTTTTTCCTGATGGTGAACGAGGCGTTCCGCCTGGGGGACCACGACTACCGCCTGCCGGGCATCGGCTCGTACATGAGCGTGGCGCTCGATCAGGGCAACGCTCCCGCCATGGCGCTCGCGATCCTCGCGATGGTCTTGATGATCGTGTGCTTGGACCAGCTGCTGTGGCGGCCGCTGGTGGTGTGGGTCGAGAAGTTCCGTCTGGACGATACGACGGGCGGCGGCCCCGCGCCGGGCTCGTGGGTGCTCGAGTTCCTGCGGCGCGCGCGACTGCCGCGGCGCGCGGCGCTGCTGCAGCGCCGCGCCTACCGCAGCGCGCGCCGGGCGGCGCGGCCGCTGGAGCGGCCGTTCCGCGCCGTGGGTCCGGTGATCTGGCGCGCGCCGCGCTTCGCCCTCGACCATCCCGTGGCACGCCGCCTCGGCGCCGGGTTGCTGATGGCCGCGGTCGGCGCGGTCGCGCTGCTCGGCGCCAAGAGTCTGTGGCTCCTGCTCGCACAGTTGGGGGCGCGGGAATGGGGCGCGCTCGTTTCGTCCGCCGCGCTCACGTTCGCCCGCGTCATGGGCGCCGTGGTGGTGTCGACGGCATGGGCGGTTCCGGCCGGCGTGTGGATCGGTCGCTCGCCGCGGCTCGCCCGCGCGCTGCAGCCGGTGATCCAGGTGGTCGCGTCCTTCCCCGCCCCCATGCTGTTTCCGCTCGTGATCCTGTTGTTCGAGCGGATCGGAGTGGGGCTCGGACTCGGCGCCGTGGCGCTGATGGTGCTGGCCGGCCAGTGGTACATCTTGTTCAACGTGATCTCCGCGGTGGCCGCGATCCCCGAACAGTTGAAGGACGCGGCCACCGTGTTCCGGCTGCCGCGACTCGCCCGTTGGCGCGCGCTCTATCTGCCGGCGGCCTTCCCGGCGCTCGTGACGGGCTGGGTGACGGCGGCGGGAGGCGCGTGGAACGGGTCGATCGTCGCCGAGTACATCGAGGCCGGGGGTACGCTGCGCACGACGAAGGGCCTGGGGAGCCTCATCAGCGAGGCCACCGCGCACGCCAACTTCCCGCTCCTGGCCGGGGGGATCGCGCTGATGAGCCTGATCGTGGTAGGGTGGAATCGCCTCGTGTGGCGGTCGCTGATGCAATGGGCGCAAACCCGCTTCTCGCTCGCCGCATGACCTCAGGAACGCTGCTGCTCGAGGCGCGGCAAGTGACCCAGCGGTTCCGGCTGCCGAACGGTCAGGTGCTCGAGGCGCTGCGCGATGTCTCCCTCAGCGTGCGCGAGCACGAGGTGGTGGCGCTGGTCGGCCCGTCGGGGTGCGGCAAGAGCACGCTGCTGCGGCTGTTCGCCGGCCTGGCGCGCCCCGGGGACGGTGCGGTGCTGTACCGCGGGCATCCGCTCGACGGGGTGCTCGCCGCGGCGGCGATGGTGTTCCAGTCGTTCGCGCTCCTCCCCTGGCTGACCGTGGCCGAAAACGTGGCGATGGGGCTCGAAGCGCGGGGGGTCGATGGCCCCGCCCGGCGCGACGCCGTGGCCCGCGCCATCAACCTGGTGGGGCTCGACGGCTTCGAGCAGGCGTACCCCAAGGAGCTGTCGGGAGGGATGAAGCAGCGCGTCGGATTCGCGCGCGCCCTCGCCGTGGCCCCCGAGATCCTGCTGATGGACGAACCATTCGGCGCGCTCGATCCGCTCACCGCCGAAAACCTGCGCAGCCAGGTCGTGGACCTGTGGCGCGACCCGGCGACCGGCGTGAACACGCTCGTCGTCGTCACGCACAGCGTGGAGGAAGCCGTGTTCCTGGCGGGCCGCATCGTCGTCTTCGGCTCCAACCCCGGGCACGTGCGCGAGGAGCTCGAAAACGCGCTGCCGTACCCCAGGCAGGAGCGGAGTCCCGAGTTCGAGGACATGGTGGACCGGCTGCACGCGATCCTCACGGCGACCCTGCTCCCGGAGCCCGCGCCGACCACGCCGCAGCGCCTCGTGCCCTTCCCGCGCGTCCACGTCTCGGAAGTCACCGGTCTCCTGGACCACCTGCTGACGCGACCCGGCGGCAAGGGGCCGGTGTTCGAGCTCGCAGAGGACCTGGGGGTGGACTACGACCGCATGTCGGCCGTGGTGCGAGCGGCGGAGCAGCTCGGCTGGGTCACCACGCCGGGCGAGGTGGTGCAGCTCATGCCGGCGGGGCGCGAAGTGATGGCGATGGACGACGCCGCCCGCAAGGACGCGACCCGAGCGCGGCTGGCCAAGCAGCCGCTGTTCGCGCGGCTCGTCGCGATGCTCAAAGAAAGCGAAGGGGCAGTGGAGGACGAGGAGGTCCTCGCCGATCTCACCATCTACTTCCCCTTCATTCCGGTGGAGTCGCTGTTCGGCACGATCGTCGAGTGGGGCCGGTACGCGGAGCTGCTCGATCACGACGCCGACGCCGGACGGTTGAGCCTCCTCGGGCTGCCCGAGGGGACCGCGGAAAGCCGCGGTGAGCCGTAAAGCGGCGCCCACCCCGAGCGCTCGTAGGCGTCGAGCGTCGCGAGAATGCCGGCCTCGGTGTCGGGCCACGCCAGCTCGAACCCGGTCCGGAGCAGCTTCCGGGCATCGATCACGTGGTTGTGGATCAGCAGGTGCACACCCGCCGGGTTCGCGAGCGGCGCCGGCCCGAACTTCCCGGCCAGCCAGCCGCGCCGGGCGCGTAGCATTTCCCACCGGGCGTACAGCCGCAGCATCGCCGGCGGGACGTGGAACAGCGGGCGACCTCGCAGTCGCGGCCGGTGCGGGAGGGTGACGCGCGCGTCGCGCAGGGAGAGCCAGCCGAGCCGCCGACGCGCCAGCGCGTACACGTCCGCAGCCGCGATCGGCGTGGGGCTGGCGAGGTTGTAGACGCCGTTCGGCGCCCCGTGCTCGGCCAGGTGCACGGCCGCTCGGGCCACATCGTCGACGTGCACGTAGGAGTGGCGCACTTTTCCGGGACCGGGCACGGCGCTCATCGCACCGGTCTTGAAGGCGAACAGCGCCTGCGCCAGCCCCTTGGCCGATCCCGGTCCGTAGACCTCCGCCGGACGGACGACGATCACATCGAGGCCGTCCGTGATGGCCGCCTCCCGCGCCAGCAGCTCGCCCAGCCACTTGCTGCGCGCGTAGGGGTTGAGCCGCTCGAACGGAACCGGGGCGGTTTCGGCGAGCGGCTCGGGCTGCTCGGTGCCACCGTACACGCTGCTCGAGCTCCAGCTGATCATGCGCTCGACGCCGCGCGCGCGGGCGGCGGCGCACACCTGCCCGACCCCTTCGACGTTCACGGCGTACAGGTCGTCCCACGCGGCCGTAAGGTCGAACAGCGCGGCGGTGTGAAACAGGACGTGTACGCCCCGCAGCGCCTCCCGCAGCGCCGATTGGTCGCGGATGTCGACCCCGATCCGCCGCGCGCCCGGGGGCACGCGCCCGAGCGCCCGGGGCAGGTCGAGTGCCGCCACGTCCCAGCCCAGTTCGAGCAGCCGGGCCGTGAGCGCCGAGCCGATGAAGCCTCCCGCTCCCGTGACGGCCGCCCTCATGCCGCCGCCCTCATGTGGCGTGCTCCGCTCGGCGCCGAGGCGCCTGTGGGCCCCCGAGCGCGGCGGGCATCGGGCTCCAGCGCTCCAGCGCGAAGCACGAGACCGGCAGCTTGAGCGTCGAGGTCACGAAGGCCCGGCCCACGTACAGGCCGTCGGTCGCATGCGGCGGGCGTACCACCAGGTCCCGCAGCGGCCGCGCCAGCCCGCCGACGAGGCGCAGCCGCAGCCCGGGGCGCACGCCCCAGGCTGCCAGCTGCTCGCGGCCCCGGCCGCGCCCGTAGTCGAGCAGCAAGGCGGCGCGCCGGCGGCTCCAGTCGGCGACAGGGGTCACGGCGAAAAACCCAAACGGATGGCTCGTGTCGATCTGCCACTCGCCCGCCCGCACGCGCACGACGAAGTTGCACCCGGCGACGCCGGTGCCCTCCTGGAAAAATCCCTTGGCGAAGGCGCGGCCGCCGACCGGCGAGCGTGCCGCGACGCGCGACGTGTTCCATCCGCGGAACACCCAGCCGGCCAGTTCTTCGGCAGCCGGCGCTGTGCCGCGCTGCCACAGCTCGCGCAGCCCGGCTTCGCCCACGCTGATCAGGTCGTCGAGGATCCGGAACATCACCGGGCGACGGCGGCGAGGGAAAACAAGCGGTGGCGCACGTACGCGCCGCCCCGGCGGGCGAGCCACACGAAACGCGGCGCCGCGCCGCCGTCGGGGGCGTCCATCCGTGGCAGCCACGCTCCCGGGTTGAGGTACACTATGGCGCGGTCCGCACGGGCCCATTCGCTCGTTTCGGGGCGGTGAGTGTGGCCGAAGACGACGTAGCGGCGCGGCGAGCTCGGGCAGCGCCACCGGGTCGCCACGCGACGCGCGTGGCGTCGCACCGCGACGACCAGGCCTTCACGGTCGATCTCGGCGGCGATTTGGCGCGCCATGAATCCCGCAATCGGGAGACCGAGGCCCAGGAGCGAGGCGGCCATCACGCCCGCACGCGAGTGCCCGCCGACCTCGCCGCTGATGAGCGGCGCCATGGGCAAGGCCGCCAGCAGCGCGGCGCTCATCGTCATGCTCACCCGGGCCGGCCACCACTCGAGCAGTCGCTCGAACCACGGCTTCCAGCCGGAGAGTCCGATACAGGGAATCGCGCGTAGCGCGTTCGTGACGATAGCCGGCATCAACCGCCACGGCTGCTGATGCAGCGCTTCGACCAGCCGCCCGGACGGCGGGAGCGGCGCACGCGGGGGCACTCGGCGCTCCAGAATGTTGAGCACGTAGCGGCTGATGAGCGAGCCGAAGGGCAGACGCAGGCGGGCCGGCTCGGCGTCGCTGAAGTCCCGTTCCGCGCGGGTCAGCCAGTCCACCTCATGCCCGTGCTCGATGTGCACGTTCGCCCGACGATGGACGCGCGACCGGAACCGCACCTGGCCAGCCCTGAGGCGACCCGCTCCCGCGCGCCCGAGCAAGGCGAGCAGCGCCCGGCGCACGCCGGGCCACGCCCATTCTGGATCGTGGTTGCCTCGTACGATCACGACGGAATGGCCGGCCCGGCACCACGCGGCGAGCGCGCCGAACACGCCCCGGTGGGCGGCGGCGATCACGCCCAGCTTCCAGACCGAGCTGGGTTCGTCGCTGCCGAACCCGAAGCTGCGCTCCCGGCGCGAAAAGCGGCCGTGGGCGGCGGCGCGCAGCCGCTCGGGGGCGCAGCGCACCCCGGCGGCGCGGAGCAGCAGCCGCCATGCGGCGACGCTCCGGGGCGTGTCGGGCAGGCGAATCACGCGGAGGAAGTCGAACGCGTCGCCGTTGAGCACGAGCTCGAGCCGTCGGCCGCGGCGTACGCCCCGCACCTTCAGGCGGCACAGCCAGCTCGCGAACTCGCGATCGTGGAAGAAATGCTCGCCCGAGACGCGACCGCGAACCGGCGCCGCGCCCTCACCCAGATGCAGGTCGCTGACGACGATGAGACGGTCGGGCAAGATGGCCCCGCACAGCCCGTTTCGCGGCATCTATCGCTCCGTGGTCCACTGCGCGCGCGACGTTCCATCGGCCGCGCGGCGGTACGCCGGGCAAGAGACGTGCCCGGGCATGGCAGGGGGAGCGATGTGGCAGAGGCGCGACCGGCGGCGTCGCGCGAAGGCGTCAGAGCAGGACCGCCAGGGCGTTCGCGACGGCTTTGACGGCCTGGTGGTGTTCCACCGTGAAGCCCTTGGGCACGTCCGAATCGACGTCCAGTTGCCCGAGAATGGTGCGACCCCGGCGGATCAGGACGACCAATTCTGATTTGGTTTCGAGGTTGCACGCGAGGTAATGACCCACCGCCGCGACATCGGCGACGTTCTGGTCCTGGCCGGTCGCGACCGCGGTCCCGCACACGCCACGCCCGACGGGAATGCGCGTATGCTCGGTCTCGCGGCCCGAGAACGCCTCGAGCACCAGGTCGTCGCCGTGCAGCATATAGGCGTACACCGAGGTGTAGGGTGCGCCCAGGCCGCGGATTTTGTCGCAGGCGAGGCGCAGCAGCGCCGCGCGGGGCGCGTCGTGCAGGTGCGCGGCCCGCAGCGCGCGCACGATCGGGCCGGTCGCGAGCATGAGGCTATATCTATCTTTAGCGCGACCCTCACGGAAGCCGCCCGCGTTGCCGGCGCTGGGCGTTCCCCCTAGATTGACCGGCCCGATGTCGACGCACGAAACGCTCGCTGCGCGGTTCGCACGCTGCGTAACCCTGTTTCGCGACCCGGGCGCGCGGGACGACCAGAAGGTGGAGTTCCGCGCGCTCCTCGGCCTGCTGAAGGACGCCGCCGTCAGCCTCCGGGCTGCGGGCGGACGCCTCGAAGTCAACGGCATCCCGTGCGAGGGCGAGAGCCTGACCGGGCTGGTGCAGCGGCTCGACCTTCACGGCATCGGCGAGATCGCGCTGCCGGTGGGGCCACCCCCCCCGCAGCTGTTCGAGCTCTTGAGGGCGCTCGCCGACCAGCCCGGCGCGGACGACGTACCGAGCCGCCTCGCCGCAGCGGGGGTGGACCGGATCCGCGTCACCCTCGCGTCCCCCGAGCCGCCGGCGCCGCCCTCCCGACCGCTCGCGTCTCCGGAGGACGTCGAGTCCCGCGAGGCGATCATTCCGAGGGAGTCGCGCCCGACGGGCACGGATGGGATCCTGCGGGGCGAGCCGTGGCGCGACACCAAGTCGGTGCCCATCAGCGGCGTGCCGCTCGTGAGCCACGACCCGCCGCCGCCGCCGGCGACGGACGCCCTGCCCGGCACTACGGGTCCCGCGCGCCCCGCGCGCCCCGCACCGCGCGCGCCGCCCGCGCCGCCCGCGCCGCCCGCGCGGCCCGCGCCGCCCGCGCCGCCCCCAGCCCCCCCGTCTGCCCCAACGCCGCCCGTCGACGAGACGCCGAGGGCCAAGGCTGCCGTGCCCGGACCATCAGGCCCGCCCCCCCCGTCCCCCGCGCCACCCGGGTCGCTGCCCCTGCCGGCCGGTGCCGCCGACGTGATGGCGCAGCTCGAGCGGGATCCCGCAGCCCCCGTGGTCGGGGACCTGCTCGCGGCGCTGGTGCATCACGCCGAGCTGGCGCTCAAGCAACGTCGGCCCGATCAGCTGCTCGGTCTCATCAGCGGCATCATCCGCGTCGAGGAGGCCGTCCCCGAGCCGAGCGGCATGCGACGCCAGTACGCTATCGCGCTGCGGCGCGTCTACACCAAGTCGGCGCTGGACGCGCTGGTGCGTCTCTTGTCGGAGCCGAAGTACCGGGCCGATGCAGTGACCGCGTTACGGCGGGGCGGCGCGGGGGCCGTAGAGGTGCTGATGGATCTCCTCGTGGCGGCGCCCACGATGGACGAACGGCGCTCGGCCTTCGACGCCCTGCGACACATGACCGAGGGTACGGATCAGCTGGTCCACGCGCTCGAGCATCGCGAGTGGTTCGTGGTGCGCAACGTGGCGGAGCTGATTGGCGAGCTCGGGATCGAGAAAGCCGTCCCCGCGCTGGCGCGGCGCCTCGAGCACGACGACGAGCGCGTGCGCAAGGCGGTGGCGTTGGCGCTGGCCAAGATCGGGACGCGGGCCGCGGTGGAGCCGCTGCGCCGGGCGCTGCACGACCCGTCGCCCGAGGTGCGGATGCAGGTCGCGTTGGGAATCGGCGGACAGAAATCGGCGTCGCTCGCCATGCCCCTGGTCGTCGCGATGGACGAGGAGAAAGACGAAGGCGTACTGCGCGAGCTGATCCTCGCGTTGGGACGCATCGGCAGCCCCGACGCCGTGCAGGCCCTGATCAAGTGCGCACAACCCGCGGGACGGATCTTCGGGCGCAAAGCCGCGTCGTTGCGGCTCGCGGCGGTGGAGGGGTTGCGGCTCGCCGCGACACCGGCGGCGCGCGGGACCCTCGACGGCCTGGCCGACGACGGCGACAAGCAGGTGCGGGCAGCCGCGCGGGCCGCCGTGAGCGAGCTGGGGCGGAAGCGGCGCGGCTAGATCCGCCCGTCAGGTGGGGATGAAGCTGACCTTCGGGTCGAGCCGCCGCGCGAAGGTCGCGAGCAGCCGGGCCGCCCGCTCGAGGTCCTCCCGCGCCACCATTTCGTTCGGGCTGTGCATGTAGCGGTTGGGGACGCTCACCAGTCCTGTCGGAATGCCCCGCAGGGCGTTGTAGATCGCGTCGGCGTCCGTGCCGGTGTCGTGCGGCGCCGCCTGGATGCTGTACGGGATCTTCTGCTCGTCGGCGCACGCCACCAGCATCTCGAAGACCACCGGGCTCACCGCCGAGCCGCGCGCCAGCACCGGACCGCCCCCGAGCTTGTGCTCTCCGGCACGCTTCTTTTCCGCCCCCGGCCAATCGGTCGCGTGGGTGACGTCCACCACGAGCGCGACATTCGGATCGATTCCCACGGCGCTGGTGCGGGCGCCGCCACCGGTCCAGGCGATCTCCTCGCGCGTCGTGGCGACCGCGAATACCCCGGCGTGTTTGGGCCGCTCCTCGGCGAGCAGGCGCAACGCCTCCGCCACCACGTAGGCGCCGATGCGGTTGTCGATGCTGCGCGACACGATGCGGGCATTGGGGAATTCCTGCACGCCCGCGTCGAGCACCGCGGCGTCGCCCACGCGCACGCGCTCGAGCGCTTCCGCTTTGCTCGTCGCTCCGATGTCGATCCAGAGATCCGTGATCTTCGAGACCTTGTCTATGTCCTCGCGCTTCATCAGGTGCACCGCCTGCTTGCCGATGACGCCCCGCACCGCTCCGTTCGGCCCCGTGATCACCACCCGTTGGCCCACCAGCACCTGCGAGTCCCATCCCCCGATCCCGGCGAAGTAGAGGTATCCCTCGTCGTCCACGTGCGTGATCTGCAGGCCGATCTCGTCGATGTGCCCGGCCAGCATGAGCCGGGGCGCGCCCTTGGCGTTCAACGTCGCGACCGAGTTGCCGTGCACGTCGGCCGTCACCTGATCGGCAAACGCCTTGACCTCCTCCCGCCAGATGCGTGCGGGCGCCGTTTCGAACCCGGACGGCCCGGGCGTGTCGAGCAGTCGCTTCAGGAAGGCGAGGGTATCGCGCGTCATGGTTTGGATGGCATGGGTATCGAGAGGCGTACGCGCAGACGACGCCGCACGCTGTCGGCCGCCGCGCCCGTCGCGAGGGTCGGCTGCGGGCCGACGCGCACGGGGACGGCGGAGACGCGCATCCGGCGGTCGGGGGCCACCGCGACGCGGAGAATAGCGGACAGTTGCGTCCTTGGGTCGCTTTGCACGAACACGAAGTTACCGAGCGATTGCACGATTGGCTTCCCCCGGGACCACACCACCGGCTGCAGCACGTGGGGGTGGTGCGCCAGCACGAGATCCGCGCCGGCATCGACCAGGCCGTACAACAGGTCGCGAAGATAGTCGGGCGGCTCGTCCGCATACTCCCGGCCGCCATGGACGCTCACCACGATCAGGTCCGCCCGGCCGCTGGCCTTGAGCGCGCGGACGGCGGGGTAGACCCAGGCGGTGTCGCCCCACGCCACCCACTTGGCGCCGGCGTGCTTGTAGAAGGTGTACGGGGCCGGATTCCAGGCGCGCGTGATCGCGAAAAACGCCACCCGCCAGCCCCGGCGCTCGAGGATCACCGGCTGCTCCGCCATGTCGCGCCCGAACCCCGAACCAACGAAGCGTACGCCCGCGCGCGTGAGCTGCCGCATCGTCTCTTCGGCGGCGGGTTCCCCGCCGTCCCAGGCGTGGTTGTTCGCCGTGCTCACGATGTCGAAACCGGCCCGCGCCAGGGCCAGGGCGGCGATCGGAGGCGCCGCGAACACGCCTCCCGAGTCGGGCACGAGCGACGTGTCCGGGGCGATCGGGCTCTCGAGGTTTCCGAAGGTGATGTCCGCTCCGCGCAGCGACTCGAGCAGGGCCCGGAAGGGATAGAGCGTATCGGCCTGCAGCAGTCCCGCCCCGGCGACACGCCGGTCCAGGTTCACGTCCCCCACCGCGCACAGCCGCAGCGTGTCCGTGGGCTGCTGCAGCAGCCCGCGTGGCACGTTCCCAGACGCCACGTTCCACGAAAGCAGCAGCACGCCGATCATCATCCTGTCAGCCGGCCGTCAACGGGCGATCAACGCAGCGAGCAGCTCGGCCGCATCCACCAAACGTGGCCCCGGACGTGACGTATAGGCTTGGCCGTCGACGAACTCGACGCGGCGGCCGTGCAGTGCCCGCGCCGCGCCGGCGCGCACGGCGTCCAGCTCGACCCTGGCGCGGGCGGTATCGAACCCGCACAGCGCCACCAGGATCAGGTCGGGCTGGAGGGCCGTCAGGTCCGCCCAGGACCGTCGCCGCGAGGGCTCACCCGGCCTGCCGGCCACGTCCTTGCCGCCGGCGAGCTCCACCAGCTCCGGCACCCAGTGCCCCGCGACGTAGGGGGGATCGACCCATTCCAGCACCAGGACCCGCGGTTTCCGTAGGGGCGCAGCATGCTGCGCTCCTACCATCCCGGGCCGCTGGGCCCGGGCCGCGACGCGCCGCAACCGGTAGCGCAGTCCCGCCAGCAGCTCCTCGGCCTCGTCCCGCAGCTCCAGGGTCTCTCCCACTGTGGCGATGTCTTTGAGCACACCGTTCAGCGTGTGCGCGTGCAGCGTCACGACCCACGGGATCGGGATCAGCGTCGTCACCACACGCGCGAGGTCGGACGCGCCGAGCGCGCAGACCTCGCACACCGACTGCCCGATCAGCACGTCGGGGCGCAGGTGCGCCACGAGCTCGACGTCCACCTCCACGGTCGCGACCCCGGTGCGCTTCGCGTCTGCCACCGCACGGTCGATTGCGCCCGATGGGAGCGCTGGATCGATCCGGCTGCGTGTGACGCGGGGGAGGGAGCGCACCTGGGGCGGAAAGTCGCATTCGTGTGACACGCCGACCAGCCGACCCATCGCGCCGAGCGCGGCTACGATCTCGGTCGCGGCGGGGAGCAACGACACGATGCGCATGTCGATAATCTAGGGGTCAGGGAGTAGAGGGGCGGGTCGGGAAACGTAGGGCCGGGTCGGGAAAAGTAGGGGCGCAGCATGCTGCGCCCCTACACCGCGCGTTTCACCTGTCATTCTTTCCGCAGGCCGACCCGGTACAGCAGCGCCCCCAACGCCGCGAACAGCCCGAACGCGAGCGCGTTCGAGGCGGGCAGACGCCCTAGACTGTGGGACAGAGGCACGCGCTCGGCGAGCGCGTCCGCCGACCCGAGGACGCCCGCGATCGCCGCCAACACGATCCCGCAGATGGCGCCCCCTGCAATCAGGCCGCTCGAGAACAGGACGCCCGGTCCCGACTCGACCTCTGCGATCGACTGTTGCCGGGCGTGGGAGCGGCGCTCGATCAGCCAGCGCACCACGCCGCCGGCGAACAGAGCCGAGGACGTGGAGATCGGGAGGTACACGCCCACGGCGACGGGCAGGGCCTGCACTCCCATCAGCTCGATGGCGATGGTGATGAACACGCCCAGCAGCACCAGGGCCCACGGCAGTTTGTGGGTGAGGATGCCGTCGGTGATGAGCGCCATGATCGTGGCCTTGGGCGAATCGAGGCGGGGGATGACCCTGCCGCGATAGTCGCGGATGCGACCGCCGATGCCGGGGTCGAGCACGTAGCGCAGCTGGTGTGTCGCCGGGTCCATCAGGTACTTGCCCGCCGCGACGCCCTGCGTGAGGACGTACACGCGGACGACCTGGTAAGTGGCCTGGTCGGCGGAATCGCCGCCCGCGATGCGGAACCCCGACATGGTGGCCGGAAGCACCTCGACCGGCGCCCGGCCGCCGGGAGGCGGTGTCAGCGACTGCGTGCCGAAGGCGGCGTGGGTCTCGGGCACCGGGTACGTGTAGGCGCGGTTGAGCAGGGTGAGGGTCCAGCCGACGGCCAGCGCCGACGCGAGGGCTCCGACGAGGATGGCGATCTGCTGGCGCCGTGGAGTCGAGCCTACGAGAAAGCCGGTCTTCAGGTCCTGCGACGTGTTGCCGGCGTTCGCGGTCGCCACCGCGACCACCGCCGCGATCGACAGCGCCTGCACGCGGTGGTCCACACCGGTCCAGCCGATCGCGACGAAGATCAGGCACGTACCGAGCAACGCCGCGATCGTCATGCCGGAAATCGGGTTCGCGGAGGAGCCGATCTGCCCGCAGATGCGGGAGGACACGGTGGCGAAGAAGAACCCGAAGATCACGATGAGCGCCGCGCCGAGCAGATTCACGCCGAGCTGCGGCAGCAGGGTGAGGACGATGGCGAGCGCGATCGAGCCGCCGACCGTGAGGGAGATGGGGAGGTCGTCCTCGGTGCGCGGCCGCGTCATCGTCTGGCTCAGCCCGGACCCGCGCAGGTCTTTGAGGCTGGAGGCGAACGAGCTCATGATGGTCGGAAGCGAGCGCGCCAGGGCGATGATCCCGGCCGAGGCGACGGCGCCGGCCCCGATGTAGAAAACGAAGCTGGAGCGCAGGTCGCCCGGACTCATGTCCCGGATCAGTTTGACCGCCGGAAACCCGAATGGCTCGGTGAGGCCCGATCCCACCAGCTTGATGGCGGGGGCGAGCACCAGGTAGGCGAAACAGCCGCCGGCAAACAGGTAGCCCGCGATGCGCGGGCCGATGATGTACCCGACTCCCATGAGCTCGGGGGATGTCTCGGTGAACACGGCGGCTCCGGGATAGAAGGCGAGCGCCTTCCCGGGCACGTCGGGCCAGAGCTTGAGCCCGCCCATCAGGAACTTGTAGACGAAGCCGACGCCGAACGCCTGAAACACCCGCTTGGCCTGGAGGCCGCGCTCCTCGCCGGCGATCAGGACCTCCGCGCAGGCGGTGCCCTCGGGATAGATCAGCGTGTCGTGCTCCTTGACGATCAGGGCGCGACGCAGCGGGATCATCATCAGCACGCCCATCAGCCCGCCGGCCGTGGCGAGCAGCGCCACGCGACCGATTTCGAGGTCGTAGCCCATCAAGAGGATGGCCGGGATGGTGAATACCACGCCGGCGGCCACGGAGTCGCTGGCCGAGCCCGTGGTCTGCACGATGTTGTTTTCGAGAATGGAGGTGCGGCCGAGGGCGCGGAAGATCGTGATCGAGAGCACCGCGATCGGGATGGAGGAGCTCACGGTGAGCCCGATCTTGAGTGCCAAGTAGACGCTCGATGCGCTGAAGATGAGCCCGAGGATCACGCCCAGCGTCAGCGCGCGCGGTGTGAGTTCGGCGGGGAAGTGGGTGGCGGGGATGTAGGGTTCGTGAGCGGGCATAGGGGGCAGAATCTGAGGGCCTGCGGCAACAGTCGGTAGAGGGCCGTGAGGCCGGGGTTTGTGTGCGCCCCGTCACGGGGCCGGTGTTCGCGATGCTGCCCGAATGTGACAAAACTGCGCAATCCGCACGGAACCTGGAGTGAGTCTCTCGGGGTACACAGGCCCGGTGACTTGGGACACCCTCCTACCGAATCTCCAGCGGGCCCTTGGCGGGCGATACGTGCTGGAGCGGCGCCTCGGCCACGGCGGCATGGGTGTGGTCTATCTGGCACGCGAAGTGAGCCTCGAGCGCCGCGTCGCCCTCAAGCTGCTCACTCCCGACCGGGCCCTGCAGCCCAACGCCAAGGAGCGTTTCCTCCAGGAGGCGCGAACCGCGGCCCAACTGTGGCACCCGGGCATCATCCCGATTTTCACGGTGGACGAGGTCCGCGACTTCGTGTTTTTCGTCATGGCCTACGTGGAGGGCCAGACGTTGGGGCAGCGGGTGCGCGGCGACGGGCCCCTGAGCTACGCCGCGGTCGCGCGCATGCTCAAGGAGGTCGCGCGCGCGCTCGACTACGCGCACGCGAAGGGCGTGGTGCATCGCGACGTGAAACCAGACAACATCCTGATGGAGCTCCGGAGCGGGCGGGCGCTGGTCTCCGACTTCGGCATCGCCCGCGTGAACGGGGGCGGCACCACGGACCCTCGGCGGGTGGTGGGAACGGCGGAGTTCATGAGCCCGGAGCAGGCCGTGGGCGGGCCCGTGGACGCGCGTAGCGATCTGTACTCGCTCGGCGTGGTGGGGTTCTTCGCGCTGTCGGGCCGGCTCCCGTTCGACGGCCCCGATGCCATGACGGTGCTGGCCCGCCACGTGACCGATCCTCCACCGCCGGTCGCGTCGCTCGCCCCGGGGGTACCGGATCGTCTGGCCGAGGCGATCGACCGCTGTCTCTCCAAGGATCCCGCCGCGCGCTACCCCAGCGGCGAGGCCTTCGCCGTCGCGGTCTCCGCGGCGCTCGACCGGCGCACGGCGGTCGCCGTCCGGGCGTTCCTCACCGAGACGCGCCAGCTCTCGACCCGCAGCCTCTTCTATGGCGCCTTCGCGAGCATCGCGCTGCCACTGCTGGTCTTGCAGATCCTCGAGCTGCGCGATGCCCAGCCTCGGGCCGGGGCGATCGCCGTCGCGGTTGCGATCGTGGCGGCGCCGCTCGCTGTCATGGTGGCGCGGGTGCGGCGGCTGCTGCAGGCGGGATTCGGGCGCAGGGACTTGACCGACGCGCTGCGGGCGGAGCTGTTCCACCGGCGCGAGGAGCTGGCGTTTCTCTACGGGGAAGGACCGTCGCGGCTCGAGCGGGTGTCGCGCCGTGTGTGCTACCTGGCGCTCGCCATCTCGGCGGGCGTGGTGATCACGCTGGAGCGGACCCCGGCGCTCGCCGCCCGCGCGCTCGTCCCGATGGTGTGGGCCGCTGCCACCGTGCTGGCGCTCCTCGCCGCCGTGGTAGCGCGAAGCCGCACGGAGCATCGCACCGACCCCAAAGCCGAGCGGCGGCTGCGCTTCTGGAAGGGACTACCGGGGCGCTGGCTCTTCGCCTTGGCGCGATTGCATCTCCCTCGGCCGGGGGGTGGGCAAGGCGGGGTTACGCCCCCACTGGGCGCGCGCGGTGCCTGACCCGGGCCAGCCGCCGGGCGGCTTCCTGTAACAGGTCCTCAGTCTTGCAGAAGGCGAATCGCACCAGCCGCCGCCCCAGCTCCGGGCGGCTGAAGAAGCTCGACCCCGGCACGGGAGAGACGCCGATCTCCTTGGTCAGCCAGACGGAGAACTCGTCGTCGGGCAGCGTCGAGACGCTGGAGAAATCCGCCAGGACATAGTACGCGCCCTGCGGCGGCGTGCAGCGGAAGCCCGCGTCCACCAGGGCTCGGCACAACAGGTCGCGGCGGGCGCGGTACTCGCGGGCGAGCGTCGCATAGTAGTCGTCGTCCAGCGTCTCCAGCCCCACGGCGATCGCCTCCTGCAGCGGCGCGGGCGCGCCCACGGTCAGGAAATCGTGCACCTTGCGGATCGCATCGCTGGTGGCCGGCGGTGCGACGATCGTCCCCACGCGCCAGCCCGTCACGCTGAACGTCTTCGACGCGCCGCTGATGGTGATGGTGCGCTCGCGCATCCCGTCGAGCGTCGCGATCGGGATGTGCTCGCCCTCGTAATAGATGTGCTCGTAGATCTCGTCGGTGACGGCGTAGGCATCGTGCCGCCGGCAGAGCTGGGCAATGGCCTCGAGCTCGCGCCGCGTGAGCACCCGGCCCGTGGGGTTGTTCGGTGTGCACACGACAATGGCACGCGTCCGCTGGGAGAAGGCGGCCGCGACCCGGTCGAGATCCAGCTCGGCGTCCACCGGCATGGGCACGTACACCGGCTTGGCGCCGCACAGGATCGCGTCCGGGCCGTAGTTCTCGTAAAACGGCTCGAACACGATCACTTCGTCGCCGGGGTCGACGATGGCGAGGAGGGCCGACGCCATCGCCTCGGTGGCGCCGCACGTCACGGTGATCTCCGTTTCGGGATTCACCGTCATGCCGTACCAGTCGGCGTACTTGCGGGTCAGGGCGTCGCGCAAACGCTTCGCGCCCCAGGTGATGGCGTATTGGTTCACGTTGTCCGCGATGGCGCGCGCGGCGGCCTGTTTCAGCACCTCGGGCGCGGCGAAGTTCGGGAACCCCTGCGCCAGGTTGATGGCATCGTGCTCGCTCGCGAGCCGCGTCATGCCGCGGATCACCGATTCGGTGAAGCCGTGGGTGCGTCGGGCGGTATGCATGCTGGGGAACTTACAACGAGGAAGGCCCCGGCGAGACTGCCGGGGCCTTCAATCCGATAGGGCCTATAGGAGATTCCCGAACGAAATGAAGTCGGCGCCGTCCCCATCCGCGAGGGGGAAGGTGAATCCGAAAACGCCGCCTCCGCAATCCGCCCCGCTCGTCGGGTCGGTCTCATGCCACGTCGTATTCGACGGCAGCACCTCGCAGACCGTATACGTGCCGGCCGGGACGCCGGTGAAGATATAGTTGTTCCCCTCCGAGTCGAGGCTCACGTCGCTCGAGACCGCGGTGGCGATGACCGCGCCGCTCGCGTCCCTGAGCTCCACACACCAGCCACCGAGTAAGGGAGAATTTTGGGTCGGATCATCCAGGAACACCTGTCCCGTGATCGTCCCGGTGCCCGTGCCCGGTCCGGAATTGACGCACCCGGGGGGCGGGGGTTGCGGTGCGCACTGCCCCTGATGGGCGTGTACCTCCCCCGAGTCCGAGCGATGCTCGTCACCTTGACCGTTGTCGCAATTGAGGCCTTGGGGACTCTGGGACACGCCGACGAGGAACGGTGTAGTCGCCAAGGCAAGCACTACTATGAGGGCTCGCATTTTCCTTATCCCCCTCCCGTTAAGGCTGAGGAGGGGCGCGGCGGCCTCAGCGGGTCTTACGACTGGGCACGCCGAAGCTTGCGGCCAGCGGCAGGACAAGCTGTGCCGCTCGTCACGTTATCCCTGCGACATCAGTTGTTACGGTTACTTTTCTACAGCTTCAGCTTCACGTCGATGTCCACCAGCACTTCGCTCGGCGCGCTGAGGAACACCACGCGGTCCTCGCTGCGGTGAATCACCATCCGCACCGGCGGGCCCTTGCCCTTGCCACGTCCCCGGTTGCCCCGCCGATACCAAACGACCACGTCGCGCCCGCTGTTTTCCACCCGCACGACCTCGTAGCCCCGCTGTACGAGCACGTCCTTGGTGACGACCAGAGCGCGATCGGTCGTCACGGCATACTTCTTAGGGCCCTTCCCTTGCGCTGCGAGCGGGGTTGCCACGAGCCCCAGCGCCACCAGCGTCCAGCCGATGTGTCTCACGCCGCACGCTCCTTTCCTTCATTCATTTCAGCAACTGCTTCGCGATGGTGTTCAGCTGCATGTTGCTCGTCCCCTCGTAGATCGCGCCGATCTTCGCGTCGCGGTAGAACTTCTCCACGGGGTACTCTTTCGTGTACCCGTATCCACCGAACAGCTCCACGGCGAGCGACGTCACCCGCTCGGCCACCTGCGCGGCGAACAGTTTGGCCATCGCCGCCTGGGTCGTGTAGGGCTCGCCCGCGTCCTCGAGCCTGGCCGCGTTGTACACCATCAGCCGGGCCGCCTCGAGCTCGGTGGCCGCCTGGGCCAGCTGGAACTGCACCCCCTGGAACTCCGCGACCGGCTTGCCGAACTGCTTGCGCTCCTTCACGTACTTGAGGGCGGCGGCGAGCGCCCCGCGCGCGACGCCGATCATCTGGGCGCCGATGCCGATCCGGCCCGTGTTGAGCGTCTCGATGGCGACCTTGTAGCCCATGCCCACCTGGCCCACCAGGTTCGCCGCCGGCACCTCGCAGCCGTCGAGGATCAGCTCGCAGGTGCTCGACGCGCGGATGCCGAGCTTGTCTTCTTTCTTGCCGACCGAGAACCCCTTGAACCCGCGCTCCACCGCGAACGCGGTGATGCCCTTGTAGCCTTTGGTAAAGTCGCTGTTCGCGAAGATCACGAACAAGCCCGCCTCGGCCCCGTTGGTGATCCACAGCTTGCGCCCCTCGAGGATCCACTTGTCGCCGGCCCGCGTCGCGCGGGTCTGGAGCCCGAACGCGTCCGATCCCGACTCGGGCTCGGACAGCGCGTAGGCGCCGAGCAGATCGGTGGCGAGCCGCGGCAAATAGCGGTTGTGGATCTCGTCGCTCGCCCACTTGATGAGCAGCGCGTTGACGAGGGTGTTCTGCACGTCCACGAAGATCGCGAGTGAGGCATCGACCGCCGACAGCTCCTCCACCGCGAGCACTGTCATCAGCAGGCTGCCGCCCGCTCCGCCGTGCGCCTCCGGGATCTCGATTCCCATGAGACCCAGCTCGAAGCACTGGGTGAGCAGGGCGCGGTCGAGCGAGCCGGCCCGCTCCATGGCGGCGACGCGCGGGCGGACGGCGCGCTCCGCGAAGTCGCGCACGGTGCGGCGGAACAGCTCTTCTTCCTCGGAGAGCCGGGTGAGGGGGGGGTTGGCCGTTTGCTCGGGCATCGCGGTCCCAATCTAGCCGTCGGACGCTGTCACCGTATTATAGGTGCTATGGTCCGTCGCGCCGCCGTCCGACCGGTGCTCGTCATCGCATGCGGGAGCTTCGGGATGGCGGCTCCGGCATGGGCGCAGGGCACCGCGCTCTTGCGGGGGGTGGTCTACGACAGTCTGATCAGCGCGGCACCGCTCGAGGGCGCCGAGGTTTGGGTCGAAGGCACCAATCGCACGGCGCACACCGACGCCTCCGGGCGCTTCGAGCTGGCCGCACTGGCGGCCGGGCGCTACCGGCTGACGTTCGATCACCCGGTCCTCGACTCGACCGGCCTGGCGGCGCCCCCGGTCGTCGTGGACGTTGCCGAGGGCAATACGACGGCAGTGAGCCTCGCGACACCTGGTCCTGCTACGGCGCATCGCACCTTGTGTCCGCACGATCCCTGGCAGAAGACGGGAGCGATTCTCGGGCTGGTGCGCGACGCGGCCGACAGCAAGCCGCTGCCGGACGTCAGCGTGACGGCCCATTGGACCATCTACGTCCTCGGCACAGGGTCGGTCCGTGCCGAGCCGGGCACGACCGCCGCGCGTTCGGACGCGTCCGGGCGCGTGTTGCTGTGCGCTGTGCCCACGGACGTGGCGGTGCTCCTCCAGGGGAAGGCCGGCGAGGGCCCAGTCGGCATGGTGCTGGTGGATCTGGCGGGGCGCGCGTTCGGCCGCGCCGCCCTGGATTTGGCCGTGGGGGCCGCCACCGGAGCCGTCACCGGCGTGGTGCGGAAGCGGAACGGCGCCTTCGTGCCGGGAGCAACCGTGGTCGCAATCGGTACCGACAGCCGCACCGAGGCGGACGAGTCCGGGGGCTTCACGCTCCGAGACGTGCTGGCGGGCCCCCATATCGTCGAGGCGCACGCCATCGGGTATCCACCGGGACGGGCCCAGACCATCGTCCGGCCCGGTCGTATGCAACGCGTAGAAATCGTCATGGGCGACTCGGTGCCCGTCCTCGATCCGGTCACGGTGGAAGGACGCTACGAGCCCTATCTGGCGCAGGTGGGCTTCAGCCACCGACGCAACACGACGCTGGGGCACTTCCTCGATACCACCGATATCCAGAAAGCTGGCGCGGCACGGTTCGAGGAGGTGTTTCGCATGGTTCCGGGGGTGCAGTTGCGCCCTAACGGATCCGGCTATCTGGTGGAGCTGCAGCGGGGGCAGGGTCAGATCGACAATCCCGCGCTCGCCAACTACTGTCCTCCGGCGTATTTCATCGACGGCGCGTACTTCCCCCTCCCGCCGACTCAGACCCCGTCGCTGCCGCTCGTTCCACAGGAGATCCTCGGGATCGAGGTCTATTCCAACCTGTTCAGCGCCCCCCCCCAATATCAGCGCCGGGACAGCGGCTGCGGGGTGATCCTGATCTGGACGAAGCGCGGGGTTCCCCGCCGCAAACGGTAGTGGTTGCGGGGGCCGCGTAGCGGCGACATATTCCCGCACCTTTAAGGGTAAGCGACATGGGTACCGCCGTCACATGTCGTTTTCCCGGGGTGCGTCTTTCCTCGCTCCCCGGAATTAAGGTCTCGCGGCCCTGCTCATGTAGGGCCGCTGGACCCTCAGACGTTTCTGTGCCCGGCGGTACCCCACCCGCAGCATTCATCCTCACACAAGGAGACAGCGCATGAGCAAGCACGCAGTGTTTGCGGCAGCCGTCGTTGCGCTCAGCCTGACCCCGGTGCCGGCCCGTGCCCAGGGTCGCGACGTCACGGGCCGCGTGACACGCGCGGTCGGCGGGGTACCGGTGGGCCTGGCGACGATCAGCGAATTCGGCGGCCCAAGCGTCACCCAGTCGGCGGCCGACGGCACGTTCCGCATCACGGTCGCGGCGGGCGACGTTCGACTCCTGGTCCGCGCGATCGGCTACCAGAAGAAGGAAGTGCTCGTGAAGGCCGGCGAGTCGAACGTTGTGGTGCCCCTCGCGGAGGATCCTTTCAAGCTCGAGGCGGTCGTGGTGACGGGCCAGGCGACGACGCTCGAGCGCCGTAACGCGACCACGGCGACGGTAAACGTCTCGAGCGAGGAGGTCAACAGGGCTCCAGCGGCCTCGCTGGAGCAGGCGCTCCAGGGCAAGGTGCCGGGCGCGATGGTCTCGATGAACAGCGGCGCTCCCGGCGGCGGCGGTCAAATACA
The DNA here is from genome assembly GCA_003222055.1 of Gemmatimonadota bacterium. Classification (GTDB taxonomy): domain Bacteria; phylum Gemmatimonadota; class Gemmatimonadetes; order Gemmatimonadales; family GWC2-71-9; genus AG41. The sequence goes on from QHUT01000056.1 coordinate 53,533, forward strand.
GGTCCGCGGGATCACGTCGATTCTCGGAGCCGGCCAACCGCTGTTCGTCGTGGACGGCGTCATCATCTCCAATGATGCCATCTCCGATGGCGCCAACTCCATCACCGGGGCCGGCGCTCGGACGACCGCTGCGGGCATTGGCAGCACGCAGGACGCGCTCGTGAACCGGCTTGCCGACCTGAACATGCAGGAGATCGAGTCGATAGAGGTGCTCAAGTCGGCGGCGGCGACGGCGATGTACGGGTCCCGCGCCACCAACGGCGTCGTCATCATCAAGTCCAAGCGGGGGGCCGGCGGCGCGCCCCGGTTCAATCTCTCGAGCCGTCTGGGGCGGAGCGTGGCCTACCGGCTGCTCGGTACGAGGCAGTTCCACACGGTCGCCCAGGTGCGCACGCTCCCCTACGGCAACGGGGCGGGAAAGGCAGACAGTGCGTTGCTGGCGGCGCTCTACCCGAGCGGTCAGATCCCGTTCACTCACGACTATGAGAGCGAGTTGTACAACAACGGGGAGCCGAATTACGAGCTCACGGGAAGCTTCAACGGCGGCACGCCGACGACGCAGTACTTCGTGAACCTGACGGGGCGTAACGAAGCAGGCACCGCGCCGAACACGAATGCACGGCTGTACACGCTCCGGACCAACGTCGATCAGTCGCTTGCTGACGGAAAAGTCAAGGTCAACCTCGGTCTCAACATCACGCGCAACAGCGACAACCGCGGCCTCTCGAACAACGACAATACCTGCACGTCGCCGATCTACTGTTTCGCCTACACGCCCGGCGTGATCAACCTCGACTCGACGGACGCGACGGGGACGTTCGTGCGAAACCCGTTCAATGGCGGCGGGGCGACGGTGTCCAACCCGTTCGAGACCTTCCGGTTCCTGCGGCTCAATGAGCTGACGTTCCGCCAGATCGGCGACGTCACCGCCACGTGGTCCGCGCTGAATACGGCGCAACACCAGGTGTCGCTGTCGATCCTCGGCGGCTTCGATCGCGCCCAGGTCTCGGGCGATGTCTTCTCCCCGTCATTCCTCCAGTACGAGAATCCACGGGCATCGGATGGATTCTCGGGTCGAACGGTGCGCACGGAGGGAAACATCTTCAATTACAACCTGCGCTACTCCGGGACCTGGGCGTACCAGCCATCCAGCGGGATATCGCTAACCACGACGGCCGGTTTCGACTACGAGACGCAGTATCTCCGTGTCGTGCGCACGCGGGCCCGCGGCTTGTTACCCGGCGTCGAGACCACGAATAGCGGTACCGTGCTCGACGAGGCGGATCAGGTCCTGGGCGACTTCCGGGACGACGCGCTGTGGGCCAATGAACAGGTGCTGGCCCTCGACGAACGGCTGGCGCTCGTCGCCGGGGTCCGCGCCGATCGCTCCAGCGCCAACGGCAACCGCACCGTGCGGAATGTCTTCCCCCACGCCTCGGCCTCCTACCGCTTCACCGACCTTGGCGACTTGTTCAACGAGGTCAAGCTCCGGGGGGGCTGGGGCCGCACCGGGAACCGGCCGCGCTATGCGGATCGGGACGTCGTGTTGAACGCCGGCACCACGATTGGCGGCATCCCGACCTTGGTACAAGCCCCGATCGCGGGCAATGCGGACATCAAGCCCGAGACCCTCAACGAGATCGAGGCCGGCGCCGATGTCACGTTCCTCAATCGGCGGCTGCAGTTCGAAGGGACGGCGTACCGGCGGAAGATCACGGAGCTCCTACTGCAGCCCGCCACGATCCCATCCGGCGGCCTCACGAACCTGATCATCAACGGTGGAGAGCTCAGGACCCGCGGCATCGAGGCTGCCTTGAGCGCGGCGGTGATGCAGCGGAGCGATATGGATCTGAATTTCCGCGCCACGTTCACGAAGATGAGACAGGATATCCAGAATCTCCCGACGACGGTGCCGCGTTTCCCGGCTCCTGGCTCCTTCGGCGCGGCCTTTGGGCGCAACTTCATCAGCCCCGGGGGACACACGACCTGGATCTGGGGCAACGTGCCGTTGGACTCGAGCGGCAAGATTCTCCCCGTCGGCTCGATTGTCACCAATCCCAACGCCGTCGTGGCCATTCGCGATACAGTCGCTGGCGACTATAACCCCGATTTCATGATGGCATTTTCGAGCTCGTTCCGGTGGAAGCGGCTCACGCTCTCCATGACCGTGGACTGGCAGCAGGGCGGCCAGGTGGCGGACATGACCCGCACGCTGTGGGACGAGGGTGGAACCTCGCGGGACTACGATGACCCGATCACCCGGAAGAGCATGGGCAGCGGCTGGGACTTGAAGAACATTCCCGCTAATTATGTCACCCCGGCCGGGGACACCCTTCCCTACACGACGGGTTCATTCCGCTACAACTCATGGGGCGGCGGTACCGACGTTCGCGCCTACGTCGAGAACGCCACGAACGTCACTCTGCGGGACGTCTCGCTGAGCTATCAGGCTCCCGACCGCTGGGTCCAGGCACTGGGAGCCCAGTCGCTGCGGCTCAACCTCCAGGCCCGCAACCTCTTGAAGTTCACCGGCTACTGGAGCTTCGATCCGCAGTTCAACAACTTCGGCGCGACGAACCTGAACCGCTTCATCGATCTGGCGCCGTACCCGTCGAACCGCCAGTTCTACCTGTCCGTGGACGTGGGGTGGTGACCCATGCGACCCGACACTAAGGGATCTCAACCCACCGTCCTCGAGAGGATTTCGACCATGAGACGCACTCTCGCGAGCCTCGTGATGGCGGGTGCCGTCACGCTGGTTGGCTGCAATCTTGACCTGACGAATCCCAACAACCCCACGCTGGCAGGCTGCCTCACCAATCCTCGGGAATGCACCAGCCGGATGATCGCCGGCGTCATGGCCACCTACCGGTCGAACCGCACGGATCAAATCCGAGCCCTCGGCAGCTTCGGTCGTGAAACGTATTACATGTTCATCACGGACGGGCGGTTCATCACTGGCCCGTACCGCGACTGGAAGCAGAACAACGCGTTCGACGCGGGTACGCAATGGGCGGGGCGTTACGGGAACTATCGCAATGCCTACGCCGCGATGCAGATCATCAACAGCACGACCGCCCTTACGGACTCCGAAAAGGCCGGAGGGATAGGCGTGCTCAAGACGTTCATCGCGCTGGACCTGCTTCACGTAATCGAGGCGCGCGACTCGATCGGCGGGGTCGTGGACATGACGAATGACGTGAACGCCGTGCTGCCGATCGTCAGCCGGGATTCCGTCTACGCATGGATCTCGGCCAAGCTCGATGAAGCGAGGCCGGAGATCGACTCGGCCGGAGCGGCCTTTTACTTTCCCATCTACACCGGCTTCTCGGTAGGTGTGCCGGCGAACGCCAATACGCCGGCCGGCTTCGCTCAGTTCAACCGTGCGATCAAAGCCCGTGTCGAAGCAAAGCGCGGGTCGCTGGGGTGCGGAGCAACCTGTTATAACGCCGCGTTGACGGCGCTCGGCCAAACCTGGGTCGCCGACCTCACGGCGGCGAATCGCGACAACGGTGTCTACACGGTCTACTCGAGTTCGTCGGGTGACTTCCTCAACAACGCTTCTTTCGCGGGGTCGCTCGGGAGCGACCTCTACGTGCATCCGGGCATCGATTCGATCGCGAGCGTCGCCCTGGACGATCGCTATCGCCGCAAGATATCATTGTGCCCGGCTAACAGCCCGCGTTCGGAGGCCGGTGTCACCGCGTCGCATCGCCCGTGTACGTACGCGGGTATCAGCACGCCGATCCCGATCATCCGGAACGAGGAGCTGGTGTTGTTGCGGGCGGAGGCGGAATGGTTTACGGGGGCAACAGCCACCGCGACTACTGACCTGGCCGCCGTACGGGCGAATTCAGGCGGCTCGAACGGCGGCACGTCCGTTGTCGCGTTCCCCGCACCGGCAAGCGACTCGCAGTTCGTGAGCGAGTTGCTGTTGCAGCGCACGCTGTCGCTGTACCAGGAAGGGCAGCGTTGGGCGGACTACCGCCGCCTCAAAAGGCTCGCGGAGCTCGGCAGATTGCCCCAGGACACGTTGGCGCGCTTCACCGTCGCTCCGTTTAGTGTGCTCCCGAACCAGGAATGCGATTCCCGGAAACGGGCGGGTAACCCTGGTGGCGTACCGCTGAGCTGTCCAGGCAACCCAGTCCCGTAAAGATCGCAGTAGCATGAATCACTACGGCGCCCGGGATCGCTCCCGGGCGCCGTTGCGTTGACGATCCTTCGCCCGCCGCACGAACTTGAGCCCCGACCACACCTCGTCCACCGCCGCCACCTTCACGTCCACGAGACCATGCGCGAGCCCGATCGCGCGGATCCCGTCCTCGGTGAGATCGGTCGCCACGCCGGACGCCTTCTTGGGCCACGAGATCCACAACATGCCGGCCGGCGCGAGCGCGCGCTCGAACGCCGGGAATCGGCGCTCGAGTTCCCCCTTCCGATCCGTGAAGAACTGAATGAAATCGAGCGGGCCGACGACAGTCGGCTGGCGCCTCACCCGCAGCGGCAACTTGCCCAGCACGCGCTCATAGCCGCGGGGCGCATTGAGGATCGCGATGTGCATCTCGGGCTTGATCCCGAGCTTGGCGAGCAGCGGCCTGCCGGAGTAGCCGGAGGCTACCCGTCCCCCTTCCCTCGTCCCTCCTCCCCGGCGCTTCACCGCCCTCTGTACATCACCCGCCAGATCGTGCCCGCCGCGTCGTCCGTGATATACAGCGACCCGTCCGGCCCCACGGCGACACCCACCGGCCGGTGCTTGGGTCCCGCGGGGTCCTCCTTCCAGAAACCGTCCGCGAACGTCTCGTAGCCGCCCACGGGCTTGCCGTTCTTGAAGGGCACGAACCCCACGCGGTAGCCCGCCTGGGGGAGCGGTGCGCGGTTCCACGACCCGTGGAACGCGATGAACGCGCCGCCCCGATAGCGCTCGGGGAACTGGGTCCCCGCGTAGAACGTCAGGCCGTCGGGCGCCCAGTGGCCCGGGAACGCCACCAGGGGCTCCTGCTTGTCCTTGCAGCGTCCCACCTGCTTGCCGTCGCCGCCGTACTCGGGCGCGAGCACCAGGTGGCCCAGCTCGGCGTCGTGGTAGCAGTACGGCCAGCCGAAATCGGCGCCTTGCGAGAGCTTGAAGAACTCCTCGGACGGCTTCTCGGCGCTCTGCTCGATGGTGAACAGCTTGGACCAATTCTGCCCCAGCTGATCCCGCCCGTGTTGCGTGGCGTACAGCTCACCCGAGGGCGCGAAGGCGAGCCCGACGGCGTTCCGGATCCCCGTGGCGAACCGCGTCCCGCTCAGCCGGGTCTGGTCGTGCGTGGTCGCGTCGAACCGCCACACGCCGGCCCGATAGGCGAGCTCGGGGCAGGGGTCCTCGCCGGGCGACTCGTTCGAGCGGTCTGCGACCTGACAGGAGTTGGTGGCCGAGCCGAAGTTCACGAACAGGGTCCGGCCGTCGGGGGAGAGGGCGAGGTTCTTGGCGCTGTGGCCGCCCGTGGGCAGGTCCTTCACGATCACGTCCGGGGTGCCCAGCGGCGTGAGGCTTCCGGCACGCATGGCGTAGCGATACACCGTGGACGACGTGCTGGTGTACAGCACGCCGTTTCCGAGTGCGATTCCGGTGCCGCCCTCGCCGCCGAACGTCTGCCGCACGTCGGCCTTGCCGTCGCCCGTGGTGTCCCGCAGGGCGAGCACGCCCCCCGAGCCGGAGCGCCCGCCGGCGGTCGCGACGAACAGGTCCCCGTTCGGGGCGACGGCGAGGTGCCGGGCAGTCCCCACCTGATCGGCGACCACGACGGCGCAGAAGCCTTCGGGGAGCGTGAGGCCTGCGTTCCCGGGATCGCAGGCGGGCAGCCGGACCCTAAGGGACTCCCTGACGGTCGCCGGCGGACGGGCGGACAGTGACAGCGCGGCAAGGCCGGCTGCGGCGATCGCTTTACGCATCATGCTTTTTTCCCTCCGACGGGCCCGCCAGCATCTCCCGGATGCCGCCGAGCGACGCCAGCACGCCCGTCGCTTCGTAAGGTAGGTAAATGACCTTGTTGCTCTGGGGACTCGTGACCATCTCCTTGAGCGCTTCGATATAGCGGATGGCGATCAGGTACCGTGCCGGATCGCCGCCGGTCCCCTTGATGGCGGTCGTGATGCGCTCGATCGCCTGGGCCTCCGCTTCGGCCACCTTGAGGCGGGCGTTCGCCTCGGCCTCGGCCGCGAGGATCCTGGCCTGCTTCTGGCCCTCGGCCTGATTGATCTCGGATTGCCGGATGCCTTCCGACTGCAGGGTGCGCGATTGCTTTTCCGCCTCGGCGGTGAGGATCGCGGCGCGCCGGTCGCGCTCGGCGCGCATCTGCTTCTCCATCGCGTCGCGGATGTCGCGCGGCGGGTTGATGTCCTTGAGCTCGACCCGGCTCACTTTCGCGCCCCACTTGTGCGTCGCCTCGTCCAGGATCTCGCGCAGTTTGGCGTTGATCGTGTCCCGCGACGAGAGCACGTGGTCCAGCTCCATCTCACCGATCACGTTCCGCAGCGTGGTCTGCGTCAGCTTCTCGATCGCATCGGGAAGGTTGGCGATCTCGTACGTGGCGCGCACAGGATCGGTAATCTGAGAATAAATGAGCGCGTCGATCTCGACCACGACGTTGTCTTTCGTGATCACGTTCTGGCGTGGGAACACGTATACCGTCTCGCGCAGGTCGATCTTGTCGGTGCGGAAATGGCGCGCGAACGAGTCCCCCGCCGGCGTGACGATCACCTGGTGCCAGTCGATCGGTCGCGGCTTATCGAGCAGCGGGTTGATGAAGTTGAGCCCGGAGTTCAGCGTCCTGTGGTATTTGCCCAGCCGCTCGATGATCATCGTCTGGGCCTGCTGCACGATGCGGATGGCCTTCGACACGTACACCAGGACCACGACTCCGCCCGCCAGGAAGAGGAGCTGGTAGAGTGAGAAGGGCATGACTCACGTCTCCTTGTCCACGTACAGGGTTGTCCCTTCCACCCGCACGACCATCACCCGCGTCCCGGGCTCGAGGGGCGCATCCATGAGCGACGCCGCGCGCCAGTCTTCCCCCTCGACCAGGACGCGCCCCTTCCCGGTGGTGGGGTCGATGCGCGCGGACACGATCCCCACCTTCCCCGCGAGCGCGTCCACGTTGGTCCTGATATCCCGGCCGGCGCGATGCAGCACCCGCAGCAGGAAGGGACGCACGCCCACCAGCGACAGCAGCGTGCCGGCGGCGAAGGCCAGGGCCGGCGCCACCACACCCGGGAGCACGAGCGAGACCAGGCCCGCCGCGAGCGAGCCCACGGCCACCGAGAGCAGCCAGAATCCCGGCGCGATCATCTCGGCCACGAAGAGCAGCAGGGCGGCGATGAACCACACTTGCCATTCGTGCATTGCGGAGAAGTTAGCGCACCTTGAGCGGCGCGCCGAGGGGCGGTCCCGTCGGCTCGGGACGCCTGACATCCCCTCCCCCCAACCCCTTGCGTCTTCGCCTACGGGACCGCCCCTCGGCGCGCCGCTCCCGTCAGTCCTCCCGTCAATCCGCGGGCGCCGGAGCCACCGCGACGGCGCGCTGCGGCGCCCGGCGTCCCAGCCACTGCTGCAGCTCGTCCAGGTACGTGTAGATCACCGGCGTCACGTACAGCGTGATGAACTGGGAGAACGCCAGCCCGCCCACGACGGCGATCCCGAGGGGACGCCGGGACTCGGAGCCCTGGCCCACGCCCAGCGCGATCGGGAGCGTGCCCATGAGCGCCGACATCGTGGTCATCATGATGGGCCGAAACCGGATGCTGCACGCCTGGAGGATCGCCTCGCGCGCCGACTTGCCCTCCGCGCGCTGCGCGTCGAGGGCGAAGTCGATCATCATGATGCCGTTCTTCTTCACGAGCCCCACGAGCATGATCACGCCCACGAAGGCGTACACGCTCAGCTCCATCCTGAACAGCATCAGCGTGACCAGCGCGCCGAACCCGGCAAACGGCAGGGCCGAGAGGATCGTGATCGGGTGGATGAAGCTCTCGTACAGGATCCCGAGCACCATGTAGATCACGAACACCGCGAGGACCAGCAGCACGAGGAGGCCCGATTGGCTCGACTGGAACGCCTGGGCGGTGCCCGCGAAGCCGTACGTGATGCTCGACGGCAGGATCTGCCGCGCCAGGCGCTCCACCTGCGCCGACGCCGGCCCGATCGAGACGCCCTGCCGCAGGTCGAACGAGATCGTCACCGCCGGCAGCTGGCCCGCGTGGTTCACGGTGAGCGGGCCGACGCTCGAGGTGAGGGTGGCGAGCGACGCGAGCGGCACCAGGGTGCCGGTGTTGGAGCGGACGTACAGCAGGCTCAGCGCCGACAGGTCCTGCTGGTATTGGGGCAGGAGCTCCATCACCACCCAGTACTGGTTCGTCGCGGTGTAGATCGTCGACACCTGGGCCGAGCCATAAGCGTCGTACAGGGCTTCCTCGACCTGCCGGGCAGTCACCCCGAGCGCCGCGGCCCGGTCGCGGTTGATCTGGACGCTGGCCTGCGGGTTCGAGATCACCAGATCGCTCGTGACGTTGATCAGGTCCGGCAGCTTGCGCAGCTCGGCCGAGAGCCGGTTCGCGTTGTCGTACAGCGCCACCCGGTCGGGGCCCTGGAGCGTGAACTGGTACAAGCTCTTGGTGCGGCGGCCGCCGATCTGGATCGGGGGCGGGTTCTGCAGGAACACCTGGATGCCGGGGATGCCGGACAGCTTGCGATTGAAATAGCGGATCAGCTCGTCCACGCTCATGTCGCGCTGGGAGCGGGGCTTGAGCTGCATGAACACCCGGCCCTGATTGATCTGGCCGCCGCCCAAGAACGACATCGTCGCGTCCACGTTGGGGTCCGCCTGCAGCACGGCCATGACCTGCTGCTGATGGCGCACCAGGTCGTCGAACGAGGTCCCTTCGACGGTCTCCGTCGTCCCGAAGATCTGGGAGTTGTCCTCGCTCGGCAGGAAGCCCTTGGGGATCGCCCAGAACAGCACCCCCGTGGCGACGAGGATCGCCGCGGAGAAGACGAGCGCCGGGGCGCGCCGCTGCATCACCCAGCCGAGGCTGCCCTCGTACGCGCGCAGCACGCGCTCGTAGACGCGCTCCGACGCCTCGTAGAACCGGCCATGGTGCGCTTCGCGCGACGGCCTGAGGAACCGGCTGCACAGCATCGGCGTCAGGGTGAGCGACACGACACCCGACACGAGAATCGCGGCGCCGATGGTGACGGCGAACTCGTGGAACAGCCGGCCGATGATCCCTCCCATGAACAGGACCGGAATGAACACGGCCGCGAGCGACAGCGTCATGGAGAGGATGGTGAACCCGACCTCGCGTGATCCGGCGAACGCGGCTGCGAGCGCGGGCGTTCCCTTCTCCATGTGGCGCACGATGTTCTCGAGCATCACGATGGCGTCGTCCACCACGAATCCGACCGACAGCGTGAGCGCCATCATCGACAGGTTGTCGAGGCTGTAGTCGAGCGCGTACATCACCGCGAACGTGCCCACGATCGAGAACGGCAGGGCCAGGCTGGGGATGACGGTGGCCGAGAGGTTTCGCAGGAACAGGAAAATCACCAGCACGACGAGCGCCAGCGTCAGGAACAGGGTGAATTGCACGTCGTGCAGCGAGGCGAGGATGGACACCGAGCGGTCCGACCGGAGCTGCAGGTCGACCGATCCGGGGAGCTGCTGCTTCAGGGTTTGCATCACGGCGCGCACCCGGCCCGCCACCGCCACCGTGTTCGTTCCGGGTTGCCGCTGGATGGCCAGCACGATCGCCCGGTTGCCGTTGAACCAGGCGGCGCTCTTGTTGTCCTGGATGTCGTCGAGCACCAGCCCGAGGTCCTGGAGGCGCACCGGCGCGCCGTTGCGGTAGGTCACGACGAGCGGTCCGAACTGCTCGGCGTTTTGGAGCCGCCCGTTCGCCAGCACGGTGTACGCCCGGTGCGGGCCCCACAGAATGCCCGTCGGCAGGTTCACGTTGCCCGCGTCGACGCCGCTCGCGACCTCGTCGATCCCGATGCCGCGTGTGGCGAGCGCCTTGGGATCGAGCTGGATGCGTACCGCGTACTTCGCCGCGCCGTACACGTTCACCTGCGCCACGCCGTCGACCATGGACAGGCGCTGCGCGATGAACGTCTCGGCGTACTCGTCCAGCTCCGACAGCGACAGGGTGCCCGAGCTCAAGGCGTAGTAAATGATCGGCTGGTCGGCCGGGTTCACCTTCTGGTAGGAAGGCGGCACGATGCCGGTGGGGAGCTGGCGCAGCGTCTTGGAGATCGCGGCCTGCACGTCCTGCGCGGCGGCGTCGATGTTCCTGTCCAGGGTGAACTGCAGCGTGATGTTGGTGCTGCCCAGGCTCGACGAGGAGGTCATCTGGTCGATCCCGGCGATGGTGGAAAACTGCTTCTCGAGCGGCGTCGCCACGGCGGACGCCATGGTCTCGGGGCTCGCCCCCGGAAGGCTCGCGTTCACCTGGATCGTGGGGAAATCGACGTTCGGCAGGCTGCTCACCGACAGCAGCCCGTAGGCCATCAGCCCGAAGACGAGGATCCCGAGCATGACGAGCGTCGTCATCACGGGCCGCTTGATGAACAGCTCCGAGATGCTCATTTGTCGCCCCCCAGCTCGCGCGCCGCCTCGGCGACGCCCTTCACCTCGACGGCCGCGCCGGACACGAGCCGCAGCTGGCCGTCGGTCACGACCTCCTCGCCCGCGCGCACGCCCTGCGCGATCACTGCGTACGCGCCGGCGGTGCGCTCCACGGCCACCGCCTGCGAGCGCGCCGTGCCGTCCTGATTCACCACGAACAGATAGGTCCCCTGCTGCCCGTTCATCACCGCCTGCGACGGCACCACCACCGCGCTGTCTTCGATGTACAATTGCAGCCGCACGTTCAGGAATTCACCCGGCCACAGGGCGTTGTCCCGATTGGGGAACTCGGCCTTCAGGAGCACGGTCCCGGTCGTCGTATCCACACTGTTGTCCACGAACGACAGCACACCCTCCGTGAAGACGGTGTCGGTCTTGGACGGGCTCACGAGCACCGGCAGGCGGTTGCGGCGGTAGCGTTGGATGCCTGCGAGGTTCGCCTCCGGCACCGCGAAGCGCACCAGGATCGGATGGATCTGATTGATGATGACGAGCGGGTCCGGGTTGCTGGCGCGCACCAGGTTGCCCTCGCGCACCAGCAGCCGCCCCGTGCGCCCCGGGATGGGGGCGCGGATCGTGGCCCATTCCAGGTTCAGCGCGGCGTTGGCCACGGCGGCCGAGTCCGCCCGCAGCGTCGCCTGGAGCGCGTCGGCGGCGGCGCGCTTGGCGTCGTAGTCCGACTTGGTGACGTAGTCCTCCTTCACGAGCTGCGCGTAACGCTGGGCGTCGAGCTCGGCGGCCTGGTGCTGCGCCTGGTCGCGCGCCAGCATGGCTTTGGCCTGGTCGAGCGCCGCCTGGAACAGCCGGGGGTCGATCTCGAACAGCACCTGCCCGGCGGCGACGTCGTCGCCCTCGTGGAACGTCACGTGGGTGAGCACGCCCGTGACCTGGGCTTGGACCGACACCGTCTGCACGGGCTCCGCGGTCCCGGTCGCCGGGATCTCGAACGGCACGGCGCGCTGCTCGACATGGGCCACGGTGACCGGCACCCGAGCGGGGCCGCCGGCCCCCTTCCGCGCGCAGCCGAGCGCCAGGGTCAGTGAAACGGTCGCAGCGATGGTCATGAGCTTCATCTATTTGGGCGTTCCGGTGGTGTCGGTCTGCATCTGGAGTGGGCTCGACCCGTCGAGCCCGAGGATCCCTACGTCGTGGGCGACCTGGGCGAGCGCCGTGTTCCATGAGAAACGGGCTTGAATGGCCTGGGCGCGGGCGCTCGCCAGCGCGGCCTGCGCGGTGAGCAGGTCGAGCAGGCTC
>QHUT01000087.1 GCA_003222055.1 Gemmatimonadota bacterium
ACGCTCCGGAGCGAGCGCCACGGTGACACGCTGGTGGTGTACCCGGCGCGACCAGTCGCCTTTCACGACAGCGTGCGCTGCGTGATCGACTACCACGCGCCGCTCGAGAACGGCAAGGGCCTGACGTTCATCCAACCTGAGGGTCAGTCGCACCGACCCCAGCAGATCTGGAGTCAGGGGGAGGACCACAACAATCACTACTGGTTCCCGACCTACGACTTCCCCAACGACAAGATGACCTGGGAGCTCGTCGCCACCGTACCCCCGGAGTACACGGTGGTCTCGAACGGCCGGCTGGTGGGCGACCGCAAGCTGCCGGGCGGATCGCACAGCGTCACCTGGCGTCAGGATCTGCCGAGCTCCACGTATCTCGTGTCCCTGATCGTCGCGCCACTCGTGAAGGTGCCGGACCGCTGGCACGGGATTCCGGTGGACTACTACGTCTATCACGCCGACTCCAGCCGCGCCCAGCGGCTGTTCGCCGTTACCCCGGACATGATCGACATGTACTCGCGCCTGACCGGGCTCCCGTATCCCTGGGCCAAGTACGCCCAGACCACGGTGGCGGACTTTTTCGGCGGGATGGAAAACGTCAGCGCGACGACCCTCGTCGACTGGCTCCCCGACGAGCGGGCGTACCTCGACCGGCCCTGGTATCAGTGGATCCTGATCCCGCACGAGCTCGCCCACCAGTGGTTCGGCGACTACGTCACCACCGAGAACTGGGCGAACATGTGGCTGAATGAAGGATTCGCCGAGTTCATGCCGGGTCAGTACTGGGGCGCGAAGCTCGGCCGCCACGCGGCGGACGATTACTACCTCGACGAGTACCGCCAGTATCTCGAGATCGACGCCCGGCGCCGCATGCCGCTCGCCGCCCTCGGCTCGAACAACATCTATCCCAAGGGCGCGCTGGTGCTCCGCATGCTGCGCGACTACCTGGGCCCGGAGCGGTTCTGGGCCTCGCTGCATCTCTATCTCGCGCGCCACGCGCTCGGCAACGCGACCAGCGACGATCTGCGCCAAGCCGTGCTGGACGCGACGGGCGAAAACCTCGACGGGTTCTGGAGCGAGTGGATCTATGGCGCGGGGCATCCCGCTTTCACCGTCACCGCGGCATACGACACGGCGGCCCGGACCCTCGCGCTCAGCGTGAAGCAGACCCAGGGCGACAGTGCGGCGCGCGACACCACGGGTCCGCGCTACCGGACGGCGGCGGTGTTCCACATGCCGCTGACCATCCGGGTCGGCACGTCCGCGAGTGACGTCGTGCGGAGTGTGCAGCTCACGGCGCGCGAGCAGACCGTCTCGTTTCCGGGGCTCGCCGGCCCGCCCACCATGGTCGTGTTCGACGACGGTAACACGATCCTGAAGGAGCTCACGTTCGATCAGCCCACGTCCTGGCTCGCGACCCAGCTCGAGCGCGACGCCGACTTGTGGAACCGCGAGTGGGTGATCGAGGAGCTCGCCAAGCGTCCGGCCGACGCCACCGCACTGGCCGCGCTCGCCCGGGCCGCCACGTCGGCCGACTACTTCCTCACCCGAGCCCAGGCTGCGGAGGCGCTGGCGCGATTCCCCGCGGCGGGCGCCGCGGCACCGCTCGCCACGGCCCTCCGCGATAGCTCCGCGCAGGTGCGGCGCGCCGCCATCACGGCGCTGGGCGGCGTCGGCGGGGCGCGCACGGCCGAGCTGGCGCGCACGATATGGCGCACCGACACGAGCTACGAGACGCGGGCCGCCGCGCTCACCGCCCTCGTTGCCGCCGATTCGAGCGCGCGCGACAGCGCCGTGGCGTGGGGCCTCGGCGCGGCCTCGTACCAGAACGTGATCCAGCAAGCGGCGTATCGTGTGATCGCGCAAACGGGAGATACCGGCGCGATCCCGCAGCTCGAGACGCTACTCGGCTCGGACCGCTTCCCCGCTCACGTGCTCGCCGCGCTCGCGGCACGCGGCAGCGCCCATGCGCTCAATCTGATCGCCGCGCACCTGGACGACGAGCGGCCCCAAGTGCGCCGCTGGACCGTGGAGGCGTTCCAATTCACGCTCCCGCGCGAGCTCGCCATCCCCCGTCTCAAGGCCGCCCTGGCCGCGCTGGTCCACCGGGATGCGAAGCAGCGTGTACAAGCGGCGCTCCAGCGGCTCGAAAAGCCGGCGTCGGAGGAAGAGTAGAGGGCTAGGAGGGGGCTGCTTCTCGGCGGGCCGCGCTGCCCCGCGACCAGTAGAGCGGCAGTCCGGCAAGAATCAGCACCGCGCTCATCGCGGCGTCTGCGGGCTGCTCGCGAGCCGTGTTGAACACCAGCCAGAGCGAAAACACAATGAAGACGATCGGGGTAACCGGGTAGCCCCAGGTCTTGTACGGCCGGGGCAGGTCCGGGGCACGGCGGCGCAGTCGGATCACCGCCCCGCAGGACATCGCGTAGAACACGAACTCCGCGAGCACCACGTAGGTGAACAGCCGGTTGTAGGAGTCCTTCCACGAGGGCTCGGTCGAGATGAGCGTCAGTGCGATCGAAATGACGCCCTGCACGACCAGTGACGGCACGGGCGTGAGAAATCGCGCGTGGACGCCGCCCAGCCAGCCGGGCAGCAGGCCGTCGCGGGCCATCGCGTACGGGACGCGCGCCGCCGTCAGGACGATCCCGTTGTTCGAGCCGATGGTGGCAATCATGATCGCCGCCGCGACCAGCCCCGCACCCGCATGTCCCAGCGTCACCTGCGCCGCGTCCGAGGCGACGAGCGACGAGCCCGCCATCCTGGCGGGCGACAGTACATAGGCGAAAGACGCCGTGACCAGGCAGTACAGCGCGGCGCCGATGAGCGTCGACAGCACGATGGACCGGGGCACGTTCCGTTCCGGGTCTTTCACCTCGCCCCCGACGTAGGTGACCTCGATCCAGCCGTCGTAGGCCCAGAGCACGGCCACGAGCGCGACCCCGAACGACGCGATCTGACGGCCCAGCGGGGCGTCGGACCAGAGCGGGGCCAGGTTCGCGACGCTCCCCCCCGGCAGCACGAATCCCACGACGATGAGGACGGCGAGTAGGCCCATCTTGGTCAGGGTGAGCACGTTCTGCGTGATGGCCCCGAGCCTGACCCCGAGCGAGTTGAGCACGGTGAGTCCGACGATCGACACGACGGCCACCGTCTTGATGCCGCCGTCGCCGAGCGGCACGAAGAACCCAAGGTACGTCGCGAACCCCAGCGCGATCGCGGCGATGGACGCCGGGTTGATCACCACGCCGCTGGTCCATCCGTAGAGAAATCCCCACACGGGCCCGTAGGCCTCGCGCAGGTACACGTAGATCCCGCCGGCCTTCGGCATCGCGGCGCCGAGCTCCGCCACCGACAGGGCGCCGAGCAGCGACACGCCGCCGCCCGCGACCCACACCAGAATACTGGGCAGCGAGGCGTGCAGTTCGAGGGCGATGGCGCTCGGGACGATGAAAATGGCCGACGCGATGATCGTCCCGACGTTGATCATGGTCGAGTCGAGCAGTCCGAGCTGTCGCTTGAGCTCGGGCATCAGCGCTTGAGCCAAGCGCGGTAGGCGGTCTTCAGGAGCTTCTGGAAGTGGTAGACGCCCTCCTCGAACCGTACGGAGAACCGACCTTTGTCGTACGCGCGCGACGTGAGCCCGCGCTGCACCCGCTCGCAGATCTCGGCGTCTTCCTGTTGCACCTTGTCCGAAAAGGCGATGTCCGCCTCGATGCGCCGCTGTGCCGCGGGCGACGTCACGTCGTCGTAGTAATAGCGGAAAACCACCTTGCAGCGATCCGGCGCGACGGGGAGCACGACGTTCGACTGCAGGCGGCCCGGCACCACGTTCAGCATCAGGTTGGGAAAGATCTGGTAGTACAAGGCATCGCCGCCGCCCGCCGTGTACACGTTGCGGTCGTCGGTGAGCGGACCGACCTGGACCGAGTACCAGTCGTGCACCTCGGTGACGTAGCCCTCGTAGTCGTACAGCGTGTACAGCTCGGGGTGGACGTAGGGCACGTGGTAGCCTTCGAGATAGTTGTCGACGTACACCTTCCAGTTGGCCCGCACGTCGTAATCGATCCGGCGCGCGAAGCGGAGGGCCCCGAGGCGCGTCGGCGCGATGCGCTCGCGGATGCCCTTCAGGTGGCCCTCCAGCGGTTTCGGTCGCTCGGCCAGGCTCACGAACACGAGCCCCTCCCACTCCGCGAGGTGCACGGGCGTGAGCCCGTAGTTGCGCTTGTCGAACAGCTCCACCCGATTGAAATGCGGCACGCCGCGCAGCATCCCGTCCAGCCGATAGGTCCAGCCGTGATACTTGCAGATGAGCATGTCGGCGTTGCCGTCTTTCATCGCGAGCGGCCCGCCGCGGTGGCGGCACACGTTGTAGAACGCCCGCAGCGCGCCGTCCGCGCCCCGTACCACGATGATCGGCTGCTCCGCCACGTCCGTCACGATGTGATCGCCGGGGCGTGCCAGCTGGTGCGCGTCGGCCACGTACTGCCACGTGGTGGCGAACACCGCGTCACGGTCGAGCTCGTGCACGCGCGGGTCGGTATACCACGCCGAAGGAATCGTCTCGGCGCGCGCCAGGGGACGGACGCGCAGATCGGCCGGTCGGACCAGCGACCGCGCCGACGTCACGGATTCAGCCGGTTGTACTTGCGCAGCACCTCCCGCAGCCGGTCGTGCGGCAGCGCGAACACCGTGAGATCGTCGGCGCCGGTCATCGTCTCGGCGGCGAGCATCGCGTTGACGATCGCCTCCTCGGTCGCCTGCACGGTGGCCTCGAACAGCGGCGTGATGCGCTCGTCGGGAGCCATGACGATGCGCGCCAGCCCGGAATCCCGGGAGGCGTGGGGGTTCGCGGTCGAGAACGCGATGAAGATGTCGCCCGACGAGTGCGCCGCGAGCCCTCCCATCCGACCCACGCCGAGGGCGGCGCGCTTGGCCATCCGCTTGAGCTGGTGCGGGAGCAGCGGGGCATCGGTCGCCACGACGATGATGATCGAGCCCACGTCGTCGGCGAGCCGCGCATCGCGCGCCGACCGTCCCCCGGCGCACGGCGCGCGGCATGGCATCAGGTCGGGGATCTCGCGGCCCACCGGCACGCCGGCGATGCGCAGCGGCGCACGGGCGCCGTAGTTGCACTGCACCAGGACCCCGACGGTATAGCCCTCGCCCGCGAGGCGCCGCGACGCGGTGCCGATCCCTCCCTTGAAGCGGTTGCAGACCATCCCCGTGCCGCCGCCTACGCTCCCTTCCGCCACCGGCCCGGCGCGCGCGCTGTCCATGGCCGCCCACGCGTCCTCTGTCGTGACGTGAAACCCGTTGATGTCGTTCAAGCCCCCGTCCCACGTCTCGGCCACCACCGGCAGCGACCACTCGTCGTGGAGCATGCGGCCCTGTCGCACCACCCATTGGATCACGGCGTCACGCACCACGCCCACCGAGTGGGTATTGGTGATCATCACGGGTCCCCACAGGAACCCCGATTCCTCGACCCATGTGGTCCCGGTCATCTCGCCGTTGCCGTTCATGGCGAACCAGCCGGCGAATACGGGGTCGTCCGAAGCCTTGCCACGCGGGAAGATCGCGGTGACGCCCGTGCGCACGGGACCCTTGCCCACCACCAGCTTGCCCCCGCCGGCGATCAGCGTCCGGTGCCCGACCTCGACGCCGGCGACGTCGGTGATGGCGTCGAGGGGGCCGGGCGCTCCCTCGAAGGGGATGCCGAGGTCCCGGCCGCGCTCGCGACGCTGCGCCGGCGCTGCGGTGAGGGTCGCGGCACTGAGCGCGAGGAGCAGCGCGTGAACTTTCATCCGCCCGGTCCGTAAGGGTGGGCTAGGATAACCGGCCGTCCGAGAGCGCCGCAAGCCGCGCCACGAGCAGCGCCCCGACCAGCGATAGATTTGTTGACCCTATGACCGCGCCGTTCTCCGCTCCGAGCTCCTATTGGCAGGCGAGCCGGGCGCCCCGCTACAGCCTGTCGTTCGCGCTGCCGCTGCTGCTGTTCTATCAGGTGCTCGCCGTGCTGCTGGCGCACGGCACGCGCTCGGTCCGGAACGGCGCCGACGTCATCCTGCAGACCCTGTTCGTCGCGGTCGCGGGCTCCTGGGGCCCGCTCGTGTTCATGGTCTGCCTGATGGGCGTCGGGATGTGGTTGGTGACCCGCGATCTGCATAACGGCTCGCGGCTCCGGGCGCGCGTCTTCTGCGGTATGCTGGCCGAATCGCTGCTCTTGGCGCTGCTGTTCGGATTCCTGGTCGGCGGGGTCACGAGTGGGGTACTCGGCGGGTTGCAGATCCTGGCCCGCCCGGCTGGCGGCGACCTCGACCGCTGGACCCGCCTGATGTTGTCGTTGGGCGCGGGGATTTACGAGGAGCTGCTGTTCCGCGTGCTGCTCGTGGGTGCCCTCGCGGCGGGAGCGCGCGCCCTGCTCGGCTGGCGCCCCGTCCCGGCGGGCGCCGCGGCCACGCTGCTCGGCGCCGCGATCTTCTCGGCGTTTCACTACATCGGCCCGTACGGCGACCGTCTTCAGCTCTATTCGTTCGTGTTTCGCATGGTGGCCGGGCTCTTCTTCTCGGCGTTGTACCTCACGCGCGGGTTCGGGATCACGGCGTGGACGCATGCATTGTATGACGTGTTCTTGCTGGTGATGCAATAGGATAGACGCACAGACGCACAGACGCACAGGGGTGAACAGGTGGTGGAGTCAGTAGGCCTTCCTCTTCCCCGACTCCTGTTCTCCCCTGTGCGTCTGTGCGTCTAGTCGTGGCCCGTCCTGTCGGTCTGCTTCGCCATCTCTCGAAGTCTAAAGCGTTGGATCTTCCCGGTGGCCGTCTTCGGCAGCTCGTCGACGAACCGAATCCACCGCGGGTATTTGTAGTGGGCGAGGCGCTGCTTGACGAACGCCTGCAACTCGGCCTCGAGCGCGGCGCCGGGTGCGTGGCCCCGGGCGAGCACGACGAACGCCACCGGTTTGACGAGCTCGTCCTGGTCCGCGGCGCCGACCACCCCGGCTTCCACGACCGCCGGATGCTCCACGAGCGCGCCCTCCACCTCCGCCGGCGAGACCCACATCCCACCCGCCTTGATCATGTCGTCGCCCCGCCCGGCATACCAGAAATAGCCGTCCGCGTCCCGCGTGTACTTGTCGCCGGTGCGCACCCACTCGCCCTGGATCGTCTGCTTGGTGCGCTCGTGCTGGTTCCAGTAGCACGCGCAGGCGCTGTCGCCCCTCACGAGCAGGTTGCCGATCTCGCCCGCCGGTAGGTCGCGTCCCTCGTCGTCCACGATCCTCGCGTCGTATCCGGGTACGAGCGTCCCGCTCGACCCGGGACGAACGCGGCCCGGGCGGTTCGCGATGAACTGGTGACACAGCTCGGTCGAGCCGATGCCGTCGAGGATCTCGATCCCGAAGCGCTCGAGCCAGCGCTCGTAGATGGCCTTCGGCAGGGGCTCGCCCGCGGAGATGCACAGGCGCACCGAGCGCAGGTCGTAGGTCCGGTCGGCGTCCGGCAGCTGCAGCATGGCTGCGTACGCCGTTGGCACGGCGAAGAACAGCGTGGGACGCTCTCGCGTGATCACGTCGAACACTTTGGCGGGCTCGGGACGGCCCGGAAACAGCAGGGTCGTGGCCCCGACGTGGAACGGGAAGTACAGGGCGTTGCCCAGTCCATAGGCGAAGAACAGCTTCGCCACCGAGAACGTGCGGTCGTCCGGCCCGATCTCGAGCACGTGCCGGCCGAACGCTTCACAGCACACCTGCATGTCGTGATGCAGGTGCACCGCCGCTTTGGGGGTCCCGGTCGTACCGGACGTGTACAGCCAGAAGGCAACGTCGTCCTTGGTTGTCTCGGCCGGCGCGAGCTCCGGGCTCTCGGCACCCACGAGGTCGTCGTACGACAGCTCGCCCGCGGACGCCCGACCGGCGACCACGACGTGCTGCAGCGCCGGCGCCCGCAACCGGGCCTCCGCGAGCGCCGGCGCCAGGGCCTCGCCCACGATCGCCACCTCCGCCCGGCTATCTCTCAGGATGTATTCGTAGTCGCGCGGCTTGAGCAGCGTGTTGGTGGGGATCGGGACGGCTCCGATCTTGAGCGTGCCCCAGAAACTCCAGACAAACTGCGGTGAGTCGTGGAGCAGGAGCATGACCCGCTGCTCCCGTTGCACGCCGAGCCGCCGCAGCGCGTTGCCGAGCCGGTTGGCGCCCGCCGCCACGTCCCCGTAGGTGAGGCGGCGCCCCTCGTGGATCACGGCGAGCCGCGCGGCCCGGCCTTCGGCAATGTGGCGGTCGACGAACCATGTAGCAGCGTTGTATTCGCGGGGCATCTCCACGCGGCGATGTTAGCCGCGCGCACGGCCACGTCAAGCTCGCGCATGGGAAGCGGCCCTCGTAGCTTGCACGGGGACACCATGATCTCGGTCCTGCTGGGCCTCGCCCTGCTGCAACAGCCCGACTCCGAGTCCACCCTCCGCAGCGCCCGACGTGCGGAGGCGAGTTTCGAAGCGTTCCGTCGGTATCACCTCCCCGAAGCGAGCGATTTTTCCGGCCAGCCGTGTGACCTGAACATCGGCCGGTTCTGCTTCTGGTACGGCGATCAGACGAACGACTCGGTGCCGGAACCGGCGGCCATCCGCGACGCGCGGGCACGCCTCTTGGCCCGTTTAGGCGACGCCGCAGGACTGCTACCGGGAGACGAGTGGATCGCGGGCCAACGAGTGCGCTACTTGATCGAGGAAGGACAGCGCGCGGACGCCGTCGCGGTGGGCACGGAGTGTCGCGGCACGGCCTGGTGGTGCGCCGCTCTGGCCGGGCTCGCCCTGCACGCCGCAGGCGACTTCGCGCGGGCGGACTCCGCTTTCACCGCCGCGCTGCGGGCGATGCCCGACGAGGAGCGGTGCCGCTGGCACGACGTCTCCGTGCTGGTGCCGCGCGACCTGCGAACCCGCTACGATCGGATGAGCTGCGACGAGCGTGCCGAATTCGAGGCCCGCTGGTGGTGGCTCGCAGCCCCGCTGCTTTCGCGCCCCGGGAATGACCGCCGCACCGAGCACTTCGCGCGTCTCACGCTGGCACGCATCGAGCGCGACTCGCACACGCCGCGCGACGACCCGTGGGGCGACGATGTGCGAGAGTTGCTGCTACGCTTCGGACCGGAAGTGTCCTGGACTCGAAGACCCTCCTCCGTGCTTGCGCCGTCCGATCCTGTGATCACGGGGCACGAGCGCGTGCCCGCCTTTCACTTCGTCCCGACCGCGCACGCCTTCGACGACCCCGGGGGGGCGACTGCCGAGGATTGGACGCCGGCCGACCCACGTCCGAACGAGTGGTACGCACCCACGTACGCGGACCGGTTCGTACGGCTCGAGGCTCAAATCGCGGCGTTTCGCCGCGGCGACTCGTGTACCGTCGTCGCCGCATTCGACGTGTCTCGCGATGCGGCGCTGGGCCATCAGGCGGCGCGGGCGGCCCTCGTGCTCGCCCGCGACGAGCGGTCGCGCGTGGTCACGGCCCGCGAGACGCACCTCGATGGACCCGAGGTCCTCACCGCAACCGCGGGGTGCGAGCGGCAGCTCGTGGGTCTCGAGATCGCTGCCACCGACGCACGCTGGGTCGCGCGTACGCGGCGCGGCCTCGAACCCCCGGCGCGTGGCGACGTCTCCGACCTGCTGCTCCTCGACGCGACCGATGCGCTGGCGCTCGATCTCGCGTCCGTACTGCCGCATGCGCTCCCCAGCGAGCAGGTGCCGGTCGGCGGTCACCTGCGACTCTTCTGGGAGGTGTCGGGACTCGCCCCCGCCGGCGAACCCGTCACCACGTCGCTCAGCGTCAGGGCCCAAAGCCGCGCCTGGCTGGGACGCGCCGCCGAGTCCGTCGGCCTGGTCACCCGACGCCGCGCGGTTGAGCTGCAATGGGACGAGGTGCTGCAGCCCGAAGGTGGGGTCGCACCCCGCGTGCTGGACGTCGACCTCTCCGGGCTCCCAGCCGGCCGCTACCGCGTGACCGTGGCCGTGAGCATCGGTGGAGGCGTGCCGGTCACGGCGAGCCGGGAGATCGAGCTGGTGCGCCGTTGACGGCCCGCGCCGCGTACACCCCCCGCGCTTCCGCCAGCAGCCGCAGTACGTGCTCGCGCTCCGCCGCCGCGTTCCACCCCTGGTGCGCCTGCGCCGCCTCGTCCAACCGGTCGATCCAGCGCACGAAGAATTCCGCGTCGCCCGGCGAGCGCACGGGCTCGTTCCCCACGGTCACGTACACCGGACTCGTCGAGCCGAACGGATAGCGATCGAGCACGGGCAGCTCGGCTCGATCCGCGTAGGCGCGCACCACGTACCATCCGCTGCCGGCGACGGCGATCGGAACCGTGGCGCTCGCCTGCGTGCGATCGCCCGTGAGCGGAATCACGGCCACCACCCGGCCGTTGCCGATGATCTCCAGGTGGTCGACCGGGACGCTCGACCGCAGACGCACCCGCGCCGTGAGCGTCGAGTCCCGCGGCAGCCGGATCTCGTCGCCGATCGGCCGGCCCTCGAGCGTGAACTCGAGCAACGGCGCGTTGCTGACGAACGTGCGACCCGCCTTGAGCCCCGCGAGAAACCCGCGGCGATCGAGTTTGGCGCCCGCCTGCACGAACACGCGCACCAGCCCGGGGGGCCCGCGCAGCGAGGCGAAGTTGGGGAAGGCGTCGGTTCCGGCGCCCGCGGGAAGCCGGAAGCCGCAGTTCAGCAGCCGGTACCAGATCTCCGACGTGACGAGATGATCCGAATATCCCATCACCTCGATGTAGTCGACCTTGCCGAGCGCCACATCCACCGGCAGCTCGTGGGTGAGCGGCTGGGTCGTATCGCCCGGATCGGGCCGCGAGTCGAAGGGGTGGACGTACCCGAACAGCGCGCCCTGGGCGTGCGCCAGGTCCGCCACATCGCTGTTCGCCGGATAGAGGCTGGCGGCGGCAGTGTTGGGATAGCCGGCATATTCGGGCAGGAGATAGTGGTCCGTCAACCCGAGCAGCGCAGTGTGGCCCCAGTAGCTCGTGTGAAACTCCTGGGCGTGCAGCAGCAGAAAACTCCTGCTCGACGCCGGGTCCGAGTCCGTGCGGAAGTAGGCGATGTCGGGGATCCGCTGCTCCTTGTTCACTACAAGATTCTCGATGACGTGCAGGTCCTCGGCGCGGCCCTGGAACACGAGATGCTCGGGCGTGTTGCGGTACGCCCCGCCATAGTTCATGTGCACGTGGAGATCCCCGCTCCACCAGCCCAGTGCCGGGAGATCCGCGAGTCGTTCCAGCACGATCCGTCGTAACACCGTGCCCCCCGCCCGCACCGTCGCGCCGGCCCTCCCGACGCGGTATTCGGGGCCGTGCCAGACCGCCACCTGCACGGCACCCGCAGGCACCGTCAGCTCGGCGGAGCCGGCGGCCTGGAAGTAGCCGTATTCGAAGGCGCGCTCACCGCGGTCGAACGCCTCGTCGGCGTGGCGCCAAGCATCGTCGGGCGCGTACGCTCGCCCGTCGGCGCTGGACACCGAGATCCGGGCGGGCAGCGGACGCCCGCCACGGTCGACGACCTCCACGCGCAGCCGCCCCACGGGCCCGTGGTAGCGGCGCCGGGTGGCGAGGATCCGCTGCCGCCGTCCCCCCGGCACGTCGATCACCCAGAGCGAGGTGTTACCACCTTCGTTCGAGACGTACGCGATCCGCCGGCCGTCGTGCGACCAGCGCGGCGCCGTGGCATCGAACTCCCCGTAGGTGAGCGGAAACACGTCGCCCCCCTCGCTCGTCATGAGCCACAGCTGATTCCACTGACGGCCCACATAGGAGCTGTAGACGACGCGGGTGCCGTCGGGGGACCAGTCGGGGTGGGCTTTCCACGTGGTTTCCTCGTAGCGGATCTCGCGCAACGGCGCACCGGGGGTCGCCGTCATGCGCCAGAAGCCGCCGCTGCCGTGGATATGCCCGCGGTTGGAGACGAGGATCAGCTCCCTCCCGTCGGGCGACCAGGTGGGAGACAGATAGTGATCCCACGTGCTGTAGTAATAGCGCGGCAGCTTGCTGTCGTTGTCCTCTGTGAGCCGGGTGGCTTCGCCGGGCGTGCCGCCATCCACCGGCGCCGCGAATATGTGCCAGCGGCCGTTGTACGCGGTGGAGACGAATGCGATGCGGTCGCCGTCGGGCGACCAGCGCGGCTCCACGTTCACCGCGCCGTTGGTCGTGACGGGCCGCACCGCGCCCGTCGCCAGGTCCAGCAGCTGCAGCTCGACGGCGTCTTTCGCGTAGCGGGCGAAGACGACGAAGCGTCCGTCCGGCGACCAGTCGGGCTGATAGTCGTACCCGGCGTCCCCGGTGACCTCGACCGTCACGCCCGAGCCGATCTGCTGGCGCCACAGCGAGCCCTGCATCGAGTAGATCAGATCGCGCCCGTCGGGCGACCACGTGACCGCGCTGGGACCGCTCGTCACCTGCGGCACGTACATCTCGCGCCAGTAGTAGGGGTGCGGCACGGCGACCTGCTTGAGCACGGGCTCCCGCTGGGCGACGGCGATCACCGGAATGAGTCCGATGCCCGAGGTGAGCGCCCACCGCAGCAGCCGGAGTGTCATTGTTTCAGGAACAGGCGCTTCGGATCGAGCACATCCCGGAGCAACCGCAGCTCCTGGGGCGTGGGCGGCGCCACCGCGGCCAGCCCCGACCGGCAAGTGAGCGCCCACCCGACACCGGCCTGTACGTCGGGGACGCTCACGCCCGGGTACAACGCCGCAAGCACTATCTCGCCCGTTGCCTCGTCCGCCTCGAGGATGGCCTTGTCGGTGATGACCTTCACGGGCCCGGCGCCCGGCATCCGCAGCTCGCGACGCAGCCGGCCCTGGGGCCTGAGTCCCGGGCTCGTGACGAAGTCCACGCGCTCGGGGAAGGCGCGTGGACCGAGCTTCGCCACGATCAGCGTCCGCCGGGCGTGGATCGCGATCTCCGTGGCTCCGCCCGACCCGGGCAAGCGGACCTTGGGCCGCGCATACGGACCGATGACGGTGGTATTGATGTTGCCGTAGCGATCGACCTGCGCGCCTCCCAGGAACCCGACCTCGATGCGTCCGTTCTGCAGCATGCACTGGAATACGTCGGCCATCCCGCACACCATGAGCGAGCCGGTAACGAGCGCCGGGTCGCCGATCGACACGGGGAGCCGCTCCGGCACCGCCCCCACGGCCCCCGATTCGTAGATCAGCACGAGACGCGGGGCATGGGTCGCGCGCGCCAGGTTGCAGGCGAGGTTGGGAAGCCCGATGCCGACGAACACGACCTCGCCGTTTCGCAGCTCGCGGGCGGCGACGGCGGCCATCATTTCGTCGGGCGTGTAGTCCTCAGTACCCGTAGTTCACCCCCGCGCACACGCGTTCTTTCGCCTTGAGCCGTGTGACGTGCGGCTGTTTTTTCAAGTACGCCGCGCGATCCGGCACGCCATACACGAACTCGTCCAGGTAGCGCGTGAGGCGATCGGGAGATCGAGAAATGTCTTCCCACGCCACATAGAAGTCGTTGTCACGGTCGTAGTAGCCCTGCGCGTACGAGGGGTGCGCGCCCCACGGCTCGACCACCACCGCGTCCACGATCATACCGGGGATCACGGTCCGATTCGGATCCGACCGGATGGCCTGTTCGTCGACGAGCTCCTCCACCACGACGATGACGCGCGCCGAGGCGAACGCCGCCTCTCGTTGCACGCCGAGGAGCCCCCAGATCTGGGTGTTGCCGTCGGCGTCGGCGCGCTGCGCGTGGACGATCGTCACGTCGGGGTTCAGGGCTGGCACGGTGGCGAGGTCCTCCCCGGTGTAGGGGCACGTGACGGTCTTGATGCGGGGATTCACGCGGGGCAGGTCGGTGCCCATGTAGTCGCGCAGCGGCCAGAAGGGGAGCCGCGCGGCGCCCGCGGAAAACCGTGCGACCATGCCGAAGTGCGAATATTCTTCGATCTCGAGCGGCGCCGTGCCCGGCGCTTCCACGGCCCGCCGGAACGCGTGCAGCGAGCCCACGCCGGGATTCCCGGCCCACGAGAACACCAGCTTGCGGGCGCACCCCGCGCCGATCATCTGATCGTAGATCAGGTCCGGCGTGAGGCGCGCGAGCGTGAGGTCGCGCCGCCGCTGCCGGATGATCTCGTGGCCCGCGGCGAAGCAGATGAGGTGGGTGAACCCTTCGATGACGACAGTGTCGCCGTCGTGGACGAAGCGCGCGATCGCGTCGCGCATGGGCATGACCTTGGAGGCGTGATCGCTCACGCCTAATCCGTCATCTCGCCCAGGCATTCATCGATGAGCCCCAGCGCCGTGTCGACGTCGGACTCGTCCACCACGAGCGGGGGAGCCAGCCGCAGCGCGCTCTTCCCCGCCCCGAGCAGCAGCAGGCCCTTGCGGAACGCCCGTGTGACGAGTTCGTGCGGGACTTCAGGCGCGGGGTCGCGGGTGGCGCGGTCCTTCACGAACTCCACGCCGATCATCAGGCCGCGTCCACGGACGTCCCCGATCGAGCCGTACTTCTCCTGCAGCCGCTTGGCCCCGGCGACCAGCCGCTCGCCGAGGCGCGGGACCCGGGGGAGCAGCTCGCGCTCCACCACGTCGAGCGTCGCGAGCGCCGCCGCGCAGCACACCGGATTGCCGCCGAACGTGCTGCCGTGCGCCCCGGGCTGCCATTTCATGATCGCTTCCTTGGCGATGATCGCGCCGATCGGCATGCCGCTGCCCAGGCCCTTGGCGCTGAGCAGGATGTCGGGCTCGATCCCCTCGTATTCCGACGCCCACATCTTCCCGGTGCGTCCCACGCCGCACTGCACCTCGTCGCACACCAGCAGGATGCCGTGGCGGTCGCACAGCTCGCGCAGCGCCTTCACGTAGCCGGGCGGCGGCACGACGTAGCCGCCTTCCCCCTGGATCGGCTCCACGAAGATGGCCGCGGTGCTCTTGGGGTCGAGCCGCTTGGCGAACAGGTCGTCCTCGATCGACGACACGCACCGCATGCTGCAGGCGGCCTCGCCGCGGCAGAAGTCGCAGCGGTAGCGGTAGCCGTACGGGACGTGGTACACCTCGGGGAGGAACGGTGCGAACCCGGCACGCTGCCCCGCTTTGCTCGCCGTCAGACTCAAGCCACCGTAGGTGCGGCCGTGAAACGCCCCCGTGAAGGCGACGATGGCCGGCCGCCCGGTCGAGTGCCGCGCCAGCTTGATCGCTCCTTCCACCGCCTCGGTCCCCGAGTTCGAGAGGAACACGCGCTTCTTGCTCGGCCCCGGCGCGAGACGCGCCAGCCGCTCGCACAGCGCCGCGAAGCCCTCGAAGTAGAAATCGCTCCCGCAGATGTGAAGGAACCGCGCCGCCGCTTCCTGGATCGCCTGGACGACCTTGGGATGGCCGTACCCGGTGGACGCGACCGCGATGCCCGCCATGAAATCGAGGTAGCGGTTCCCGTCCACGTCCTCGACCATGGCCCCCGCGCCGCGGGCGATGACGAGCGGGTACTCCTTGGGGTAGGACGTCGAGGCCCAGCGGTCCTGGCACTCGACGATCGCCCGCGCCTTGGGCCCCGGCGGCGGCACCACGATCCGCGGGTAATCCTTCATCGCGACTCCTCGATCACGGTCCGGCTCTGCTCGCGCAGGAATTGCGCGACGTAATACGGCCCGCACCCGCCCTTGCCGGTCGAGCCCGATCCCTTCCACCCGCAAAACGGCTGCGCCCCGGGCCAGGCGCCGGTGGTGGCGCCGGTGCGCTTGTTCACGTAACACACCCCGGCGTCGATCTCGTCGAAGAAGCGCTCGATCTCCTCCGCCTTCTTGGAGAAGATGCCGGCGGTGAGGCCGTACTCGACCTTGTTCACTTCGGCGATCGCCTCCGCCAACCCCGACACCGCGCCCACGGCCAGGAGCGGGACGAACAGCTCCTCCCGGAAGAGCGACGAGGAGAGGGGTAGCTCGGCGATCGTGGGGGCGACGAAGTGCCCGTGGTCGAAAGGGTCCCCGCTGAGCTGCTGGCCGCCGAGCACGATCTTGCCCTCGCGGCGGGCCCGCGCCACCGCTCGCCGGAACCGCTCCACCGCCGCGGCGTTGATCACCGGCCCGAACACGACATCGCGCTCCGTCGGGTCCCCCAGCTTCAGGGCCTTGGTCCGCTCGACGAGCATCTCCACGAACGGCTGGGCCACGCGCTGGTGCACGTAGACGCGAGACGTCGCGCTGCACTTCTGGTTCTGCAGGCCGAACGCCGACCGCGTCACCCCTTCCGCCGCCGCGTCCAGGTCCGCCGAGTCGAGCACGATGGCCGCGTTCTTGCCGCCCATCTCGAGGAGGCAGGGCTTGATCCAGTCTCGCGAGAGGCCCTGGAAGATGTGCATACCCACGGCCTTCGAGCCCGTGAAGACGACCCCGTCGACACCGGAATGACGCCACAACGCCTCGCCCGCGACCTCGCCGGCTCCGGGGAGATAGTTGAACAAGCCCGCCGGCAGCCCGGCGTCGCGGTACACCTCGTACAGCTTGAGCCCGGTCCAGGGCGCTTCCTCGGCGGGCTTGTAGACGACCGCGTTTCCCGCGACCAGCGCCGCCGCCGACATCCCGGTCGAGAGCGCCAGCGGGAAATTGAACGGCGCAATGCAGGCGAACACGCCGTAGGGCCGGAGCACGTCGGTATTGCGCTCGACTGGCGTGACCTTGGCCATCTGACGGACGAAGCCGTTGGCGTCCTCAACCTGCTGGCAATAGTAGTCGATCAGGTCGGCGGACTCCTCGGCGTCGCCCATCGACTCGAGCCGGCTCTTGCCTACCTCGAGGCTCATGATGGCGGCGAGCTCGAATTTGCGCTGGCGGATCAGGCCGGCGGTGCCGCGCAGCGTCGCGACGCGCGCGCGCCAGGGCGTGTGGGCCCACGCTCGCTGCGCCTCCTTGGCGCCCGTGACGGCGCGGTCGACGTGCTGCGCGGTGGCGGCGGCGAAGCGCCCCAGCACCACGCCCGTATCGATCGGCGACGTATCGACGATCGGTGCTGCCGGCGACGAGACCGCTTCGCCGGTGATGTAGAGGCTATGGTCCCGGCCCAGCTGGCCGCGCACGCCGGCGAGCGCCTCGTCGAACTGGCGATGGAACGCCTCCCAGTCCACGTTGGCCGAAGTGTAGGTGACTTTGGACGCCGTCACGGCTGCAGTCGTCATGCGTCACCGTGCTTCCTCTTGACCGCCTTCAAAGCCGTCGCGTGC
The DNA here is from genome assembly GCA_003222055.1 of Gemmatimonadota bacterium. GTDB lineage: Bacteria > Gemmatimonadota > Gemmatimonadetes > Gemmatimonadales > GWC2-71-9 > AG41. The sequence goes on from QHUT01000087.1 coordinate 17,211, forward strand.
GCCGTCGTGAAGCGCGTAACGATCTGGTCGATCTCCTGTTCCGTGATAATGAATGGTGGCGCCACGACGACCAGGTCGCCGTTGACGCCGTCGGCGTGCCCCACGTTGGGCCAGACCACGAGCCCGGCCTCCAGAGCCGCTTCAGCGAACGCCTCGACGAACTTGACCGCCCGCGGGAACGGGGCCCGAGTGGCCTTGTCCTCCACGAACTCGATGCCGGCGAGCAGCCCCCGCCCGCGCACGTCGCCCACGTGGGGCAGCGTCCTGAGACCGGCGAGTCGCGCGTGCAGCACCCGCCCGAGCCTGGCGCTGCGCTCCACCAGCCGCTCGCGTTTGAGCAGCCGGACGGCGGCCAACCCGGCCGCGCACGCCACCGGGTGGAACGAGAAGGTCTGGGCATGCAGGAAGCTCCCCGAGCCGCGCGCGATGACGTCGACGATGCGCTCGGGCGCGGCGACCGCGGACAACGGGGCATAGCCCCCGGAGATCCCCTTCCCCAGCGTCATCAGGTCTGGAGCGACGCCGTACGGCTCGATCGCCCACCATGTGCCCGTGCGACCCGCACCGCACAGGATCTCATCGGCCACGAACAGCACGTCGTGGCGGTCGCAGATCTCGCGGACCGTGCGGAAGTACTCCGGGCGCGGCGTGGCCGCGCCGGTGGAGGATCCGCCCACCGGCTCCGCGATGAACGCGGCCACCGTATCGGCCCCTGCCCGCCGGATCGCGGCCTCCAAGGCGGTGCCGCTGCAGGTCGGGCACGCCGTGTTTTCGCCGCCGCACTCGCACCGGTACGCGTAGGGAGCAGGAATGCGCGTCACGTCCACCAGCCACTCGCGGAACGGCACCTTGTACTGCTCGCGTGCCGACGCCGAGAGGGCCAGCAGGGTGTTGCCATGATACGAGGGCGCGAGCGCGATGATGCGGTGTTTCCCGGGCTTGCCGGCCTCGACCCAGTATTGCCGGGCGAGCTTCAGCGCGGCCTCGACCGCCTCCGATCCACTGGAAAGGAAGTAGAGCTTGTCGAGCCCGCCCGGGAGGGTCTGCGCCACCTCACGGGCGAGCTCTTCCACGGGACCGTGCGTGAAGGTGCTCGCCGAGAGGTAGCCGAACTGGCGCGCTTGCGCCGCCAGCGCGTCGGCCATTTCAGGATTCGAGTGGCCCAGGTTCGCGACGTACGCGCCGCCCACCGCATCCAGGTAGTCCTTGCCCTGCTCGTCGTACAACCAGCAGCCCTCGCCCCGTACGATGCGCGGGTAGCCGCGGCCGAGCTTCCGGTAGAAGACGTTGCCCTCGGGATAGCGGTAGGCCGTCACTCCTCCCCCTGCGTTGCCGGTGCAGCTGTCCGCGGAAAGCTACGATGCCGGGCGGCGCGCGGCGAGCGAGCCGGCCCCCGCTCGCGACCGCGACCTCGTTGCCGTAGCTTAGTCGGCCTCCTCGACCCACGAGATCCGGTATGACGCGACTGACCCGCCTGCTGCTCCTCACGCTCGCCTTGCCCCTGCCCCTGCCCGGCCTCGCCCAAACTGGCGCCGCCGGCCCCGAGAACCTCGTGACCGATGGCGTCCCGCCGATCACGGCACGGATCGCCGACGCGGCGCGCCGCTATGGCGAGTTCCGGGCCGCCGACTTCTGGGACTGGCACCCGACCCGACGCGAAATGATCATCGGGACCCGGTTCGGCGACGCGCCGCAGCTGCATCGCGTGGCATTCCCGGGCGGGGCGCGGGCGCAGCTGACCTTCTTCCCCGATCCCGTCTCCGGCGCCTCGTACCAGCCCGTCAGCGGCCGCTACATCGTGTTCGCTAAGGACATCGGGGGTGCGGAGTTCTTCCAGAAGTACCGCTACGACGTCGCGACCGGAGCCATTACTCTGCTCACCGACGGCAAGGCGCGCAACGTGGGCGGCGCCTGGTCGCACAGGGGCGACCGCTACGCCTACATGTCCACGCGTCGAAACGGACGCGACCTGGATCTCTGGGTGATGGATCCGTCCGATCCGGCGAGCGACCGCATGGTCGTCCAGCTGGAAGGCGGCGGGTATCAGCCCGCCGACTGGTCCCCTGATGGCCGCCAGATTGTCCTGTCGCAGGCGATCTCGGTCAACGAGGGCTACCTCTGGCTCGTGGACGTGGCGAGCGGGCGGAAAACGCTCCTCACGCCGAAGCAACCCGGTGACAGCGTCGCCTATGGCGGAGCGCAGTTCAGCCGCGACGCCAAAGGCGTCTACGTCACGACCGACCGCGGCTCGGAGTTCCAGCGCCTCGCCTACTTGGACCTCGCCACCGGACAGTATCGCTTCCTCACGAGCGCCATCCCGTGGGACGTGGACGAGTTCGACCTGTCGCCGGACGGACGCTCCATCGCCTTCATCACCAACGAAGCCGGGATCAGCGTGCTGCACGTGATCGACGCCGCGAAGGGCGTCGAGCGCCGGCTGCCCAAGCTGCCCACGGGGCTGATCTCCGGCATTCGGTGGCGGCGGACCGGGGCCGAGCTGGGGTTCACGCTGAGCTCGGCGCGCGCACCCGCCGACGCGTACTCGCTCGACCTCGGCAAGGGCGCGCTCGTGCGTTGGACCGAGAGCGAGACCGCGGGCCTCGACACGCGCGCCTTTACCGAGCCCGAGCTGGTGCGCTGGTCCAGCTTCGACGGCCGGGAGATTTCGGGCTTCCTGTACAAGCCGCCTGCGCGGTTCGCGGGGCGCCGGCCCGTGATCATCAACATCCACGGCGGGCCCGAGGGGCAGTCGCGGCCCGGATTCCTCGGCCGCAACAACTACTACCTCCAGGAGCTCGGGATCGCGCTCATTTATCCGAACATCCGGGGCTCGACCGGCTTCGGGAAGACGTTCGTGAAGCTCGACAACGGCGTGCTGCGAGAGGGCGCGTACCGGGACATCGGGGCCTTGCTCGAATGGATCCGCACCCGACCGGATCTCGACGGCGACCACGTCCTGGTGACGGGCGGCAGCTACGGGGGCCATATGACGCTCGTCACCGCCACCCGCTACGACGGGCCGATCTGTTGCTCGGTGGACGTGGTGGGGATCTCGAACCTCGCCACTTTCCTGAAAAATACGTCGGGCTATCGTCAGGACCTGCGGCGCGTCGAGTACGGCGACGAGCGCGACTCGACGATGCGGGCCTGGATGGAGCGCACCGCGCCTCTCAACAACGTGGACAAGGTCACGAAGCCGCTGTTCATCATTCAGGGGATGAACGATCCCCGCGTCCCGCGGAGCGAGGCCGAGCAGATGGTGGCCGCTCTCAAGGGGCGCGGGGTCCCCGTGTGGTATCTGATGGCCAAGGACGAGGGTCACGGGTTCCGGAAGAAGGGCAATCAGGACTTCCAATTCTACGCGACGATTCTCTTCACCGAGCGGTACCTGCTCGGGCAGGAGGTGTCCGCGGCGCCGTAGCCTCACCGCCCGGACCCCGGGAGTCCGCCCGACACACCTGTTGCCTGGACTCTGCAGGGCGTGGCGCTCCAGACGCAGGCTGCTCGAATGGGCCCAGGCGCTCTGCCTCGGTGCGGCGTTTGCAGGCGGCGATGCAGAGCCATGAAGACGTTGCGTATCCTCATGCTCGCCGCGCTGTTCGCGAGCTGTCACTTGGACGCGTTGTTCAAGGGCTCCGGGGGCGGGGGCGGGGGCTCGCCCCCTGGGGGCCCGAAGGCCCGGTTGACCTTCGCAGATCAGCCGAGCCAAGTGACCGCCGGCCAGGTGCTGCCTCCAGTGAGGGTCGCCGTACTCGACTCTGCCGGTCAGTCGCTTACCGATTATACGGGGACGGTCACGATCGCACTCGCCAACGCCGGCGGTGCGACGCTGGCGGGAAGGCAGAGTGTCGACGTCGTAGGCGGTGTGGCCGCGTTCACCGACCTGAGCATCGACAAGGCGGGGAGCTATGCGCTCCGCGCCACGGCGACCGGCGCCGCCACCGCGACGAGCGCGCCGATCCAAGTGATCCCTCCACCGCCGCCACCACCGGGTGCCACCCACCTCGGGTTCGTGCGACAGCCGCTGCCGACAACCGAGGCCGGGGCGGTGATGTCTCCGGTCCAGGTCGCGGCGCTCGATGCCTCCGAGAACGTGGTGACGGCGTTCAGCGACTCGATCACCGTCGCGCTCGTCACGGGCGCCGGTGGCGTGACGCTGGGCGGGACGCGGACGATACGGGCCGTGAACGGCGCCGCGACGTTCTCGGACTTGAGCATCGACCTGCCGGGGGTCGGCTACACACTGAAGGCCACCACGGCGTCGCTCCCGGCCATCACGAGCGAGTCGTTCGACGTCACGCCCGCGCCTCCGCCGACCGGCGGCGCGGCCTACCTCCGGTTCACCGACCAGCCGCAGACCACCCAGGCCGGGGCCACGATGCCAGCGGTCCGGGTTACTGCGTACGACGGCTCCGACAACCAAGTCCACAATTGGACGGGGAACGTCACGCTCACCATCGCCTCGAACCCGAGCAACGGTACGCTGACGGGGGGAGGCACGTTCGTCGTAGAGCCGGGGGAGGACGGCATCGCCGAGTACGACTACCTGCGCATCGATAACGCCGGCAATAGCTACACGTTCCGCGCCACATCTCCCGGACTGCGCCCCGGGATGAGCGACCCGTTCGATATCACGGCGGGGCCCCCGATCCCACTGAACGGAGCGACGGGGCTGGACTTCTTCCAGCAACCGACCACAGTGCGGGCTGGCGACCTCATCGTGCCCGCGGTCCGGGTGGGGGCACACGACAACAATGGCAACCTCGTCAACTACAACGGCCCCATCTGGATCTACATCTCCGCCAACCCGGGAGGCGGAACGCTGTCCGGGACGCTGCGCGTCCTCGCCGTGAACGGCATCGCGACGTTCTCCGACCTACGCATCAGCAGTCCCGGGAACGGCTACCGTCTGCGGACCACCGCGTGGCCGCTAGTGCCCAGGACCGGTCAGGCGTTCAACGTCACGCCGTGATCGTCCCGCTGCCCTCGCCTCAGCGATCAACCAAGCGCATCCCGGTCTCCGCGTAACGGGCGCCTGCGGCGACCCCCTTCGGAGCCACGGCGTCAATCCGCGCGAGGTCGCCCTTACTCAAGGGGATGCCGGCCGCCCGGGCGTTCTCTTCGAGCCGGGCGCGCTGCGTCGTGCCGGGAATCGGCACGATGTCGTTCCCCCGCGCCAGGAGCCAGGCCAGCGCCAGCTGCGCCGGCGTGCAGCCCTGTTCCCGCGCGATCTCCTCGACCTTGCGGACGAGGTCCAGGTTCTTCTGAAAGTTCGTCCCCTGAAACCGGGGCGAGCTGCGGCGGAAGTCACCCGGAGGCAGGTCGTCGAACTTCTGGAACCGGCCCGTGAGAAAGCCGCGCCCGAGCGGGCTGTAGGCCACGAAGCCGATGCCCAGTGCCCGGCAGGTCGGCAGGACCTCGTCCTCCGGATCCCGGCTCCACAGCGAATACTCCGTTTGCACGGCGGTGATGGGGTGCACGGCATTGGCGCGACGCAGCGTCGCCGTTGAGGCTTCTGAGAGCCCGATGTAGCGCACCTTGCCCTGCCACACCAGCTCGGCGAGCGCGCCGACCGTGTCTTCGATGGGAACGGTGGGATCCACCCGATGCTGGTAGTACAAGTCGATGTGATCGACGCCGAGTCGCTTGAGCGATCCCTCGCACGACGCGCGCACGTACTCCGGACGCCCGTTGACGCCGCGCACCTGGGGATCCGAGCCGCGCACCATCCCGAACTTGGTCGCGAGCACTACTTGGTCCCGCCGGCCGGCGATCGCCTGACCCACCAGCTGCTCGTTGGTATACGGTCCGTACATGTCGGCCGTGTCGAGGAGGTTGACGCCCAGGTCGAGCGCCCGGTGGATGGTCGCGACGGACTCGACCTCGTCCGCGGGGCCGTAGAACTCCGACATCCCCATGCACCCCAGGCCGAGCGCGGACACCATCGGTCCCTGACGTCCTAGTCTGCGCCGCTGCATATCACCTCGCTCACGTGAGATCTCGGAGTCCGTTGAACGCCCGGGACAGGGACGAGGTTCCGCGCGCGTGCGCGCGACGTCAGTCGCGGTCCCGCAACAACCGCCACGTGACGCCGCCCGGCGTCGAGTCGAGAACTACGAGGGTCTGCGCCTGGCCATCGCCTAGCATCAGGGCGCCGGTCGCGAGCAACGTATCGGTCGTCCCGGCGTCAGAGATCACCACGGACCAGCTCCCGGGCGCGCCGTCAAAGTATCGCGTCACGGCGCGGAAGTTGAGCGGCGCGGCGCTCACGAGCAGGCCCGCACTGTCCGGTTGCATGTGGCGTGCGTCCACCGCCGGCGCCGCGGCCGCGAAGCTGGCCAGGCGCAGCCGCGCGTGGCCCCCCGCCGGCATCGCGCCGGTGTCGGACACGAATACGGGAAGAATGGTCACCGATCCGCCCACCATCGTGTCGATGGCGAAGACACTATAGTTCACGCCCTCGATCGTGTTGAAGAGCACGAGGAGGGAAGGCGTCGTGTCAGCGGGCTGAATGGCGAGGTCGTGCTCCCCCGGCGAGAGCGCAACGAGCCGGCTCGACTCCCCGAACGCGATCGTGTTCCCCCGCCCGCCGTCCACAAAGACGGTGAGCGACGGTCCGCCGCGAACGGTGTGGAGGACGCGCAGCTGCGACGCCTGTGGCGGCGGCGGGCCGCTACCGCTGTCACACGCCCCGAGCGCGAAAACGGCGACCACGGCGACGAGCAGGCGGCGGTTCACGTGGATCCCCGGTCCACCACGTACACGTTGCGTTGCGCCGTCGGCACGATGATCAGGTCTAGGATGTTCACGTGCTCCGGGAGGTTCACGATGTAGGCAATCGTGTCCGCCACGTCGTCCGCCGTGAGCGACTGAAATCCCTGGTAGACCGTCTTGGCGCGCTCCCGGTCGCCGTGGAACCGCACCTCGGAGAATTCCGTCTCCACCATGCCGGGGTCGACCGCGGAGACCCGGATCGGCGTGCCCGCCATGTCGAGATTCATTCCCTCCGTCAGCGCGCGCACGCCGAACTTGGTGGCGTTGTACACGTTTCCCATCGGATAGGTCTGGTGCCCCGCCACGCTGCCGATGTTCACGACGTGGCCCCGGCGCCGCGCCACCATGTGGGGCAGCACCGCCCGCGTCACGTTGAGCAGCCCTTTCAGGTTGGTGTCGATCATCCGGTCCCAATCGTCGGGATCACCTTCGTGGACCTTCGACAGGCCGCTCGCGAGACCGGCGTTGTTGATGAGAACGTCGGGCACCTGCCCGGCCGCGACCAGCGTCTCCGCCGCCCGGCTCACCGCGGCGCGATCGCGCACGTCCACCTCGGCGAGCCGCGCGGCCACGCCGTGCTGCGCCTCGAGCGCCCGGCCGAGCGATTCCAGCCGCACGCGGCGCCGGGCCCACAGCGCGAGCTGCGCGCCTTCGGCCGCGAACCGGCGGGCGCACGCCTCTCCGATTCCCGAGCTCGCTCCCGTGATGAGAATCAGCTTTCCTTTGATGCGATTCATCCCACCCCCATACGTCTTTGTGTAACGCTTCTGCGCGTCGTCTCTGCGTGACGCCTCTCTTCCTTTATCTCATGTTCCCCGTATGCCCGAGCGAATATCTGCCCGGCTGCGGCCACACGCACAGTCCGTGCGGCTCGCGCCCCACCCTTATGCGGTGCGTCAGCTGTCCCGTCCCCGTGTCGAAAACGTAGACTTCTTCGTCGTACCGACCCGACACCCACAGCTCCTTCCCGTCGGCGGTCACGTTCCCCATATCCGGGCTGCCCCCGCCCGGCACCGGCCAGGTCGCGACGATCTGCTCGGTCCGCGGATCGAGCACGGTCACAGAGCCCGGGCCGCGGCGCCCACCCGCCGTGGTGTTCCAGCCGCGATTCGTGATGTAGACCAGCCGGCCGTCTCGGCTCGGGTAGATTCCGTGCGTCCCCCGCCCGGTCGCGATGAACCCGATGCGTCGCAACGCCTCCGGGTCCACGAGAAACACGCCGTTCGCCTTCATGTCGGCGACGTAGAACACGCGGCCGTCCGGGGAAGACCGGATGTCCTGCGGCATCGCGGTGCTGTCCAGCCCGCCCGGATCGAGCGTCAGATACCCCGCCACGGCGCGCGCCCCGAGATCCACTTTGACGAGCTGACCCGAGAACTCGCACGTCGCGACGGCGAACCGACCGTCGGCGGTGAACTCCATGTGGTCCACGCCCTTGCACTGCACGGGCAGCGACTGGACCAGCCTCATGGTCTTCGCATCGCGAAAGTCGAGCCGCCGCCGCCGCTCGGCCACCACGATCGCGAACCGGCCGTCGGGGGTGAAGTACAGATTGTAGGGGTCATCTACGGGCACGCTCTCGCCCTCCTGCCCGGTGGCGGGGTCGATGGGAGTGAGCGTGCCGCCGAGGTTGTTCGCGACCCACAGGGTCGTGAGGTCGTAGGAGGGCACCACGTGCTGCGGCAGCGCGCCCGTGGGAAAGGTCCGCAGCACGCGGTAGCTGTGTGCGTCGATCACGGTCACCGTCCCGTCTTTCGAGTTCGGCACGTAGACCAGCGGGCGCGCCTGCGCCGCCCGCGGCGACAGGCGGTTCGCGCCAGCGGCCGCGTACAGGTTCACGGTATCGCTCCGCGCCGTCGTCTCGGGCGCCGCGACACGCCCGACGGCCGCTGACCGCCGTTCCCCCCGGCACGCGGCTGCGAGCGCCAGCGCGACGACGGCCGCGGCTAGTCGCGCGGCCATGCGATCAGGATCTTGCCGACGTTGCGATTCTCCCGCATCCGCTGGAACGCCTCGGCCGCCCGGTGAGCGGGAAACACCGAGTCCACCGGCACCCGCAGCTCGCCCGACGTGAACCCGGCAAGGATCTCCCGCCGGAACCGGGCCACAATCGCACTCTTCTCCGCACGGCTCCGCGCGCGCAGCGTCGAGGCCAGCAACCGGGCCCGCTTCCGCATCAGCAGCGCGAGATCGAGCTCGGCGCGAGCGCCCGCCATCGTGGCGATGACGACGACCCGCCCGCCGGTCGCCAGAACGCGCATATTTGCGGACAGGCTCGGCGCGCCGATCGGATCGAGCACGACATCCACCACGTCGGGCCCCCAGCGCTCCTCGATCTGCTCGGCGAAGTCGTGCCGCCCGGCCCGCCCCGCGTGGATCGCCAGATCCGCTCCCGCACCTTCCAGGGCCGCTACCTTTTCGGACGTCCGCGTCGTGGCGGCCACGCGGGCGCCCATTCGCTTGCCGAGCTGGATGGCCGCCAGCCCGACGCCGGAGGCGCCCGCGTGCACGAGCAGCGTCTCCCCCCGGGCGAGGCCTCCTTCCACCACCAGAGTGAGGAACGCGGTGAGGAAGGCCTCGGGAATCCCCGCGGCGGCGACGAGGTCCAGACCCGCCGGCGCGGGGAACACCTGTCCCACTGGGGCCGCCACGTACTCGGCGTGGCCGCCCCCCGCGACCAGCGCGCACACCGCTTCCCCGGTCTCGTCCGTCGTACCGGACAGCTCGAGCCCGATGCTGTCCGGCTCACCCGGCGGCGACGGGTATCGGCCCGCGATCTGCAGCAGATCGGCGCGGTTCACGCCCGAGGCCGCGACGCGCACCAGGACCTCTCCCTCGCGGGGCACCGGCCGCTCGGTCTCCGTGAGGGACGCGACGTAGCGACCCTCGAGCTCGGTGACCTGGAGGAATCTCATGGCGCGAATACTAGCCGGAGGGCCTGAGTCCATGCAAAATTCGGGCGCCATGAAACGACGCTGCTGGACCGGCGATGACGCCGAGCCGTTGATGCTCGCCTACCACGACGAGGAGTGGGGGGTCCCGCTGCACGGCGATCGGGAGCTGTTCGCCAAGCTCGTGCTCGACGGCTTCCAGGCCGGCCTCTCGTGGCGGGTGATTCTCAACAAGCGGGCGCGCTTCCTCGAAGCGTTCGAAGGGTTCGATCCAGAGCGCATGGCGCGCTACGACCGCAAGAAAATCGGCCAGCTGCTCAGGGATCCAGGCATCGTGCGCAACCGTCAGAAGGTCGCGGCCGCGGTGTCCAACGCGCGGGCGTTTCTCGCGTTCGAGGAGCGGGAGGGCCGCTTCGGCGTGTTCCTCTGGACCTTCGTGGGAGGCGTACCCAAGCAGAACCGGCGCCGTAGCCTGCGCGAGCTGCCCGCGCGCACGCGCGAATCCGACGCCATGAGCGACGCCCTGGTCGAGCGCGGCTTCCGCTTCGTCGGTCCGACGATCTGCTATGCGTTCATGCAGGCCGTCGGCATGGTGAACGACCACCTCATCACGTGTTTTCGTCGCGCGGAAGTCGGGCGGCTGGGCGTTCCCCCTCTCCCGAAGGGAGAGGGGGCCAGGGGGTGAGGACCCTCTCCCGAAGGAAGAGGGGGTCAGGGGGTGAGGACCGCGGTAGCCAGGAACCGGGGCGGTCGCCGTAGCTTCGTCGCCTGCTCGAAGGCATACGCGAACTTGATCAGCCCGGCCTCGCTCCACGGGCGCCCCACGAACGACAGCCCCACCGGCAAGCCCGCCACGTAACCCATCGGCACCGTCACATGGGGGTAGCCGGCCACGGCCGCCGGGCTGGAAAAGCTGCCGCCACCCCCCGGGTCCCCGTTCACCAGGTCGATGAGCGAGGGCGGGCCGCCCGTGGGCGCGATCAGCGCGTCGAGCTGGTGCTCGGCCATCACCGCGTCGATTCCCTGGGTGCGCGCCAGCAGGTGGTTCTTGTCGAGCGCCCGCAGGTAGTCCTGATCGGTGAGCGGACCTTTGGCCTGAGCCTGCGTGAAGATCTCCTGCCCGAAGTAGGGCATCTCCTGTCCCCTGTTGCGGTCGTTGAACGCGATCAGGTCCGCCAGCGTCTTCGCGCTCGCGCCCGGCGCCCACTCCGCGAGGTACCGGTTCAGATCCGCCTTGAATTCGTAGAGCAGCACGGCGAATTCACTGTCGTCGAACTGGCCCGCGGTGGCGATGTCGGCCGGATCGACAATCACCGCTCCGAGCCGCTTGAGCGCATCGATGGCGCTCTCCATCAGGGCGTCGGCGCCGGGGCTGTAGCCCATGAAGTGCGAGCGGCACACGCCGAGCCGCGCGCCCTTGAGCCCGGCGGGGTCGAGCGACGCGGAATAGTCCGAAGCGGAGTGGCCAGCGCTCGCCGCCGTCGCCTCGTCGCGGGGATCCACGCCTGTGAGCGCCCCGAGGAGCACCGCCGCGTCCGCGACGGTGCGGGCCATGGGACCAGCCGTGTCCTGATTGTGTGCGATGGGGATGACCCCGGCCCGGCTCACCAGGCCCAGCGTGGGCTTGATCCCCACGATCGAGCAGCAGGTGGAGGGTGACACGATGGAACCGTCGGTCTCCGTGCCGATGGCGGCCGCGCACAGACTCGCCGCTACGGCGACCGCGGACCCCGAGCTCGACCCGGACGGCGTGCGATCGAGGGCGTAGGGGTTGCGGCATTGGCCCCCGCGCCCGCTCCAGCCGCTCGACGAGTGTGTCGAGCGGAAGTTGGCCCACTCGGACAGATTCGCTTTCCCCAGCAGCACCGCGCCCGCCCCGCGCAGCCGCTCCACCAGGAACGCGTCGCGTGGCGGCGACACGCCGACGAGCGCGAGCGAGCCCGCCGTGCTCTGCATGCGATCCCGAGTCGCCACGTTGTCCTTCACCAGAATCGGGATGCCGTGCAACGGCCCCCGCGGTCCCTTGGCCTTGCGTTCCGCGTCGAGCGCCGCGGCCTGCGCGAGCGCGTCAGGGTTGGTCTCGAGCACCGAGCGGAGCCCGGGTCCCTTCTTGTCCATCGCCTCGATGCGCTGCAGGTACACCACGGTGATCGAGCGGGACGTGTACTTCCCCGATGCCATCCCCGCCTGCAGCTCCGCGATGGTCGCGTCCTCGAGCTCGGGAAGGGCGGCAGGACTCACCCCGGGCGCAAGCCCGGGGATCAGCAGGCCGCCACTGACCCCGCGCGCGAGCGCGGGGATCGCGCTCATCCCGGCGTACCCCAGAAACGTCCGGCGATCGATACTCGGTCGGCTCATGGGCCCTCTCTCGCGTGAATGACAGGAGCTTGGCAGGCGGCTAAACTTGCTGCCACCTTTGCGCGACGGCCAGCACGATGCGGGTGGGAGGACAGTCAGAGGTCGGGAGGCTCATCTCGGTCGCGGTCAAGCGCGCCGGCGACGCGTTCGGGAGCGAGGTCGAAGTCGATCGCCAATGGCGCGACCTGGGCTACACGGCACGGCCCGAGCTCGCTGCCGCCACGCCCGAGTACCAGCGGTTTCTCGCGCTCCTCGGCGCCACGGGCGTCGAGGTGCTGTGCTTCCCACCCGACGAGAGTGTCGGTCTCGACTCGCTGTACGTCCGGGACGCGTCGATCGTGTGCGACGGCGGCATGATCATCTGCAACATGGGGAAGCCGCAGCGTCGCACCGAGCCGGCCGCGCAGGAGGCGGCGCTCCGCGCCGCCGGCGTGCCGATTCACGGCCGGATCACCGGCGACGGCCGCCTGGAGGGGGGAGACGTCTGCTGGATCGACCAGCGCACGCTGGCGGTCGGCCGCGGCTACCGGACCAACGACGCCGGCATCCGCCAGCTGCGTGACCTGGTGGCGCCGTACGTGGACGAGGTCATCGTCGTGGCGCTGCCCCATTGGCACGGGCCGGACGACGTGTTTCATCTCATGTCGATCGTGAGTCCCATCGACCACGATCTCTTCCTCGTCTACGCACCGCTCCTCCCGGTGCCGTTCCGCCAGGCCCTGCTCGCGCGGGGCATCGAGCTGCTGGAGGTGCCGACCCCCGAGTTCGAGACGCTGGGCTGCAACGTGCTCGCGATCGCCGGGCGCGAGGTCATGATGCTCGCCGAGAACCCGGTGACCCGGGCCCGGCTGGAACGCGCGGGCGTGACGGTGCACGAGTTTGCCGGGCGTGAGATCTGCCTCAAGGGGGGCGGCGGCCCGACCTGCCTCACCCGGCCGCTGGCGCGGCAGGCCAGGTAACCCCACGGCACCGCCGCCGGCCTTATATTGGCACAACCCCGCTCTCGGAGGCCCGCATGACGAGGACCATCCTGGCAGCCGTAGGGTTGATCGGGCTGGCCGCCTGTGGCGGTGGCAGCCACCAGACCACGAAGACCAGGGCGGCAACGCCGCCGAAGACCGAGTCCCGGGCGGCTACGGCGACCTCGCAGAAGCGCAAGGGTGCCGCCCGACGCGACACCACCACGCAGCGGAACCCCCTCACCAACCGCTAGCGGGCGACGCTCAAGCGGACATCGCCCGCAGCTCCGCGTCGACGCGCTCCCGCTCGACTGCTTCGCCCAGCGAGTCAAACAGCTCGCGGGCGCGCTCGAGGTAGGCGCGAGCTTCTTCTTGCTGGCCGAGCCGGCTGCGGAACAGCCCGTAAGCGTGGTACACCTGCGCTTCCGCGGCCGGTGAGCGCTCCACCGCACGGGCGAGCTCGATCGCCTGCTCGAAAAAGACGAACCCGGTCTCGTCCTGCTGAGCGCCGCGCAGCTTCCCCATCAGCGTATACGTCTGGGCCAGCCGGCCGGCCAGATTCGCCGCGATCGCCACCTGCTCCGCCCGCCGCAACTCCCCTTCGGCGTCGAGCCAATGCTCCATCTCGAGATCGAGCTCCGCGAGGTTCAAGCGGATCGCCAGTTCCAGCCCCGGGGCCCGGGGCGCTCGCTGCGCCCAGGCCAGCGCCTCCCGGTACGCGGCGGCGGCGGCGCTGTGCCTCCCCAACTGGGCGTCGAGCCGTCCCTGGGCGTCCAGCACGCGCGCCATCTCGTCGGCGCGTCCCGACGCCTCGAACCGCTCGCGCGCGCGCCGGAGATAATCGCCGGCGCTCGCGAGATCGCCCTGCTTCCGAGCCAGCACGCCGAGCCGGCGCTCCAACCGCCCCATTTGCCCCTCGTCACCCGACGCCTCGGCGAGGCGCAGCCCGCGGCTGTACCATGCCTGGGCGCCCCCCCACTCGCCCTGCGCGCGCGCCACATCCCCCAATCCCTCGCATGCGGCGATCGTGCCCGCTTGATCGAACTCCGCCTCGGCCAAGGCGAACGCGCGCTGGAACTGACGCGCGCCCTCGACATACTGCCCGAGTCGGAGACACAGATACCCGAGGGCGCGCAGCGCTTCCACTTCGGGACGGCGATCCTGGAGCGCTTCCGCCACGCTGAGCGCCAGCTCATACCACGCCCGCGCCTGCGCCAACCGGCCCACCTCTTCCTCGAGCCGGCCGCCCCGGACGAGCGCGCCCACCACGCCCGCGGAGTCGCCGCGTTGCCGGGCTTCCAGTGCCTCCACGTACGTCTTGCACAGCACGTGCACGTGCTCGGCGATGCGATGCAACGCCTGCGGCAGACGGCGCCGCAGCTCGTCGGGGTCGACGCCGCGCTTGCCCAGCGTGAGGTATGGGCCGGAGCTCGACCACAAGGCCCGCTCGTCGGGGCGCGCAATGGAGATCAACAGCGCGCGCAGCGGGGCCAGGGCCTCGAGCTCGGGCATGAGCTCCAGCGCTTTTTCGACGCGCACCGGAGGGAGCGGGGAGCTCACAACCCGTACTCCTTCATCTTCCGCGTGAGCGTGTTGCGATGGATGCCGAGGATCTCGGCCGCCGCGCCGATCTGCCCATTCGTGTGCGCCAGCACGCGCGCGATGTAGCGGGCCTCGACCTCCGCGAGCGTGAGCAGGCCGCCCTGGGGCCGGTCCGTCAGCGCGGTCTCCTCGCCGCGAATCTCGTCCGGCAGGTGCTCGGCGCGCAGCGTGTCGTCGTTCGCGACGATGACGCCCCGCTCGATCACGTTGCGCAGCTCGCGCACGTTCCCGATCCACGCGTGGCCGCGCAGCAGCTCGAGTGCGCGGTCCGAGATCGCCGTGATCCGTTTGCCGTAGCGCTCGGCGAACTGGCGGATGAAGAACGCGGTGAGCAGCAGCAGGTCGTCGCCGCGCTCGGCCAGCTTCGGGAGCCGGATCGTGATCACCGCCAGGCGGTAGTATAGATCTTCCCGGAACCGGCCCTGCTTGATCGCCTCCTTGAGATCGCGGTTCGTGGCCGCAATGAGGCGCACGTCGATGGGGATCGTGTCGGTGCCACCCACGCGCTCGATCTCCCGCTCCTGGACCGCCCGCAGGATCTTGGCCTGGAGGGCGAGGCTCATGTCGGCGATTTCATCGAGGAACAGGGTCCCGCCCGCGGCGTGCTCGAAGCGGCCGACCTTGCGCGTCACGGCGCCCGTGAACGCACCCTTCTCGTGGCCGAAGAGCTCGCTCTCGAGGAGATTTTCCGGGATGGCGGCGCAGTTCACGGCCACGAACGCGCCGGAGGCCTTGGGACCGTGCAGGTGCACGGCGCGGGCGACGACCTCCTTACCCGTGCCCGACTCGCCCTGAATCAGCACGGTCGCGGTGCTCGCGGCGACACGCGCCAGCAGCTTGTACACGTCGAGCATCGCGGGACTCTGCCCGACCAGCGCATACTGGCCGACGGTGTGATGCTCGACTTCCGGCAGCGGGATCGCCGCTTCGCCGACCACGGCGCGCAGCCGCTCCAGGGCGCGCATCAGGTCGTCCCGGCGCAGCGGCAGCGCGAGCACGTCGAGCACGCCGAGCTTCTCGGCGCGCAGCGCCAGTCCCATCGACGGCGTCTGCGCGGCCGCGATGAGCCGCGGGCCGCCCGTGGCGGCGCGCAACGCGTCTACCCACCACGCCAGCTCCTCGTCGGGCCGTTCGCCCAGCGCCGCCAGGACGAGGTCCCACCGCTGGCCCGCCAGCAGACGCACCGCCCGCGGCAGATCCGGCGCCGCGTCCACGTCCAGCCGGCCGTCGTCCGCCCACTGACGCAGGCTCTGGAGCAGGGCGGCGCTGCCCGCGCCCTCTCCGGCCACCACGAGAATCCGCAAGCGCGCTGCGTCCCCCTTCCGCGGCACCGCGGACAGAGGCGAGGGCTCCATCCCGATCGGAGGCGTCATCCCCTCGTCCGGGTGCCGCCCCGATAGCGAGCGACCAGCACGAGGGCATCATCCGTGCCCTTGCCATGTCGGCTCAAGATCTGCTCGGCGAGTTGTTGCGGTGGTGTCTCGAACTGCAGCCCGTCGCTGAACCCTTCGCGGATCCCGTCGGTGGCGAAGATCAGCACGTCGCCGGCGGCGAGCGGCACGACCTGGGCGCGGACCTGTGGCAACTCGGAGCCGACGATGCCGCCGCGCGTGACGAGGCCGACGCGCGTCGGATTGGCCGACGGCGCCCCATCGCCGCGGAACAGCATGCACTCCACGTTGCCGACGCCGGCCCACGTCAGCGCGTTCTGCTGCCCGTTGGCGAACGCGAGACTCATCACCACGCCCCGCGAGCCCTTGAGCGCCCAGTGGCAACGCTGCAGCAGCGCCAGCACCGATTCGGACGCGTGCTCGTCGAGCGTGGTCACGGCCTTGCGCGCCGCGGTGGCCGCGTCCGCGCCGTGGCCGAGTCCATCCACGACCGCGATCAGCACGCCGGTGGACACGGGCTTGACCAGGTGCAGGTCCCCGGACTGAGTCTGGCCGGGGAGCGCCGACGATGCGACACCCCAGGCGATCAGCGTCGACGCGTCCACGGACGCCTCAGGCATTCATGCGCCGCCATTTCTTCATCGTCACGGTGGTGCCCTTCCCCGCGTCGGAGACCACGTCGAAGTCGTCCATCAGGCGGCGGGCGCCGGGCAACCCGAGACCCAGGCCCCCGGATGTGGAGTAGCCGTCCTGCATGGCGCGGGGGACGTCGCGGATCCCGGGCCCCTGGTCGCGCGCCACGACGACGACGCCTTGACGGTCGCCGTTCGCCACGACGCTGAGGGCGATTTCGCCCCGCTTGGCGTACATCAGGATGTTGCGCGCGATCTCGGAAATGGCGGCCGCGATCACCGTCTGGTCGCCGCTCGAGAATCCCGCCTCGGCGGCCAAGTCGCGCCCGCGCTGCCGCGCGGTTACGACGTCGACATCGGCGGTGATGGGGATGAGCAAGTCGTCAGCCACGGTCGAGGCGTCCCGGTCCGCGGTCGATTCGGAGCTGGGTCTGGACATTGAGGAACGCCAGGCCTTCTTCCAGGTCGAGGGCGGTCGACACGCCCTTGAGCGTCAGCCCGAGCTGCACCATCGCGAACGCCACCTCGGGCTGGATTCCCACGATCACCGTCTCCGCCCCGCGCAGCCGGGCCATATGCGCGATGTCCCGCAGGGTGCGGACGGCGAAGGAATCCATGACGTCGAGCGCCGTGACGTCGACGATGACGCCCCGTGCCCGAAACCGCCCCACGCGCTCGATCAACGCCTCGCGCAGCTGCGACAGATCGGCATCGGTGAGCGCGGACTGGATGGACGCGATCAGGTAGTGACCCTGCTTCAGAATGGGAACTTCCACGCGCCCTCCGTCGACGGAGTGGGGTGCCGACTCACGCCTTCGGGGTCAGCTCTTCCAGTGGCACAACCTTGTACCCCAGCAGCCGCTCTGCCTCCTCGATGCCTCCCTGGAGATCGCCCACCGTCGCCATCTCGCTCAAGTCGACCCCGATCGTCACGAGCGTCTGGGCGATTTCCGGCGAGAGACCCGTCACGATGACCGTCGCGCCCAACAGCCGCGACGCTTCGACCGTCTGCACCAGGTGGTTGGCGACGTTCGAGTCCATCGCCGCGACACCCGTGATGTCGATGACGACGACTTTGGCGCGGTTGGTCCGGATGGCCCGCAACAGCTGCTCGGTGAGCTGCCGCGCGCGCTGCGGATCGATGACGCCGATGATCGGCAAGATGAGCAGCCGCTCGCGCACCTGCAACACCGGCGTCGACAGCTCGCGGATCGCCTCCTGTTGCTGGCGAATGATGCGCTCGCGCTCCTGTACGAAGCCCACCGCCACCGTGTTCGCGATCCGGTTGGCGGCCGGCTCGTAGGCGTCGAGGATGCGGTTGAGCTTGTCGAAATCTTCGTGGTACTTGCCGAACAGGGAGCGGGCGAGCACGTCGCGCAACAGCAGCACGATCCCGACCACTTCGTGGGTCTCGACCCCTCGCGGGATGATGCGCTCGGACAGGTTGCGCGCGTAGGCCTGCAGGGCTTCGAACGTCCCCGTCTCCAGCGCTTCGACGTAGTTGTCGTACACCGAGGTCGCTTCGGCGAAGATTTCCTCCTCAGTCATCGCCGTGAGCAGTTGGGCGCGCGTGATGCGCCGCGCCCATTCCTCGCGCAACTGGGTTCGGTTCTGCCGGAGGTGCGCCACCAGCTCGCGCAGCAGCGCCGCGGTGGATTCCGTCTGTGCTTGGGGGTCGGGCAGCGGCGACTGTGCGTCTTTCCCTTTGGTGGCCATGGCTGGCGCTCCTCGCCCGGTCGAATGTTGCTGCGGCGCAACAGCAAGGCTAGTGCCAACTTGTTGGAGCGGCTTGACTACTGTAACTAGTGCTGCTGAAATGCCTTACAAAGCGACTCACCGTACGAGGATGGCGTCCGTGCAACAGTTCAGGGCGCGCGGTTTCAGCATAATGCACAAAAAAAAGGCGCAGGGGAGCGAGCCACCACCGGGGCCCACTCGCCGCCGGCGCGGCGCAGTGGACGCAATCCGCGAATGGTCAGCTCAGTTGGCCCGCTTCCCCGCGTGCATGTCCGTGTCACGTCGTGGCGCGCCGTGTTGCGGCACCCACGCTGCCATGGGTCCCATCGCAAGACGGATGCCGCGCGCATTGACCGATCTGTGTTGTGTCGAGCGCGACGCGGCGAGCGGAATGTGGTCGGAATGCAGCATCATGCGGCATCGGCAGTACGGTGCGGTCGCACCCACGCCACGAAGAGGAGAGCGCCGCGGGGAGCGGCGTGCGGTCCGCTCCCCGGCATGCGCTGCATCAGTCATTCCCTGACCTCCTGGTTAGCACACTGTTGCGACGGCTCACCTTGCTGACTTGGGCGGCGCCGGACTCTAGCCCGCGCCGAGTGGTTGCGGAATCGCGATCGCGCGTCGCGGCGCATGTGGCGGCGTCGCCGCCAACGGGCCGTCGACGTCGAACCGCTCGTCCGCGCAGACGACACGGGCGATCCGCTCGGCGGCGCGCCCGTCCCACCGCTCGATGACCGGTCGCGCGGGCGAGCGCTGAGCCAGGGCCCGCTCCGCCCCCGCGAGGATCGCGTCGCGTTTGGGAAGCACCAGCCGGTTCGTGCCGTGGGTGCAGGTGATCGGACGCTCGGTGCTGGGCCGCACCGTGAGACACGGCACGCCGAGAAACGACGTCTCCTCCTGGAGCCCGCCCGAGTCGGTCAGGACCAACGCGGCGCCCGCCACGAGGCTGAGCATCTCCAGATAGCCGAGTGGCTCGAGTATGCGCAGCCCGTCGGCGTCCGGGACCCGGAGTCCCTGCGACTCGATGCGCTGCCGTGTCCGGGGGTGCATCGGGAACAGCACGGCCACGCGCTGCGCCAGCCGCTTGAGCGCCTGCACTAGCTCCCGGAGCACCACAGGATCGTCGACATTGGCCGGTCGGTGGAGCGTCACTACCGCAAACTGGTCACCGCTCACGCCGTGGCGCGCCGGCGCCTCGAGGGCGATCGCCTGCGGCAAGGCCCAGGCGAGCGTGTCGATCATGACATTCCCGACGAAGTGCATCCGCTCAAGCGCGATCCCCTCACCCGCGAGGTTGACGGCGGCGTCGCGCGACGGCAGGAACAGCAGGTCCGACAGCCGGTCCGTGACCACGCGGTTGATCTCCTCGGGCATCGTCCAGTCGCCGCTGCGCAAGCCGGCTTCCACGTGACCGACGCGCACACCGAGTTTGGCCGCCACGAGCGCGGCGGCGAGCGTGGAGTTCACATCGCCGTAGACCAGGAGCAGGTCCGGCCGGAGCTCGACCAGGATGGGCTCGAGTCGCTGCATCACGTCGGCG
>QHUT01000088.1 GCA_003222055.1 Gemmatimonadota bacterium
AACGATCACGACCTGGGGGAACAGTTCCGTGCGCTGCGGCGCGAAGATACGACCGCGGCGCCGGCGTTCCGGGCGACGCTCGCGGCGGCACGGGCTCGCCGGGCTGCGACGCCGCGACGCCGCGCGCTCGGGCTCGCCGCCGCGGCACTAGTCCTCGCCGGCGTCGCCGTCGCTCTGCTCCTCGCCCGGCGCGGGGTACCGATCGATCTCGCGACTGTCCGATTGAAAACGCCCACCGATTTCCTGCTCGCGCTCCCGAACGAGGAGCTGCTGCGCACCGTGCCGGAGCTCGGTCGCGTGACCATCACCTTAGACCGGAGGACTCCGTGAAAACGCATCGTCTCTCGCTCGTGCTTGCCCTCGCCCTGTTCGCGATCGCAGCGGCAGCTCAGCAGCCGACTCCCCCGCCTCAGCCCGACGACCCGCTGGCGCGCGTGCTGTTCCCGCCGGAGCTGGTGATGCAGCACCAGCAGGACATCGGGCTCCGCGCCGAGCAGCGCGCCGGCATCACCAAGGCCATTCAGGACTTTCAGACCAAGGTGGTGGACCTGCAATGGCGTATGCAGGACCAGTCGCAGCGGCTCGCTACGCTGCTCGAGAAGCCCACAGTCGATCCGGTCGCGGCCCTGGCGCAGGTGGACGAGGTGTTGGGGGTGGAGCGCGAGGTAAAGCGCGCCCACATCACGTTGCTGATTCAGATCAAGAACATGCTGTCGGCCGAGCAGCAAGCCAAGCTGGCCGCGGCGCGGGCGGCAGCGGGGCGGTGAGGGGCGGATGCACCGCCCCCAGCGGAGCTCCCTACAGGCGACATCGGTGCGAGCGCAACTCAGGCGGTGCCGTCTCTGCCTGGCTCGGCGTCGCCTCCAGGTTGCGTCCGCCGCCAGAAATCCAGCACTGCGCGAGGTCGAAAGAAGAGGACGACCCCCAGGAGCGCGCGCGCGACCGCTCCGGCCAAGGCCTGAAAGCGGAGGTCTTGGGCACCGCGGAGGGCAGTCACGGCACCGCGGAAAAGGTCGGGAATAGCACCGGCAAAGATCAGCACGCCGGTTGCGGCGAAGAGAACCTGTGCAATCTCGACCGAGACAACCGGGATTTCTCGGTCGCCTTCCCCCTCCCCCTGCGCCAGGGCACGCGCAATGCGATCGGGGTTGGTTACCAACACGACCCCGAGCAGAATCAGCAAAGCGAACGGCAAGATCGTTGTCAGCACGACCAGAACCGGACTCTGATTGCCGCGCAGCAACTCAATGCCCCAGGTCGCGAGGTACGGGAAGATCACCAGTGCCTGGACCAGCGCGAAGAAGCCGATCAGACTGAGACCGAGACGACCGACAGAATGGGCCCGCATACGGTCCTCCGATGGTCCTGCCTAACGCATGTTGAGAGCGCCCCTGCGAGGCCAGCGCGCCGCAGCGGTGAGGTCCCGCGGTTCTCCTACGGACGCCCGCGACCCCAGCGCACGACCTCGCTCTCCCCGGGCAGCGCCAGGCTACGGGGAATGTCGGGGTGCGCGTTCAATTCGAACGTGTTCCCGGAGCCCAGATCCTCGTACGATCGCAATACCCACGGCACCCCCTCGGCGCCGAGCACCGAGTTCCCGTCCGCCACGTGGAGGTGGAGGTGCGGCGCCGTGGTCTGGCCCGAGTCGCCCAGCTTCGCGATCGTCTGTCCCCGTCGCACGCGCTCGCCGGGACGCACCCGCACGCTGCCATGCTCCAGGTGCCCATACACCACGTATCGATGGGCCCCGATTCTCAGGATGACATGATTTCCGGCGATGTTCGCCAGCGTCACCGCCCCTGGCAGCACGTGGGGCGCGTGGTCGGGGATGCTGTCCACGACCTCCGTCACCTCGCCATCCGCGACGGCGAGCACGGGCTGATCGAATCCCCAATAGCTCTCGTTCCGAGTCGCGTCGACCTGATGGGTGTCGCCGTTCGGCCCGATGAGCATCCAGTCGACGGCGAAGCGCTGCGCGATGTACGTCCGACCTCCCAGCGCAGCAAGCGCGCGACGGTGGGGGGATACGTTCGATGGCCCACCACCGGCCAACCAAATGCCTTCCGGGAGCGGTGGGGAAAGCACCGCGGCCTCCGTGTGCCGCACCGCAACCGCCGCCTCGGCGACCGTCTCATCGTTCGGCGCAGCGGCCGAATCCGCGGGCGAAAACACGACACGGTCCACGAGCGTGTCGGGCACGGCGCCGTGACGCGGCAGCGGTACCCACAGGTACGCGACGACCCGTCGCCCCGGCTCGAGGCGCGCCGGATCGTGCGCCGGTTCGTGCATCCCGCCGACCGGTTCGAGCAGCGCGGCAAGTGCGCTGTCTCGGTAGGTGGCGAGAGGCAGCGCCGGCCTGCCGAACACCTCGATGTGGCGCAGCTCGAGCGGTGTCCGGGCGAAGCTCGTGATGTGGAGCTCGTAGACCAGGACGCGCTGCGAGTCGATCACCACCGGGGTCGGGGGCTCCGGGGTCTCGATCTCGACGCGAGCCGGCGCGGTCACGCTGGCAAGGGCGATCGGCAGCCCCACCATGACATGGACTAGTCCCATGGTGTTCCTCTGTGGGGTGTGGCGGTGAACGCTGACGGCACGCGACCGGCCCCACAAGGGAAATCGCCGCTCCCTGACGGCTTCCGAACAGCTACGCGCGCTCGCGCTACGCTCCGTCGAGCGCTTGTTCAGCTGACTGCGGCTCGCAAGCCGGCCGTGACAGACGTAATTTCTTCCGCCGGCCCGAGCACGGCCTCCTCGCCTTCGCCCTGACGCCTCCGCTGCGACGCCACTCCGATCCCGAAGACCGCCCCAGCCCGGGTCCGTCCGTCACCCCACAACCCGGAGGATCCCGCCATGCTCAGTCTCCATCCCCTCACCCGCAAGATCACGCGTCTCGCTATCGCCGCCTGCGGTCTCGCCGCGCTGGCGGCATGCAGCGACAACAGCATCAGTGGCCCCACACTCGACCTGAACCTGCGTCGCATCGCCGGCTTCGACCCGTTGAAGGCGGCGCTGCTCGAGGCCCGCCACGAGGATAATGGCGGCTTCAATCTCGACATGTGGGCGGCCGTGGTGGATCGGAACGGCCTCGTCGTCGCCGTCGTGTTCACCGGGGCCACGGCCACCGACCAGTGGCCGGGCAGTCGGGTGATCGCGGCCCAGAAGGCGAACACCGCGAACGCCTTCAGCCTGCCGCACCTCGCTCTCTCGACGGCCAATCTGTACGCCGCCACGCAGCCCGGCGGAACCCTGTTCGGTCTCCAGGAAGCCAATCCCACCAACGATGAGGTTGCCTATGGCGGGGATGCGGCCGACTACGGCACCCCGCGGGACTTCATGGTGGGGAAGCGCATCGGGGGGACCAACGTGTTCGGGGGCGGCCTGCCGCTGTACGATGACCATGGGAAGCTCGTCGGCGGCCTCGGCGTGAGCGGTGATGCCTCCTGCGCGGATCACAACATCGCGTGGAAGATGCGCTACAACCTCGGGCTCGATCACGTGCCGGCCGGCGTGGCGGACGGCGGTAAGGACGACAACATCATTTACGACTTTGATGCGAAGGGCGTGAGCGCCGGCGGGTTCGGCCACCCCGAGTGCTCGGCCCTGGCGACGTCCATCGGGAAGGCGCTCCCCACGACGCATCCGATCGGACACTAACGACCTGCGGCGCTGACCCCGGGCGCAAGCCCGGGGATCCCGTGGGGTCAGGGGGAGAGGAGCCAGTCTCCGAAAAACATGCGCGCACCCGGCTCCACTGCGCTGGTCTGCCGCGCCGGAGGATGCGTCAACCCCACCCCGACGTAATTCGTCCCGATGCTGACCGAGAAAATGATGAGCGAGTTGAGGAGGTAGTACAGCGCCCGCTGCCACCCCGGCACGCCGCCCTTGGCCACGAAGACGAGCAGACCGAGCAGAAAGCTCAACACCAGTGATGTCCAGCGCGGCGGCAGGCTGAAGGCGACCCACAGCGCATTGGCGATCAACATCGTGACGCCGCCCGCGATGCCGGGCGTCAACATCGCCTTGGGCTGCAGGAACTCCTCTACTTTGGTTTTCTCCAACTACGGCTTCCGGATCAAGTCGCGCACGCGCGTCGCGTCCTGCCGGGAGAGCACGTCCAACTTGTGCAGCGCCGTGTACGCCGTCACCGACTTGCCTCCCCACGTGGCGCGCGGCGAGCCGCTGGTCGAGTCCGTGTGAAGCAAAAACGTGCCCTCCTGCCCGACCGCGAACCGCGGCGTGCCGACCCAGGCGACGTCGGGGGAGCCCGGGAACCGCACCACCACTCGCTCCCCGGCCTGGGCCCCCTTGATGCCGTCTTCCACCTGAATGATCGCTTCCTGCCAGTTGGGGTCGTGCTCGCTGATCCGTTTGGGGCGCGCCGGCGCGGCGGGCAGCTCGGCCGGACGCACCTCCTCCACGCGGCCCGCGACCACCATGGCCGCCGTCTCGATGTGCGCCTTCAGATCCGCGTCGTGCATCTCGCGCCGCGCCCTCGCCACAGCTTCCTGCTGGTCCTCCAGCACCACCGGGGATCGTCCCGGCTCGTGGCCCACCTCGCGCACCGCCACGCCCCGGCCGAAGATCCAGCCCGTCGTGTAAAACGTCGCCTGCGTGCCCGGTTTGAGCGAGCCCGCCCGCAGGGTTTCGACGGTGACGGAATCGCCCCTGGTCAGGGCGACCGCGAGCGGCTTCTGGAGCACCTGATCGACCCGCACCACGACAGTCCGGGCCGATGCGGGCACCTCGGGCACCGCCACGGCGCCGACCTGCGTGACGGTTCCGATGAGGATGATGTCGGACCGCTTCACGAGCGCCGCCCGGCTCATCTGGGCGGCGCCTACGGATCCGGACAACGAAAGCGCGACCGCGAGAAGAATGACTGACCACGTGCGCATGGGACCCTCGCTGCGACCGTCTGTCGTCATGGCAGAACGGGGACGCGGAAGAAGAACGGATCGATCGAGACGGCCACCGCGCCGCCCGGGCCGGCGAGCAGCTGGTGTGTCGCGAAGTCCACCCGTCGTTGATACACCACGCCTTGCGGGAAGTTAGTGGAATCGGGCGTGTTGTTCGCGGAGAATATGCCGAGGAACTGGTTGCCGCGGGTGAGCAGACAGTTGTAGTCGCCGATGTACGGCAGGAACTGGAAGGCCGGCGTCGTGGCCGGCACGGAGGCGAGCACGACGTCCTGGTGCGTCGCGAAGCCGTCGCGCGACTGCTCCAGGCGGGTCACCCACCGGCTGGTGGCGGCGGACCCGGTCACCTGCTGATACAACAGGCCGACCGTGCCGTTGCCCGAGACCGCCAGACTCGCGTCCGTGGCGTTCGTAAGGGTGCGCACGTCGCCGCTCCAGGTCGCGCCGCGGTCGGTCGAGCGGCGCACGTGCACCGTGTAGATGTCGCCCGTCCCCACCCGGTCGGCCCAGGCCAGGTAGACATTTTCGCTGTGCAGCGCGTCCACCGCGATCGACAGGGTGGACCCGATGCGCTCCTGTCCCAGCGTGGGCGCGTTGGACCACGGGATGGTGACGTGGGTCGCGACCAGACGGCCGGGGAGGTTGTCCGACGGGTCGACCAGGTCGCGGAACGGGGTCGCCCCGGTGGCGCCACTGTCGTCGCGCACCACCACGACGTCGCTCGTCACATCCGCTCCGGCGTTCGAGCGCCAGCCGAAGTAGGCGACGTACACGGTGTGATCCTGCGCCACGGCGGGACGGATCGACGGGCCATTCTGCCCCAGCGTGTTGCGGGTCTCGATGCGACGGGACGAATAGGTCGCGCCCCCGTCGAGCGACACGTCGACGGTGGCGGTGCGCCCGTTCGGGGCGTCGAAATCATTGAGGCCGATATACACGCGATCCGCGCTCGCGACTTGGCTGGTGCGCACGAACGGCTGATCGATGTCGGCACGGAACGCCTGCAGC
This sequence comes from Gemmatimonadota bacterium, assembly GCA_003222055.1. Lineage (GTDB taxonomy): Bacteria > Gemmatimonadota > Gemmatimonadetes > Gemmatimonadales > GWC2-71-9 > AG41. The sequence goes on from QHUT01000088.1 coordinate 5,925, forward strand.
GTCATCGTCGCGGGTGAGAAGAAGTCGTTCGCCTTGAGCTCGTTGAGCGGGAAGCCGGGCACTTTCATTATTCCGGCGTACAGCACGGGCGGGTTGCCCCCGACGGCGTGGGTGATATCGGCCGTCATCGACTGGCTGGGGAGCGTGTTGCGCAGCGTCCAGGAGTCGCCGCCGTCGTTCGAGACGAAAATGGGCGCCGTCATGCTGTTGGATCCGCCGGGATTGGGCGTGAACGCGGAGGCCGCCATGAGCTTCGGGTCCGAGGCGTACAGCGCCAGGAACGGCTCGGCGTCCTGCCAGGTCTCCCCGCTGAGCGAAGCCGGGATCAGGTCCACCACCCGTACCCCCGCGAGCTTGGCGGGTGTCCCTTGTCGGTTTGGTGTTTCACAGGCGACGCACAGGGCGACCCCGACTACGATGACGCTACCCCGCATAACCCTCCCTCCCCCTTTCTCACTTTCGCTGCGGCGCGCGGAAGGCATTAAGATCACGCCGGGGACCTACCGGAGTAAAGGCGCAATGGATCGCACCCGGTTTTTAGCGCTTGCCTTGCTCTCGGCCGTAGCCGCGAGCCTGCCCGCACAGACCCGACCGCGCTTTGCGCCGGCGCGCCTGGCACGCATCGACCGGTTCATGCAGCAGTACGTCGATTCCGGCCAGATCGCCGGCGCGGTGGGGTTGGTGCTCGAGGACGGTCGCGCCGTCTACCAGCATGCGGTGGGCTGGCTCGACAAGGAGTCGGGGCGCCGCATGACCCCGGACGCCCTGTTTCGCATCGCGTCACAGACCAAGGCCCTCACGACGGTCGCGATCCTGTCGCTCGTGGAGCAGGGGTCGCTCGCGGTCGGCGACCCGGTGAGCCGCTACATCCCGGCGTTCGCGCACACCACCGTCGCGACGAAGAGCGACACCGGTCTCGTCATCAAGGCCGCGGCGCGACCGATCACAATCCGCGATCTGCTCACGCACACGGCCGGCATCTCGTACGGCACCGACGGACTGATCGCATCGCTCTACGCCGCGCAGGGGCTCGGGCCTGCGGCCGGATGGGGCTGGTACACGGCCGACAAGGACGAGCCGATCTGTGCCACGATCGAGCGGCTCGCGACGCTGCCCTTCGTCGCTCAACCGGGCGAGCGATGGGTATACGGCTACAACACCGACATCCTCGGCTGCGTCGCCGAGCGCGCGTCCGGGATGCCGCTCGACCAGCTGATCCGGACCCGCATTACGGGTCCGTTGAAGATGAACGACACGTATTTCTTCGTGCCGCCGAGCGCCAAGGGCCGGCTCGCCACCGTATACCTGAGCGACTCGACCAATCACGCGCAGCGCGCCCCCGACGGCCCGCGCGGGCAGGGGAACTACGTGGACGGCCCCCGCAGGAGCTTCGCGGGCGGCGCGGGGTTGATCTCGACCGCGGCCGACTATGCCCGCTTCCTCGAGGCGCTGCGCAACGGCGGGGCGCTCGACGGTGTCCGCATCCTGGCGCCGCACACCGTGGACCTGATGACGCATAATCAGAGCGGCACGCTGTTCGACTCGACCGGGGCGCGCGGCTTCGGGTTTGGGTTCCAGACGACCGAACGCTACGGTGCCAACGGCATGGCGTCGGTGGGAACGTTCAGCTGGGGCGGGGCGTACGGCAGCGGCTACTCCGTCGATCCGGTCGAGCACCTCGTCATCGTGTTCATGATCAACCAGCTGCCGAATCGCACCGACATCGCCGCCAAGTTTCCCACGCTGGTCTACCAGGCGCTGGTCGGCAGCCGTCGCTAGCGCCGTTCCTCCCTCACCCCGGGCTTGCGCCCGGGGGTCAGTCCTGGCTTAGGCGCCCGCGACTCTCGCCACGCCCGAATCGCTGCCGTGTGCTTCGGGTAATGACCGTAGGTGTCGAGCCGCAGGCGACGGCGAAAGCGGGTCTTGCTGGCCGTCTCCTCCTCGGGAACACCGCGGACGAAGGCGAGCAGGCGGCGGTGCACCTCGTCCTGCCGCGCCAGCACCTCCGCGAGCGACAGGTGCTTCCTCTGCGCCGTCATCTTGGCGTTGAATGCATCGATGCCGCCATGCGTGACGGAATAGCGTGGTGGCGTCCCGCCGGCGAGGACGAGCGGCAGGTGCGCGAGCGCTTCTTCCTCCCACCACGTCACGTGCGCGATGATGTCTCGCACCGACCAGGCGCCCGTCACGCCCGGCTCCATCAGCTCCGCGTCCGAGAGGCCCGCGTAGGACGCCTGGAAGGTCTCCCAAGCGTGTTCGAGCCGCTGCAAGAGTTGCTGCTTACGCATTGGGGCGAAAGTCCACCAGCACGGGTAGGTGCGCCACTGACCCCGGGCGCAAGCCGGGGATCACGGGGCTTGTCGGACGGGGGAAATCTACGCCCGGTAGGCCTGAATCCGCTCCCCGGTTCCCGCTCGCGCCTGGTGCAGCGCCGTGCCCGCGTGCGCGAGCAGGCTGGCGGGCTCGACCGGCGTGCGGTGGAGGTCCGCCACGGCGTCGTACCCGGCGTGTACGCGGAGCGGCGGCACGCCGGCGGGCCGCGGTCCGGCCGTCTCGATCACCCGCGCCAGCCGCCGGGCCATCCGCGCGGCGCCCTCGGGGGCGGTCCCCGGCGCGAGCACCGCGAACTCTCCCTGACCGAGACTGCCGACGCAATCGGACGTGCGCCCGCTCGCCTGCAGCACCTGGCCGGCGTAGGCCGCCGCCCCGGGCAGCGCCCCGGCGCTCTCGCCCGCGCCCTTGGGGTCGAGGCCGATGCCGAGCGCCACGCAGGCGAGCGGCGCGCGCCGGCGCGTCGCGTCCGACGCGAGCTCGCGTGCCCGTCGCTCCAGCCCGCGTGGCGTGTACAGTCCGCTCGCCGGGTCCACGGCGCTCTCCTCCAGCACCCGCTCCATGTCGAACTTGAGTCGAGCCAGGGCATCGACCTTGAGGGTCACCTCCTCCGGGTCGAGCAGGACGCTCAAGTAGTCCCACGCCCCGGCCTCGAGCGCGGCGAGGCGCTGTTGCTTGGTGGCGGGTGTCGCCGTGATCATCATGACGGGCATGTTCCAGGCGGCGCGATTCTGGCGCAGCGTGCGGCACACTTCGATGCTGTCGAGATCGGGCAGGTCCGCGTCCAGCACGACGACGTCGGGGCGCACGGACGGCGCCTGCTCCAGCAGCTCGCGCCCGCTCAACACGAAGTGGACCCGATAGCCGCGCGCCTTCACCAGGTTGGCGAGCGCCTGGCTGAGCCACGTGCCGAACGCATTGGCGACGAGCACGACGGGAGGACGGCTGAACGGGGGGCGACGCGCCATGTCCGAATGTGGCGACGGCCCGACACCCGGGACACCGGGGAAACTCCTGGCTCGGGCGGGAGAAGACCCGGCTGGGGCGCGGCGAAGCCTCGGGCAAACTCTAGGACCGTGCCATGGACCGCGTCGATCATCACCTCGTGGTGATCCCGACGTTCTTCGTGCGGATCCTCCTCGCGAACCACGTGGTCATTTTCCGCCGGCTCCATGCGCGGCGCGGGTAGTGACGCAGCTGTATCACCAAGGCTTCCCCGCCCGGCCGCGGCGAGCATCTTCTCCTGCATGAACCAGATCCGATCCGCCCTGCTGCTCAGCTCGCTCGCCGTGGCGCTCCCAGCCGCGCTCCCGGTCCGAGCCCAGTCGATTCCGTCGCGTGCCTACGGCGCGCTGCGCTGGCGCCTGATCGGCCCGCACCGCGGCGGCCGCGTGCTCGCGGTCGCCGGTGTCCCCGGCGATCCCGCGACGTTCTACTTCGGGGCCGTGGACGGCGGCGTGTGGCGCACCCGGAACGCCGGGGTCACCTGGGAGCCAATATTCGACACGCAGCCGACTGCTTCCATCGGCGCGCTCGCCCTTGCGCCCTCCGACCCGAACGTGATCTACGTGGGGACAGGCGAGGCGGCGATCCGCTCCGACATCACCTATGGCGCCGGCGTCTACAAGTCCACCGACGGCGGCGCGCACTGGCAGTCGCTCGGCCTCGCCGAGACGCGCCACATCGGGAAAGTGCTCGTGGATCCCCGCAATCCCGACGTCGTGCTGGTCGCGGCGCTGGGACACGCGTACGGCCCCAACCGCGAGCGCGGCGTGTTCCGCTCCACTGACGGTGGACGTACGTGGACCAAAGTGCTCTTCAAGAATCCCGATACCGGCGCCATCGACCTGGCGGCGGATCCCGCCGATCCCCAAATCGTGTACGCCGCGCTCTATCAGGCGCGCCGCACACCGTGGGAGCAGTATCCGCCGGACGAAGGACCTGCAAGCGGCCTGTACAAGTCGACCGACGGTGGCGCCACCTGGACGCCGCTCGGCGGGCACGGTCTTCCCGCGGGTCCGGTGGGTCGCATCGGGCTGGCGGTCGGCCGGGGCGGCCGGGTGTATGCGCTGATCGGCGCGAAGACAGGCGCTGGACTGTACCGCTCCGACGACGGTGGCGCGACATGGCGACTCGCGAGCAGCGATCCCCGGCTCACCAGCCGCAACTGGTATTTCTGCCGCGTCACGGTCGATCCCCACACCCCGGACGTCGTGTACGTGCCCAACGTGGCGCTCCTCAAGTCGACCGACGGCGGGAAGACGTTCGGCGTGCTCAAGGGGCAGCCCGGCGGGGATGATTATCATGAGCTGTGGGTCGATCCCAAGACCGCGACACACATGATCGTAGGCAGCGACCAAGGCGCGGTGGTCACCCTCGACGGCGGCCGCACCTGGAGCAGCTGGTACAACCAGCCCACGGCGCAGTTCTACCATGTGGTGACGGACGACGCCTTCCCCTACCGCGTGTACGGCGCCCAGCAGGACGCGGGCACGGCGGGGGTGGCGAGCCGCAGCGATTTCGGCGGGATCACGTTCCGTGACTGGGCGCCCGTGGGCGCGGGCGAGAGCGGCTACATCGCACCCGATCCGCTCGATCCCGACATCGTCTACGGCGGGGATACCTACGGTGGGGTGCATCGGTTCGACCGGCACACGGGCCAGTCGCAGGACATTTCGCCCTGGCCGGTCTCGACCTTTGGCGTGCCGATGCCGCAGCGGAAATACCGCTTCACATGGACGTCGCCGCTGGTGTTCGATCGCGTCGACCGCCAGGCGCTCTATCTCGGCGCCCAGGTGGTGCTGCGCACACGGGACGGCGGGTTGCACTGGGAGGCCATCAGCCCCGACCTGACCGGTGCCGCCGGCCGAGCAGCGACCGACACGGGCCCGACCACGGTCGCGAACGCGGCGACGCGGGGCTACGGCGTGGTGTACGCCATCGCCCCGTCACCGCGTGCGGCGGGATTGCTCTGGGTCGGGACGGACGATGGGCTGATTCACCGCACCCGCGACGCGGGCGGGCACTGGCAGAACGTGACGCCGCAGGGCCTCGAGCCCTGGAGCACCATCAGTTTGCTTGAGGCGTCGCCTTTCGACACAGCGGCCGCCTACGCCGCAGTGGACCGTCACCGCGTCGACGACTTCGCACCCTACATCTATCGCACCCGCGACGGGGGCGCGCACTGGACCCGCGCCGACTCGGGGATCGCGCCGCAGGCGTACGTGCAGGCCGTGCGTGCCGATCCCGTCCGCGCGGGGCTCTTGTACGCGGGCACCGAGACGGGCGTCTACGTGTCGTTCGACGACGGCGACCACTGGCAATCGCTGCAGCTCAACCTGCCGGTGGCAGCGGTGCGCGACCTCGCGGTCCACGGCCGCGACCTGATCGCGGCTACGCACGGCCGCTCGTTCTGGGTGCTGGACGATCTCACGCCGCTGCGCCAGCTGGGCGACTCCGCTCTCGGGGCTCCGGTCTATCTGTTCACTCCGGGGCCGGCGGTCCGGTTGCGCCGCAGCGTCGGCAACGACACTCCGCTGCCCGCCGAAGAGCCGCACGGCACCAATCCGCCGGCCGGCGCGGTGATCGACTATCTGTTGCGAGCGGCGCCCCCGCCCTCCTCCGGTCCCGTGACGGTGGAGATTCGCGATGCGCGCGGCGGTGTAGTGCGCCGCTTCTCGAGCGACGACCGCCCGACCCCGCCGGCGGAGCCGCCACAGATCGCCGACGAATGGTTGCCGCGCTTCGAGCCGCCCACGCGCACGGTGGGGCTGAACCGCTTCGTGTGGGACCTGCGGTATCCTCCCCCGCCCGCCGCGCGCTACGGCTACAGCATTGCCGCGATCGCCGGCCAGGGAACGGTCGCCGAGCCGCAGGGGCCGCTCGTCTTACCGGGGGTCTATGAAGTGCGGCTCGGCGTAGGAGGGCAGACCTACACTCGGTCGCTCCGGATCGAGCTCGACCCGCGGGTCCACGTCGCCGACGCCGCGCTCGAGGCCCAGCTGCGGCTCGGCCTCGACATCTGGAATGCGATGGCGGAACAGCACACGCTCGCGGGCAGCCTGGGCAGCGCGCGCGACCAGGTCCGCGCGCTCGCGGGCCGCTCGCTCGATCGCGGGACGCGGGGGTCGCTCACCGCCCTCGAGCGCCTGGCCGACAGCCTCGCGCGCGCGGCGGGCGCCGCGGGCGACGAGCTGGCCGGACTCGAGACGGTCGTGGAAAGCGCCGATCGCGAGCCCACCGAGCAAGCGCGAGCCGTGTTTGCCGCGCAGCGCGAGCGCGTGGCGGACGCTGTGCGCCGGTGGCGGCAGACGCTCACCGCCGAGCTGCCGGCGCTCAACACGCGGCTCGGCCGGCAGGGGGCGTCGGCGGTGCGGGCCGAGGAACGTGAGCCCGAAACGATGACCGGGCCGTGGTAAGTCACGACCAGCCGCGCGTCGCCGCCGCGCTCGCCGGGCGCTACCGCATCGAGCGGCAGCTGGGTCGGGGCGGCATGGCCACGGTGTATCTCGCGCACGACCTGAAGCATGAGCGGATCTTGCGGCTCGAATAGACCACGGGCGCCCGGCCGTTTGACTTTGCGGCCGTCTGCCCGGAAGTTCTCACCCGACTGACCCATGTCCACCTTCGTCGAGCGGGTGCGTGCCGCTCTTGCGCAGAAGCGCGAGATCGCGTGATCCGCTGCGAGACGCTGGGCCCGCCCGTGGTTCGGCTCGATGAGGGCGGCGTGCCCGCCGACCTGCAGTGGCACAAGAATCTGGCCCTGCTCGTCTACCTCGCACGGTCGCCGAAACGGATGCGAGCCCGCGACCACCTCATCGGGCTCCTGTGGGGGGATCAGCCTCAGGAGAAGGCCCGGGGCTCGCTCAACCAGGCCGTCCTGACCCTGCGAAGTCATTTGGGGGACGGCGTCGAGACCGACCGGATGCACGTCGGGTTGAGCGAGCGGGCGGTCGTCCTGGACGTGGAGCAGCTCGAGGCATGCGCCGCCGCTCGTGACTACGAGGCTGCAGCTCGCCTGATCGCGGGACTGTTCCTCGAGGGGTTCAGCATCTCTGGGGCCTCAGCGTTCGACGACTGGATGACCGCGGAGCGGACCCACTGGCAGCGCCGCTCGGTCGCGGTCCTCGAGTGCTTGTCGACGCAAGCCTTGGCGCGGGGCGACCTGGTCGGCGCCGAGGACGCGGCGCGTCGCGCCGAACAGCTCGACGAGCACTCCGATGTGGCGGTCCGGGCGCGGATGCGCGCGCTCGCGCTGGCCGGCGATCGCGGGCAGGCGCTGGGCGTGTTCACCGCGTTCGCGGCACGGATCCAGCGGGACTTGGGCGCCGAGCCCGACGTCGAGACGCGAGCGTTGGCGGATCGCATTCGCCAGGGGCGGGTGTGGCGCCTCCCCGAAACCGTGCAGGCCGCGCCCCCCGGGGCCGAGTCGCGCCGCGCCCCGCTGGTGGGACGGCAAGCGGAGCTCGAGCGCCTGGTGACGACCTGGGCGGCGTGTCGGGCAGGCCGTTTCGGCGTCGCGATCGTCGAAGGCGACGGGGGGACCGGGAAGACCCGACTCGCCGAGGAGCTCGCGGGTCGTGCCCGCCTCGACGGCGCCGTGGTCGTTGCGGTGCGCGCAGTCGAAGCGGATCTGAGCGATCCCTGCAGCGGTGTCCTCGGTCTCGCCCGGGCGGGGCTGCTCGACGCGCCCGGCATCGCCGCGGCTTCGCCGGCCGTCCTCGCCGGGCTGCGGGGCAGTGCGCCGCTCGAGGCGCCGGCGCGCGCGTTTTCCGAGGCGCTGCGCGTCGTCGCGGACGAGCAGCCCGTGATGGTCGCGGTGGACGACGCGCATTGGCTCGATCGCGAGTCGCTCCTGGCCCTGGGGGCGGCGGCGCGAGACCTCGCTCGCTCCCGCGTGTTGCTGCTCATCACCGCTGCGCCGCACCGCCGGCGGGAAGAGCTCGATGAAATCCGGGCCCACCTCGGACGGGAGCTGGCCGGCGCTGCCGTCACGCTGGGCCCGCTCAGCGGCGACGACCTGCACGCGCTGGCGCGCTGGGGTGCGCCCTCGTACGATGCCGTGCAGCTGGAACGACTGGCCCGCCGCATCGTCGCCGACTCCGCCGGCATTCCGCTGCTCGCGGTGGAGCTCCTGAATGCCGTGGCGTTGGGGTTGGACCTGCAGGAGGTGCCGGGGGCGTGGCCGCAGCCGCTTCGCACGCTGCAACAGACGTTTCCCGGCGATCTGCCCGACGCCATCACCGCCGCCGTCCGTGTGAATTTCCATCGCCTCTCGAGCGATGCCCAGGGCGTGCTCGTCGCCGCGGCCGTGCTGGACGGTCGCGTGCCGGCGGCGCTGCTGGCGCAGGCGTCAGGCGTCGGGGGCGAAGCGCTCGCCGCGGCACTCGACGAGCTGGAATGGCAGCGCTGGCTCGCCGCCGAGCCGCGCGGCTATGCCTTTGTTGCCCGGATCGTGCGCGACGTCGTGGACCGTGACATGGTGGTGGCGGGCCAGCGGCAGCGCCTGCTCCGCGCGGCCGGACGATCTCCTCTCGCCTAGGCCCGTCCGCGGATCTTCGCCAGCCACCAGCGCAGGCCTACGAAGAGGAAGCGCCAGTCTTTCAGGAACTCCGGAGGCTTTCCCTCGAAGGCATGGCCGATGAATTGAAACACCCAACCGACGACGAACAGGCCCAGCGGCACCGGCCAGAGGCCATGCACGAACAGGGCGATCGCAAACAGCGGGACGGAAGCCGCGATGAGGGGAATGCCGATGGTGTGGCACACGCGGTTCATCGGGTGCTGGTGACTCTGCGTGTAGCGCGCGATCCAATCGGACATCGGACGGTCGCCGAGCATATTGCGGCCTCCTCTGGAAGACGCAGTCGTGAGTCGTGCCTAAGGATAGCGCAGCTGCCAGCTCCTGGCGCCGCTCCCGATCGCGACGCCCACGAGCGTGCCGCCGAGCATGATGCCCGTACCCGCGAGCGACACCCCGGTGATGCAGGCTGAGTCGCTCCAGTCGCAAGACGAGCCGGACATGACGGCCACGGCGACGACGGCCCCGATCAGCGTGCCTATGAGGGCTCCCGTCCCGGGATGGCCCCGCGCCACCCACACGGAGTCGATCCCGGCCAAGGGCACACTGCGGGCAGCGGGCTCGGCTCCGAGCCAGAGCGCGCCGTCGCGTACACCCGCGACCGGGCCCGTGATCGTGCCGATCTCCCGCCCGCTGATCCGGATGGTTCGGCCGGCTCGGAGACTGCGCAGCGACAGCGCCCGCAGATCCGGAGCCGGCGCCTGACCGGCGGCGCGCCCCGCGAGCGACACCGCCAGGACGAGCGCGGCGTACCAACTTGTGCGTGCGAACATGATTCCCTCCTTCCGCGGCGCTAGTGTTCCGCGAGGATGCGGTCCAATTGCTGGAAGATCGCTCCGGACCAGTCGCCCTTGGCCGTGACGTTCGTCGCGAGGCGGCGTTTCGTGAACACGCGAACCGCCACCGCTCGATCGGGCGTCTGCGCGACGACGACGCGCACCAGCTCCCCGTAGCTGAAGAGCGACATCCCCTTCTTGGCGATGATCATCCAGGTCAGGGAGTCCGGGGTGGAGACCGTATCCACGTTGAGGCCTGCGGACAGCACGGCCTGACGCGCAGCCGGCCCGACGACGGCGAGCGGCGCAGAGTAGAACTTCGTCTCCCCCGCGTCGAGCGGCTCGGAGCGTAGTCCAGCAGTGCTCGCGCATGCGGCGGTGATCACTACCGTTATCGCGAGCGCACACGCATTGGTGACAGAACCGGTCATGGCCCCTCTCCTGTGGTGGACTTGATCCACTGGCAATCCTGCAAGAGAGCGGTCAAGCGACGCTCAAGGGGCCTTCTGGGTCGAGCTCCCGGGGCATGCGGCGCCGGCGGCGGTAGCGCGTCGCACCGCCGTGCTGGGGGCGGCGCTCGGTTATACCGTGAAAACGGAGCGCTGGGGAGTGTCGGTCGCCCCGTTCGCGCGCGGCCTCGAGCTGTCAGTCGCCTTCTAGGGGCGGGGTCGCCTTATCGCGGCGGATCAGGGTGAGCAGCGTTCCCATCAGGCCCGCGCCACTGGGATCGATACCGGCGAGGTAGTCGACGAGCCCGCGGGCCACGAGGCGAAACTGGGCGCCGTACGGAGTCATGCTCCATTAATGAAGCATGACCTTGGGAAGTTCCCGCGCCAGCACTACCACTCCCAACGCCACCATGACCGCGCCGGTCGCGCGGGCCAGGAGCGCGGGCCGGGGCCCGAGCCGCTCCAGCGCCACCGCGACCGCGACGGCTGCCACGACCGCGATGTTCATCATCCCGCCCAGGAGCAGCACGGCCATGAGACCGAGGCAGCACAGACTGCAGTTCACGCCAAAGCGCACACCGTGCATGAGCGTGGTCGCGGCCGCCGGGCTCGCCGGTGCACCGCAGGCGCGGCACACGGCGAGCTGGCGGGCCTTCCAGGCGCTCAGCTGCACCGCGCCCGCAGCGAGCAGCGCGGCCCCCGTGGCGAGCGGGACCACCCGCGCGACGGCCGGCCACTCGAGCCCGGCACGGGCGATGGCGCTCCCCAGCGCGTAGACGGCCGCGCCGAACAGCCCCCACACGGAGAAGTACGCCACACCCGCCAGGGCGGCGAGCCCGTTCCGCGGGAAGTGTGCGAGCATCGGGAGCAGCGGCGGCAGCATCATAGCGACCATCATCACGAGCCACATCGCGACGAAGCGCCCAGCACTGCCGGCCCACGTCTCGCCCGGCATCGCCATCCAGACCATCGCCAGAGTCCAACCGCCGGGCATGGCCATCCCGCCCGCCATGGAGCGGGACCAGTGGACCGTCGCCGCCGCGCTCGCGAGAAACAGCAGCGCGCCGGCTGCGAGGAGCGACTCAGTCCTGGTAGCGGTCGTGGTGGCGCACCCAGCTCTGTACGTCATCGGGATCTTCGTCGCGGCCCTTGGGCACCAGGTCGAGCATGTTGTAGGTGCCGTTCAACGTCTCGATGCCGCGAGCGTAGCACGAATACGTGTGGAACACCGCGCCGGTCCGATCCTTGTAGAACACGCTCGCGCCCTCGCGATCGGGCATCCCCGGGTTCGCCGTCCCGGCATTGTAGAGCAGGGCGCCGCGCTCGAGCTGCTCCGGCGAGAACGACACGCCCAGGTCGTAGTTGAAGTCGGTGTTGGCGGACGACACCCACTTGAAGCACCAGCCCATGCGTCGCTTGTGGCGCTCGATCTTCTCGAACGGGGCGCGCGACACGGCCACGAAGCTGACGTCGCGGTGGGGCAGGTGCAGGCCGGCGCCGTCGTAATGGTCGGCCCAGAAGGAGCAGCTTGGGCATCCTTCCTGGTCCTCCGGTCCGAACATGAAATGATAGACGAACAGCTGGCTCTTCGCGCCGAACAGCTCGGCGAGGGTTTGTTTGCCGTCCGGTCCCTCGAACACGTACGTCTTGTCGACCCGCTCCCAGGGGAGCGCGCGGCGCAGCCGGCTCACCTCGTCCTTGGCACGGGTGAGCTCCTTTTCTTTCGCGAGCAGCTTGGTGCGGGCGGCGATCCAGCGGTCGTGGGAGACCACGGGATGGTCGCGCAGGTCATCGGGTGTCATGCGGTGCCTCGTCGTGATGGGTCTGGCGCTGGAGCGTGGAATGTCGGATATTCTACCAATCGGTTGAATAATAAACAACCCATGCCTCGAACCCGTTCCCGCCGGCTGGACCAGGTCTATGGCGCCATCGCCAGCCCCACCCGGCGCGCCATCCTCACCGCGCTCGCCGGCGGAGAGGTGAACGTCGGTCGACTCGCGCGGCGCTTTCCCGTGTCGTTCAACGCGGTGTCCAAGCACGTGAAGGTGCTGGAGCGCGCCGGGCTGGTGTCGCGCCGCGTCCGCGGCCGGGAACACTGGCTGCGCCTGCGGGCCGAGCCGCTGCGCGAGGCGGCGCGCTGGCTGGCGCGTCAGCGGGTCTTCTGGGATGCGCGACTCGACGCGCTCGAGGTATTGCTGCGCGATGACGCCGGCGGACGCTGACCCGCTGGTGGTGCGGCGCGTGCTGCGCGTCCCCCGCGAGCGGGTGTTCGCCGCGTGGCTCGACGCCGCGCTCATGGCCCGCTGGATGTGTCCGGGAGACACACGCAGCGCGACCGTCGAGCTGGACCCACGCGTCGGCGGCAAGTTCCGGATCGTCATGCACCACGGGCGCGGCGAGGCCGAGCACTGGGGCGAGTACCTCGCGATCGAGCCGCCCTCGCGCCTGTCCTTCACCTGGATCTCGGCAAGCACCGACCGAAAGCCCACCGTGGTCACGGTGGAGCTGTTCGCGCGCGGCGCGGACACGGAGCTGGTGTTGACCCACCGCCGCCTCCCGCCCGACAAGGTCGAAGCCCATCGCGAAGGCTGGTCCGATATTGTGGCAAAACTGGACGCGACGCTCGCCCGTACGGGTCGAGTACCTCCATGAAACGGAGACCTCATGAACAGGCACATGGCTGTCTCTCTGATCCTGGCGGCGGGCGGACTGTGCACCGCGTCGCGAGTCGGCGGTCAGGGGAAGACCCTCGATCCCGCAAGCCTGGACGTCTTCAACCGCACGGCGACGAGCCTCACCGACGGGACCAGAACGGGTGTGCGGCTGAGCGCACGCCCCGACAACGGCGTCGCGTACCTGCGGGGCGTCGAGCTCGGCAACGGCACGATCGAGCTCGATATCAGAGGCAAGGACGTGCAGGGGCAGAGCTTCGTGGGCGTGGCGTTTCACGGAGTGGACGACACGACCTATGACGCCGTCTACTTGCGCCCGTTCAACTTCAAGACCGACGACCCCGTGAGGCACCAGCACGCCGTGCAGTATGTCTCCCACCCGACCTATCCGTGGCAGAAGCTCCGAGCCGAGCACCCGGGGGAGTACGAGCAGCCGGTCAGTCCCGCGCCCGATCCGAACGGCTGGGTCCACGTGCGCGTCGTCGTCGCGAGCCCGACGGTGAGCGTGTTCGTCGCTGACGCGAAGCAGCCCAGCCTGGTCGTGAGCCAGTTAAGTCATCGTGCCAAGGGACGGGTGGGGTTGTGGGTGGGAAACGGCTCCGACGGCGACTTCGCCAACCTGATCCTCACCCCCTCTCCCTCTCTTCGTTAGTTCCTCACCCCCTGTCCCCCTCTCCCTGTCGGGAGAGGGGGCACGTTGAACTATCTCCCGGGACGCCTCGGAGCACAGCCTCGAGCCCAGCCCGGGTGACGTCCCCGTTCCGCACGCGCACCACGCGGAAGCGGGCGGCTTCGAGCACCTCCGCGCTGGCAGCGTCGTACGCTCGCTGGTCGGGTCCGTCATGCGCGTCGCCCTCCAGCTCCAAGACGAGCCGCTGGGCGGCGCAATAGAAGTCGACGATGAAGCCGCGCAGGACGTGCTGGCGGCGAAATTTGAAGCCCAGTATGCCGCGGTCGCGTAGCAGGGACCACGCGTGGCGCTCCATCGGGGTCGAGCTGCGGCGCAGCTTGGCCGCGAGCGCGCGCTTCTGGGCGCACGTGACGCGCCTGAGCGGATCCATCCCCGCAATACTGACGTCTCTGGACGTACGGCCCTAACCCGAACAGCGCACCTTGGGGCATAACGTTGCGTGGTCCTCACCCCTCGTCCCCCCTCTCCCGAGTCCTTGCTCACCGACGCACGTTTACCGTTCCCCCTCTCCGCGTATGCGGAGAGGGGGACAGGGGGTGAGGACTAACGGAGTATGCGGAGAGGGGGACAGGGGTGAGGACGCCGAGGGGAGAGCGTGTGAACCGTGAGAACGGGTGACGAGGTTAGGACCTTGATACGGTCATAGGAGGTTACATGGTCGAGCCAATGGAGCAGGGCCTGGTGGTCGTGCGCGGCGGCGCCCAGGGATTCGCCCAGGAGATCACCGTCGGGCGCCACCGATTGATCGCGGATGAACCCGTTTCCGCTGGCGGGACCGACCGCGGCCCCGGACCGTACGATCTGCTGTTGGCGGCGCTCGGCGCCTGAACCTCCATGACCATCGCGCTGTATGCGCGACGGAAAGAATGGCCGCTCACGGGCGTGACGGTGCGCCTCCGCCACTCGCGGGTCCACGCCGCCGACTGCGCCGAATGCGAAACCAAGGAAGGCCTGCTCGACCGCATCGAACGTGAGATCGCCCTGGACGGGGACCTTAGCGAGGAGCAGCGTACCAGGGCGCTCGAGATCGCCGACAAGTGTCCGGTCCATCGCACGCTCACGTCGGAGATCAACATTCGGACCCAGCTGGTGTGAGGAGGATTCGGTATGACCGGTACGCCGCCCGCCGTGACAGTGAGTCTGCTCACCAGGATGCTGCGTGAAGCATTCGAGGGACCGCCCGGTCCCTGGACCTACTTCACCGACACATCCTCGGGGACCGGGGTGTTCGGCACCATCGGCGGGTTGAGCGCCGCCGTGGCGTCCCGGACGGGGGGACCGGGCGGCACTACGATCGCTGGGCACGTGCACCACCTGAGCTCGAGCGTGGCCCTCTCGACCAAGGGCCTACGGGGAGAGCCGACGTCGCGCGACCGCAGTCGCAGCTGGACCGTGTCCGTGGTCGACGACGCCGCGTGGGCCGCGCTCCGGACGCGGCTGCGCGAGGAATACGACCGGCTGGTGGTCGCGGTGGAGATGCACGCGCGCTGGGACGAGGACGCGCTGGGCGTGGCGATCGGCGCCCTCGCACACACGGCGTACCACCTCGGCGCCATTCGGCAGCGACTCGCTCCGGCCTAGCGGCGCTCCGCCGCCCGTAACCCCAGCACCCCGTTGATCCACCGCACCAGCGGCAACATGAGGCGGAAGTCGGCTTCGAGCAGCGCCGGCAGCCGGGCGCTCACGGCCTGGGCGTCGGTCAACGCGCGTCCCATCACGAACGACTGGAACTTGAGCCACCGCCCCGCCGGGTGATCAGGCGCAAAGCCGCGCGGCACCCGGGAGAGCACCGCCTCCTCGGACAAGCCGCCGAACCGCCGCAGCACTCTTCGGTCGGTCGCGATCTTGGTGAAACGCTTCGAGTCTTCTGCGATGGCCTCGCGCAGCGGCAGCAGCGCCTCGCGCGGCGGCATCCACATCCCGCCGCCGAGGAACGAGTCGCCCGGGGCGATCTGGAAGTAGAATCCCGCGCCCCCGCCCGCGGCCTCGCGCCCCACCGCGCGCGAGCCGTCGCGATGGTAGAACCAACACGAGGCGTGGGTCTTGTACGGGGACTTGTCGGCGGAAAACCGGATGTCGCGGTAGATCCGGAACATCGAGCGTTTGGGGTCGCCCACGATCTCCGGCGCGAGCCGCGCCAGTCTGACGTCCATCTCCTCGATCAGGTGGCACATCGGCTGCTTCACGACCGCCTCGTACTCGGCGCGGTGCGCCTCGAACCACGCCCGGTCGTTGTGACGCTTGAGCCCGCGCAGGAACGTCAGGGTCGCCGTGGCAAACACGTTTCCCTTCCGTCTATCGAATCGATCGAGCGCGGCGTAGACTGCTGCCGTGCGCATCGGCATCGACGTCGGCGGAACGAAGATCGCAGCGGTCGCGCTGTCGCCGTCGGGTGAAGAAATCGCCCGGCGACGCATGACGACACCACCAGATTACCTCGCGCTGCTCGGCGCTATCGCGGAGCTGGTGCGGGAGCTCGACCGCGTGGCCGGCGAGGCCGGAACCGTGGGCGTCGGCATTCCGGGGGCGGTCGTGCCCCACACGGGGCTCGTCAAGAACGCCAACTCCGTGTGGCTCAACGGCCGGCCGCTGGGACGCGATCTCGAGGCACGGCTCGACCGTCCCGTGAGGCTCATGAACGACGCGAACTGCTTCGCGATCTCCGAGGCCACCGACGGCGCGGCCGCCGGCGCGCACGTCGTGTTCGGCGTCATCCTGGGCACAGGAGTCGGGGGTGGCATCGTCGTCGACGGCAGGGTCCTGTTGGGCGCGAACCTGATCGCCGGGGAATGGGGACACAATCCGCTTCCCTGGCCCGGGTCCGACGAGTGGCCCGGTCCGCCCTGCTACTGCGGCAAGCGCGGCTGCATCGAAGCCTGGCTCTCCGGTCCCGGGTTCGAGCGCGACCACGCCGAGCGTACCGGTCTCGCCCTGTCGGGCCGCGAGATCGTGCGCGCCGCGGCGGCCGGCGACCCGGGCGCGGCGGCGACGCTGGCCCAATACGAAGACCGGCTCGCCCGCGCCCTCACGTCGCTGATCCACGTGCTCGACCCCGACGTGGTGGTGCTGGGCGGCGGGATGTCGAACATCGCCGGACTTCCCGAGGCGGTGTACGCGCTGCTCCCGCGCTACCTGTTCGCGGCGGGTGCGGGTTCGGATCCGATAGCCACCCGCATCGTGCGCGCGGCCCACGGTGACTCGAGCGGCGTACGCGGGGCGGCGTGGCTCTGGCCCCCGAGTTAGCGTAGGCGCTGACTCACGGCCATGATGTTGCCCTCGCTGTCCTTGAACCACGCGGTCTTGGCGCCGCCCCCCGTGGCGATGCTGTTCTTGGTCTTGAGCCCCGGCATGTCGTATTCCTCGAACACGACGCCGCGGGCCTTGAGCTGGGCCACCTCTCGCTCCACGTCGGCGACCTGCCAGAACGCCTGGCTCGCCCGCGACGTGCCCGCATTGGGGGTCGGATACATGAAGACCTCGGCGCCGCCGCATGTGTAGATCACACCGCCGCCGTACTCTTCACCGGGCTCGAGCCCAACGGTCTGCTCGTAGAACCGCCTCGCCCGCTGCAAGTTGGAAACGGGGATATAAGCGCGGATCGGCGCCGTGGTGAGCATGGGGCGACTCCTGGTTTACCTGAGATGTTAGCTTCCCGAGGACGGCTATGCCACGATATGCGGCGTTGCTTCGCGGCGTGATGCCGGTGAACGCGAAAATGCCCGACCTCAAGGCCGCGTTCGAGTCGGCCGGCTTCACGGACGTGAAAACCGTGCTCTCGAGCGGCAACGTCGCGTTCACCGCGCGCGCCGTGTCGGAGGTGACGCTCGAGCGCCGGGCCGAGGCGGCGATGGCGCGGCGGCTGGGTCAGGCCTTTCCCTGCTTCGTGCGCTCGATGGACGCGCTGCGCGAGCTGGTCGCGTCGGACCCGTATCGATCATTTCGCCTCGGTCCCGATGCCAAGCGCATCGTCACGTTCCTGCGCGCCAAGCCCGCATCCACGCTCAAGCTGCCGATCGAGCGGGACGGCGCGCGCATCCTGGTGATCAAGGGACGAGAGGTGTTCGGAGCCTACCTGCCGAGCCCCAAGGGTCCGGTGTTCATGACGCTCATCGAAAAAGCCTTCGGCAAGGACGTGACGACGCGCACGTGGGACACGGTGGGCAAGGTCGCACGCGCATAGAATCGCTTCACGTCCCGGCCCCCACGGCCGCGTCCGTTCGGGCCCACAGCTCCTGCGCCAGCGCCGCATCTTCGGCCAATCGGCTCGGCCTGGCCTCGCGGGTACGGTCGTAGTAGCGACCCGTGGTCGCGGCGAGGTCGGGCGCGGTGGCGCAGTAGAGCGGGCTCTCCGCACCCTGTTCGTTCGAGAGCATGAACAGCTTGCCGAGCCATTGCACCGGCCGCGGCAACGAGCGCCAGACGTTGGAGGCGACTGCACCGGGGTGGAGCGCGTAGGTCGTCACCCTGGTGCCGGCCAGGCGGCGCGCCAGCTCCTTCGCGTGCAGCACGTTCATGAGCTTGGTGACGGCGTAGTCGCTGAACCCGCTGCGCTTGGGGATCGCGCGGCGCTCCAGCACGGACCAGTCGATCCGCTTGACCATCATGTGGGCGCCGCTCGACACATTGACCACGCGGCCCTGCGAAGACTCCCGCAGCCGCGGGAGGAGCAGACCGGTAAGCACGAAGGGGCCGATGTGGTTGGTCGCATAGGTCAGGTCGAAGCCCTCCTTGCTCAGGGCGCGCGTCCCCGCGATGCCGGCATTGTTGACCAGGACGTCGATCGGCTGTCCGGACGCGAGGAACGCCTGGGCGGCACGGCGCACCGAGCCGAGATCCGAGACGTCGAGGGACACCCATTGCGCCCGCGCCGCGGGGAAGCGGCTCTGGAGCGCGCTCAGGACAGGCCTGGTCCGCTCCTCGGAGCGGGTCGCGAGCACCACCCGGCCGCCGCGGGCGGCGAGGGCTTCGACCAGGGCACGCCCGATGCCGGAATTCGCGCCCGTGACGAAGAACGTGCGCCCTTGAAGATCGCGGGCGCTCACTGGATACCCCAGCGTCGCGGCCACCGCGACCGCGTCACCCGCCGCCGACCGGGTGATGTTCGGGATCCCATTTCTGCACGACCTTCACCACGCCCTCGATGTGATCACGCATGCGCTCCACGGCGAGGGCCGCGTCGCGCCGCTCCAGCGCGTCGAGAATACCGAGGTGCTCCTTGTGGTCCCGCTCGCGCGAGGCCACGATGGCGAGGATGAGGCGCTGCTCGGCCGTGAACAGCTCCCGCAGGACGTCGAGGGTCTGCAGCATGACGATGTTCCCCGACGCGATGGAGATCTGGCGGTGGAACTCCATGTTCACCCTGTTGAGCACGTCGTCGTCGTCGAAGTTCTGCTCCGCCGTGGTGAGCAACCGTCGCATTTCCTTCAGGTGCGAGGGCGTGGCGTGCCCGACCGCGGCCGCGATCGCCCCGACCTCGAGCGGCTGGCGGGTACGCAGCAGATCGAGCAGCAACCGCTTGGTGAACGCCCCCGCGTGGTGCGGGCTCGCCAGCACCAGCACCTCGTCGGTGCGGTTCACGTACACGCCGGACCCGTGGCGGATCGACACCAGCCCGATGGTCTCGAGGCTCTTGAGGGCTTCGCGCACCGTCGGGTGCCCGACGCGGAAGCGGCGCGCCATCTCCATGATGGGGGGCAGGCGGTCGCCCTGTCGGTACTCCCCTTGCTGGATCAGCACCCGGATCTGCCGCGCCAGGCGATCGGGTAGGCTCTGCTTCGATACCGGTTTCAAAGCGTGGCTCAATCGTCCCTTCTTTCCCGGGTCGGGGCGGTCCGCACGACCGCCGCGAACGCCGGCTTGGGCCGGCCGTCCCGACCGAACAGCAAAGGATAATTCGTGCGCCCGCGCACCGGCCAGTTGTTGAGCCAGGAGTCCCGGTCGGTGACGCCCCAGAAGGTCACCCGGGTCACCGTCTCGCGGTGGCGCAGGTACGAGGCGAACAGCTCCGCATAGCGCCGCGCCAGCGCTTGTTGCAGCGAGTCGGGCAGGCCGTCCCCGAACGGGTTCGACTCCGAGGTATGGGGCAGCACGTCCACGTCCAGCTCGGTGATCATCACTCGCACGCCCAGGCGCGCGAACGCGTCGATCGTCGAATCCTCCTGCGCCGGCGACGGCCAGTCGAGGCGATCGTGATTCTGCAGCCCGACGGCCGCGATCGGTATTCCTTCGTCCTGGAGCCGCCGGACCAGCTCCACGGCGCCCCGTCGCTTGGGCGCCCGCTCCAGCTCGTAGTCGTTGTAATACAGCTCCGCGTCGGGGTCGGCCTCGTGGGCAAACCGGAACGCCGCTGCGACGTAGTCCTCTCCCAGAATCGTGAGCCAGGGGGTGCGGCGCAGCGTGCCGTCGTCCTCGAGCGCTTCGTTCACGACATCCCAGCCTTTGATCCGGCCGCGGTAGCGTCCCACCACCGTACGGATGTGGTCGCGCAGCCGCGCGAGCAGGGTGTCCCGGCTCACGAGTCGTCCCGCCGAGTCCTCGAACACCCAGCGCGGCGTCTGATTGTGCCAGACCAGGTTATGCCCGACGATGAACATGCGGTTCTGCTCGCCGAACGCGACGTAGCGGTCGCCGGCGGCGAAGTCGTAGGTCCCGGGCCGGGGATGCACCGATGCCCACTTGAGCGCGTTCTCGGGCGTGATGGAGTTGAACTGCGCCTTCACGATCGCGGCCCCTAGCGTATCCTGGCCGGAAAACTGCGCCGCATTGAGCGCCGCGCCGACGAGAAAGACACCGTGGAACGCGGTACGCAGCGCGGGCGGATTGAGCGCCGCCGCGCGCGGCCGCTGGGCGCAGCCGATCGCGAGCGCGCCCAAGAAGACCGGGAGCGCCCGGCAACCGTTACGGGGTCTCGACGACATCCAAGGGGGCGCTGCGAACGTCCACGGAGTTGCCCCCCACCATGACGTCGAACCGCCCCGGCTCGACTACGCGCTTCATGTCGGGGCCGTGGTAGGCCAGATGCTCCGGCCCGATCTCGAACGTGACGGTGCGGGTTTCCCCCGGCTGCAACGTGACGCGCCGGAACCCGCGCAGCTGCTTCACCGGCTGCGTCGCCGTGCTGACGACGTCCCTGATGTAAAGCTGCGCCACCTCGTCTCCCGCCCGAGCCCCCGTGTTCGTCACGTCGACCGAGACGGTGGTCCGCTCCTGGGGGCCCATGCGAGCCGGCGCCACGCGCAAGTTCGAATACGTGAAGGTCGTGTACGAGAGGCCGTACCCGAAGGGGAACAGCGGCTGGGTCGTGTCGAACACGTAGCCGCGCCGGGCGGAGGGCTTGTGATTGTAGAACACCGGCAGCTGCCCCACGTGGCGGGCCACGGTGACGGGCAGCTTGCCGGCGGGATTGATGTCGCCGAACAGCGCCTCGGCCACGGCCGTACCGGTTTCCTGCCCCAGATACCAGCCATCGAGAATGGCGGGGACGCGGGTCACGAGCGCCGGAATCGAGAGGGGGCGGCCGTGAATGAGCACCAGCACGGTCCGTGTGCCGGTGGCGAGCACGGCGCGCACGAGCTCTTCCTGCTGGCCCGGCAACCCGAGGTCCGAACGGTCACCGAGGTGATTCGCGGCATAGGCCTCGCGGCTGGTCATCTCGTTGTCCCCGACCACGACGATCGCCACCTGGCTGCGCCGGGCGAGCGCGACCGCCGCGGCGCGGCGCCGCGCGTTGGACGC
>QHUT01000172.1 GCA_003222055.1 Gemmatimonadota bacterium
TGCGCCACTCGGAGCGGTCGAGCGGCTTGTCGATGCGGCTCAGGATGCGCGCCTGGTTGAAGGTCTGGGCGCGCACCACGTTGCCGACCAGATCGGTGCGCTCGATGAGCAGCTTCCCGTAATCGCGCCACTTGTCGGGGTAACCGATCTTCTTGCCGAAGGCGCGCAGCTTTTCGAGCGCGCGCGCGCGGGTCGTGTCGCTCATCCATTCGAGCGTATGCAGCCGGTCGTCCAGGGCGGCGATCAGGTTGTCCACCATCGTGAGGGCGCGGCGCCGCGCCGCGGGGGTGAACGTCTGCTTCACGTATGCCGCGCCGAGGGCGTCGCCCAGCATCGTGTTGGCGGCCTGGATGCAGCGCTTCCAGCGGGGCTGCTGCTCCTTGACGCCGGTGACCGCGCGTTGGAACTGGAAATTCGCGTCCACGAACGGCGCCGACAGCCAGGGCGAGAGGTGGCGGGCGGCGTGCCAGCGCAGGTAAGCGCGCCAGGTTTGCAGAGGCACCGTGAGGAGCAAGCTGTCGACCGCCTGGAAGAACCGCGGCTGGCCGATGTTGATCGTCTGCGTGGCCGGCGCGCCCGCGTCCTTCAGGAACGCCGCCCACTCAAAGTGGGGCGTGAGCGAGTCGGCGGCGGCGAGCGCCAGCTTGTGGTAGTTGGCGTTGGGGTCGCGCCGCTCGACGCGGGTGAGGGACGCCCGGGCGAGCGCCGTCTCGAGTGCGAGAATGTGCTGCGCCTCCGAGTCGGACAGGGCCGGCGCGTCGCCCAGGAGCTGGAGCACGCGGGCGGCATACGCCAGGTACGCGGCGCGCAGGGCGCGCGCGGTCGAGTCGTCGCGCACGTAGTAGTCGCGGTCGGGGAGGCCGAGGCCGCCCTGCGACGCGGCGGCGATGACCAGCGTACTGTTCTTGAAGTCTGGCACGGCGCTGAAGTTGAACAGCGGGTCCCAGCTGTGGTGGTGCCCTTCGGCCAGTCTCCGGGCGAGGTCGGCGGGCGACGCGATCGCGGCGATGCGGTCGAGCCAGTTCTTGAGGGGCTCCGCGCCGGCTTGCTCCGCCGCGGCCGAATCCATGCAGGCGGCGTAGAAGGCGCCGAGCTTCTGGTCGGAGGTCTTCGGATTCGCTGGCGCGGCGGCGGCGAGCCGCTCGACGATGGCGCGCAGGGTGGTGTTATTGCGCTCGACCAGCTCGGTGAAGCTGCCGTAGCTCGGGTACTCGGGCGGGAGCGGGGTGCGCGCCAGCCAGCCGCCGTTCGCGAAGCGATAGAAGTCCTGGCAGGGGGCGCAACTGGTGTCTAGGTTCGCCGGGTCGAGACCATGGTGGCTTTGGGCTGCGAGCGAGCTGGCGAGCACCGAAACGAAGAGGGACACGAGCAGAGCGTGACGGCTGGACATCGGGGTCGCCTCGAGAGCGTGGGGGTGCATGAAGCTACGCGTCCAGAAGGAGGGACGTTGAGAGGGTGCGCCGGGAGCGAGCCGCGGGTCTCCCTCCGCGACAAAACACCCAGTCGCCGGGAGCGGGCAGCGGGTCTCCCTCCGCGACAAAACAACACAGTCGCTACGGGAGACCCGCTGCCCGCTCCTCATCGCGCCCGCTCAACAAACACCACGCTCAGCGCGCTCCCGGCCAGGAACAGCAGGCCTGCCAGTGCTAGTCCCCAGTGTAGCCCGGTCATGAAATGCGCGGTTGCGATGCCACGCCGGGCGTGCGAGCTGATGAGGGCGCCCAGCAGCGCGATTCCCACGACCCCGCCGACCTGGCGGCTGGCATTGAGCACCGCCGAGCCGATGCCGGCGCGCTCTTTGGGGGTGTGGTCGATCGCGGCGTGGGTCATGGCGGGCATGGCGAGCGACGCGCCCACGCCCACGGCGAGCATGGGTCCCACCACGCTCACGAGCGAGGCGCGTGCGTCGACGAAAGCGAGCCCCAACAAACCCGCGCCCCCGATGGCGAGGCCCAGCGCCATCGGCAGTCGGGCGCCGCGGCGCGCGGTGATCTGACCGGACACGAAGTTCATCAGGCTGATCACCGCCGTCTGCGGCAGCAGCGCGAGCCCGGCGGCGAGCGGCGAGCGATGCTGCACCTGCTGGAAGAACAGGCTCATGAGAAACAGCTCGCCGTAGAAGCCGAAGCTGAGAACGGCGCCCACGGCGTTGGCCGCCGAGAAGGTGGCGTCGCGAAACAGCGCCGGCGGCAGCATGGGGTGCGCGGCGCGCGGCTCGCCGACGTAGAACGACACGCCCGCGACGCCGGCGACCAGGAGCGCCAGGATCACCGGGGCCGAGGTCCAGCCCCACACGCCGCCCTGAATCAGCCCGAACGTGAGACTGCCGAGCGCCGTGATGCCGAGCGCCTGGGCGATGAGATCGAGCTCGCCGTGGTCGTGTCGTGGCACGGGCGGCACGTGGCGCAGCGTGAGCCAAATGCCCAGCAGGCCGACCGGCAGGTTCACGAGAAACACGCTGCGCCAGCTCCAGGCGTGCGTGAGGATCCCGCCCACCACGGGCCCGGCGGCGACGGCGAGGCCGGTGGCGGCGGCCCAGATGCCGATCGCCTGGGCCCGCTCGGACGGGTCGTGATAGGCGTGCCGTAAGAGCGCGAGTGACGCGGGGACTTGCACCGCGGCCCCGATGCCCTGGAGGGCGCGGAACGCGACCAGCGTGCCCAAGTTCGGCGCGATGCCGCACAGACCCGACGCGAGCGTGAACAGTGCGAGCCCGGCGACGAACGTTCCCCGGTTGCCGAGGCGATCGCCCAGGGCGCCGGCGGTGAGCAGCAGGCTTGCGAAGAGCAGCGCGTAGCCGTCCACCACCCACTGCATGCCGGCGATGCCGGTGCCGAGGCCGCGCGCCATGTCGGGCAGGGCGACGTTGACGACGGTCGAGTCGAGCACGGCCATGAAGTAGCCGATGCACACGGCGACGAGGACACGCGGGTGGCGGGGGAGCAACATGGGGGGAGCGGGGCTGCAAGGATGGTGCCTAGACTATATTCGGCCCCATGCTGTCGGTCACTTTTCTCGGTACTTCGGCCGCCCGGCCCACCGTGGAGCGCAACGTCTCCGCGATGGCCCTGGTGCGCGAAGGCGAGACGTTGCTGTTCGAATGCGGCGAGGGCACCCAGCGCCAGATGATGCGTTACGGGGTGAGCTTTGCGTTGTCGGAGATCTTCTTCACGCATTTTCACGCGGACCACTTTCTCGGAGTCATCGGACTCATCCGTACGCTCGGTCTCCAGACGCGCGCCGAGCCGATGGTACTGTATGGCCCCAAGGGCGCCAAGAAAGTGCTTGGCCAGGCGATCCAGCTCGGGGTGGAGCGGGTTCCTTTTCAAGTCGAGATCAAGGAAGTGAAACCGGGAATGATTTTGGGGGAAGAGGGACGGGGGAAGAGGGAAGGGTA
>QHUT01000013.1 GCA_003222055.1 Gemmatimonadota bacterium
CCGCTGACGCAAGCGCCCCTCCGCCAGGTTCGTCAGCACGGGCTCGGTGAGCCGCGTCAACACGTCGAGCCAGTACTCGCGATCGCCCAGTGTCAGAGAGCTCGCTGACCCCGGGCGCAAACCCGGGGTCCAGCCCCGGGATGTCGCCGCTGCGAACGCACCCAGGCTCGCCAGGAATTCCCGGCGTCTTGTCATGTCCTCATCGCGCGAGCGGATCGGGCGGGGCGAGCAGCCCCACCAGCCAGAGCTTGCGCATGCCGCTCACGCGCCGCGCACGAACGCACAACCGGCGTTCTGAGCTCGAATGAGAGCGAAACTTCCTGAAGGGACGAGAATCGCGCCCGGGACCAATCCGTTGCGCACTTGGTTCCGGGCCTCGCAGGTCAGCGGCTCCAGGCCGGCTGAAAGTCATCCGGACCTGTCGAGAGGCGACGCAGGTCCGTCCCATCACTGCGCATCGACCAAATGGCGAGCCCACTGCCCCGTCCGCTGGCGAACGCGATCCGGGCCCCGTCGGCGGACCAAGAGGGGCCATAGTCATTGTCCAGTCCGGTCGTGAGCTGCGTGACCTGCGTGCCGTCGGGCCGCATCGTGTAAATGTGGGACGGCTCGTTCAGGGTGCGGTGGAAGGCGATCAGGGCGCCGTCGGGCGACCAGGCGGGCGCGCCGTCGTTCTCGGCGCTTGGCGGGCTCAGCCGCTGGACATTCGTGCCCTCCGCGTTCATGCGGTAGATGCCGCCCGCCCGCACAAACGCGATCTCCGTGCCGTCCGGCGACCAGGCGGGCTGATCCTCATACGCGGTATCGCTGGTCAACTGCCGTCGATTGGTGCCGTCGGCGTTCATCACCCAGATGTCGTAGTCGGTCCAACTCTTCTGCTGGCTGTAGGCGATCAGCCGACCGTCGGGCGACACGCTGGGCGTGTAGGTCGGGGGATTGTCGGACGTCAGCTCCGTGAACACCGCACCGACGCGATCGAACGCCAGGATCTTCGACGCACCCCCCACCGCGGCCACGAACACGATGCGCTGCCCGTCGGGCGTCCACGAGGGGAGCATGTCACTGATATTCGGCGACTCTCGTACCTCGGTTTCGCCCGTGCCGTCCGGGTTCATCACCCATAGATCAAACGTGTGATCCGAGTCCGCACGTGCGAAGGCGATGATGCCGGAGGCCGCGAGCGGCGCCTTGGTACAGGCGAGCGCGAACTGAACCGACGCCGGTGCGGCGGCCGTGACCAGCGCCGTGCGGTCGAGTGGAGTCGTGCTCGCGCAGTTTGCCGTCACGCCCCCGAGGCGCACCTCGTGGGCGCCGACGAGGAGGTTCGTGAACTCGTAGCTGCCGTTCGCCGGAATCGCCACGGGCGTCGCATTGTCCACGGCGATGATGACGCCGTCCCGATCGATGTCGATGCCGGTCATGGTCACCTCCACCCGCAACGTCCCGAGATCGGGCGCGACCGTCTCGGTGCCACGGCAGGAGCCGAGCACGATGACGAAGACGAGCCCGCTACGTATCACGTGCACTCGACGGCGACCGAGTCGGTGTGCGTGATGGCGTCGGCCGTAACCGTGTACCGGAAGCGCATTCTAATCTCAATCGGTCCCGGTCCGGCGAATTGCATGGAATGCGATGAGGTGGATTCGCCGGCCGTCAGCCCCTCGCCGGCCCAGTACCGCCGCGTGAACGCGAGGTCGAAGTTCTCGTCGTACGGCGGACTCCAGGCGACGTGCACGCCCATGCCGACCCAGGTGAGGCGCGTCCCCACCGGACCCGCCAGCGAGATGCTGACGGTGGGCAAGCACGCCGTCGCGGGGGCGCCAATCGCCGAGAAACGCACCTGCACCGGCGTCTCGACCGGCGGCGGGGGTGCCGTCACCTTGTTCGGATTGCAAGCCGCCACGAGGGCGCCGTAAGCGACACTCAGCCCGGCGAGGCGCACGGCCGGGCGGGATCGAACACGCAATGGGGCCTCGAAGCGGAAGTGACGCGCGTCCGCTGCAAGTTACGGACTAGCAGCCCTTGCCCTTGCTCGTTGGCCGCGGCGTTGCGTCGCTGCCACCCAGTTCCCTGTTTTCATCATCGCGCGAGCGGGTCGGGGCGCAGCTGGAAGTGCAGCACCTTGCTGGTGGTGCCCTTGCCGCCCTCCATGTGGAACGGCGCCCGCGTGCTCACCGTCGCCCACAGCCCCCGCCCTTTCCAGCCGCCGCTCGCATCGTCGATCCGGCCGTCCATCCATTTCGTGTAGAATCCCATCGGATAGGGAACGCGCAGCACGATCCATTTCCCGTCCTTCAGGACGAGCAGCCCCTCCGAGCCGTTACCGGTGTCGATCGGCAGGTTCGTGCCCAAGCCGAGTGCCCCAACCTGATCGACCCAGGTGTAATAGCTCGCCTCGGCGCTCCCCGGCGTCGTCACGCCCTGGAGCTGCGGCAGCGGCTCGGGATAGAAGGTCCAGCCTTCGGGGCAATGCTGGCCCGTCGCCGCCGGTCCGTTGAGCGGATGCGTGCATTTCCTTCGATCGAAGCTCGCGAGGTGGCCGCTCGCCAGCGCAGTCCAGTAGACGCCGTTGCGGTCCACGTCTCCGCCACGCGGTGAAAACCCTTCGATCGGCGCGCCGGACCGGTCGAGTGGCAGCTCGTACAGTTCCGCGAGCGCCGTTTCCGGCGGATTCGGGCCTGGATCGAGCCGTACGACGGCGCCCGGGAAGCCCAGCGACGTCCCCCAGATGGAGCCGTCGGGAGCCGGGGCGACGGCGTACAGGCCGTTCGAGATCCGTTTGTCCTTGGCGGGATCGACCGGCTGATCGGGCTCGACATACGCGTCCCGCTTGCCGTTGCCGTTGGTGTCGAGGATCAGGGCGGTCCAGCCCTGTGATTTTTCTTCGTCGCCCGTCTCGTCGAACAGCTTGGTATTCAACCAGCCCACCACTGGACCGCCACCCGAGGTCCACAGCGTCCGGTTGGCGTCTTCCGCGAACATGAGGTGGTGGGTGCTGAAGCAGGTGCCGATGTGCGTGAGCTTGCGGGTCCTGGGATCGAAGACCGCGAGGTGGCGACCGGCGCGATTGAGTGGGAAAAGCTTCGCCGAGGGATGGCTCGAGCCCGCCTTGCAGACGTCCGGATTGTCGGCTGGGCGCACCGTGGCGGTGAGCCACACACGACCACGCTCATCGAACATCGGGTTATGCACGTTCGCTTTGCTGGTCCAGATGAGCTCGCTGCCCCAGTAGGGCGACGGTTGCAGCATCTGCGACCCGGCGGCCGGCGCCGTGTTGGGGTCGCGCACCGTGAGCGGCACGCGGCTGACGCTGTTGTGCACGGGATCGAGCACGGGCAGATAGTCAGCGCTCAGTTCCAGCGACCCGTAGATTGAGCCGCCGGCGTTGAGGGTCGGCGCGCGTCGGTCGGTCGAGACCTCGTCGTGCAGGTACGCCTTCGGGTCCGCCCAGTCCCACTCGGTGATCACGACGTTACGCTCCAGGCCCTGCGGCCGGGGTGGCGGCGGCGGCACTGCGCCGCCCGCGATCCGATCGGTCCAGTCCGCGAACATGGCCAGGGCGCGCTGCGCGCCCAGTTGACTCAATGTGCCCATCATCTGGGCGCCGGCCTGTCCCGACTGCAGCCGCCGCTCCCACGCGGCTACCGAAGATGGGAACGTGCCCAGCGACTTGGGAATCGCCCGAGTGCCCGTGCTGCCCAGCTGATGACAGGCCCAGCATCCGCCCGACTTGATGATCCTGAGCCACTCGGCCTGGCTCTTCACGGCGGGAGCGCTGTGTGTCTCATCCGCTCCGGTGGACGTGGCGGCCGCGAACTCGCGCTTGTCCGGCACGCGGATCAGTGAGAACCAGTAGCCCGCCGGGTAGTAGTCCGCGGCCGCACGGGGGTTGGGTGCCGCCACGGCGGTGAGGTTCACGACCTTGCCGGGCGCGGCCTGCACGTGCGGCGAGTCGATCAGCCCGTATCCGCGCACCCAGACCGCGTACGTCGCGTTGGGGAGGTCGGGTATCAGGTAGCGTCCCTGATCGTCCGTCACGACGATGCGGACGAACTTGGCGAGCGAAGGCGCCGCGAGAGTCGTGACGAGACCAAGCACCGCAGCGACGCCGCAGCGTCGAATCGTCTTCATATTTCCCTCCGTTTTACATCCTGAACCCTTGTCGACCCCTGGGTCCTCACCCCCTGTCCCCCTCTCCGCATACGCGGAGAGGGGGGGACGATGAGCGTCCGTCGATGCGCAAAGACCTCGGAGATCTCTTCTTCGCCCCCCCTCTCCCGAAGGGAGAGGGGGACGGGGGGTGAGGGCCCCGCCGAGGCGCGGCGGGAAGTAAGGACCTACACGCACGCCAGATATCGCTCCTTGACCAACGGTACGAGGATATCAAGCGGCGTATCCCACACGCCATGGTTGAAGATCTCCACCTCGATCGGGCCGGCGTAGCCGGTCCGCTCGACCGCCTCCCGGATACGCCGCAGCTCGATCACGCCGTCGCCCATCATCCCGCGATTCATCAGGATGTCGCGCACGGGGACGAGCCAGTCGGAGACGTGGAACCCGACAAGCCGTCCGGCCGCCCGCGCCAGCTGGTCGTACAGCTCCGGGTCCCACCAGATATGATAGACGTCGGCCACCACACCGACGGTGGACAGATCGAAGCGCTCGGCGAGGCACCGCGCCTCCTGCAGCGTGGTGATGCAGGAGCGGTCGGCCGCGAATCCCGGATGCATCGGCTCGATGCCCAGGCGTACACCGCGCTCCCGCGCGTACGGGACGAGCGCCGCGATGCCGTCGGCCACCATGCGCCGCGCGGCCGCGATGTCCTTGTCGGGCGCCGCCCCGCACACCAGCACCAGCACGCCGGCGCCGAGTGCTGCCGCCTCGTCGACGGCGCGGCGATTGTCCTCGATGCGCGCCGCGCGCTCTTCGCCCGTGGCCGCAGGGAACATCCCACCCCGGCACACGCTCGAGACGCGCACGCCCGCGTCACGCAGCAGGCAGGCCGCCGCTTTCACCCCGACTTCGGCGAGCTTGTGGCGCCACACGGCGACATACGGCACGCCGTGCCGGGCACAGGCGTCGACGACTTCCTTGAGACTGGCGCGCTCCGCGGTGATCTGGTTGAAGCTGAGGCGGGAGATCGGCAGGGACCCCGGAGACTCCGTGAACCCCGGGCTTGCGCCCGGGGTCAGTGAACCGCGGCTCACTCGACCCCCGCGAGCGCCAGCACCCGCCGCATCCGATCCGCCGCGCAGTCCGGATCCGCCAGGAGCCCGGCCCGGTCCGCGAGCCGGAACACCTCGGCGAGGTGCGGCACGGAGCGCCAGCTCTCCGCGCCACCGATCATCCGGAAGTGTGGCTGGTGGCCGTTCAGGTAGGCGAGGAACACGATGCCGGTCTTATATGCCTGGGTCGGGGTCTGGAAGATGTGGCGCGCCAAGGGCACGGTGGGCTCGAGCACAGCGCGATAGGCCGGCACGTCGTCGCGGTCGAGCGCCTGCAGCGCGGCCGCGGCGGCGGGCGCAATCGCATCGAAGATGCCGAGCAGCGCGTCGCTGTACCCTTGTGCGTCGCCCAGAATCAGCCGCGCGTAGTTGAAGTCGTCCCCGGTATACATGCGCACGCCATCCGGGAGCCGGCGGCGCAGCGCAATCTCGCGCTCGGCGTCGAGCAACGAGATCTTGATCCCGTCGATCTTCGTATGGTGCTCTCCGATGAGCCGGAGACATGCGCTCATGGCCTCGTCGACATCGCGCGTGCCCCAGTAGCCGGCGAGCTGCGGATCGAACATGTCGCCAAGCCAGTGCAGGATGACGGGGCGGCTCGTCTGCCGGAGGATCGTTCCGTAGACCCGCGCGTAGTCGTCGGGTCCACGCGCCGCGCGCGCCAGCGCCCGGCTCGCCATCAGGATCGCCCGCCCTCCTTGTCCCTCCACGAACCCGACCTGCTCTTCGTAGGCGCGCTCCACGTCTGCCAGAGTGACCCCGTCGTCCGGTACGAGCTGGTCGGTGCCCGCGCCGCATGCGATGGCGCCGCCGGTCGCCCGCGCTTCGGCGAGCGACCGACGGATCAGCTCGCGCGCGGCGGGCCAATCGAGCCCCATGCCGCGCTGGGCGGTATCCATCGCTTCGGCGACACCCAGACCGAGAGACCACAGGTGGCGGCGATACGCGAGCGTGGCGTCCCAGTCGAGCCGCGCGTTTCCCAGGGGATCGTCGGCGGCGAGCGGGTCGGACACGACGTGGGCAGCCGCATAGGCCACCCGCGACCGGATGGGTCCGGTCGGTGTGCTCCACACCACCGGTTCGCGCATCGTGTAGGGCGCGATGCCGCGGTCGGAGAGGGGCAGGCGGATGATCCTCGCCCCTTGGCTCGCTTTGGTCCTCACCCCCTGACCCCCTCTCCCTTCGGGAGAGGGGGAACTAAAGGCGGTCCCCGAGTTCCCCCTCTCCGGAACGGAGAGGGGGACAGGGGGTGAGGACTCGGCCGCGCCCCGACGCGTGAGGTCAGGCACGTCCACCCACCGCCGCTCGCGCCACGACTCGAGCGCCAGCTCGGCGAGCTGTACTCCCTTTGCGCCCTCGACGAAATCGTGGGGGAACGGGGCGCCCGTCGCGACATGCAGCAGGAACCGCTCCCATTGCACCTTGAACGCGTTGTCGAACGGACCGTCACCTCGCACATCCAGCCACGCTGCGCGGTAGTCGACGGGGTTGGGCACATCGGGGTTCCACACCGCGCGCGGCGTGTCGGCGCGGCGCTGGATCTTGCAATCGCGCAAGGTCACGACGGCGCTGCCCAGCGTGCCGTCGACCTGGATCTGGAGCAGGTCATCGCGGTACACGCGAACGGCCCACGACGAGTTGAACTGCGCGAGGATCTCCCCGGTGGCACCGGCGAGCGCGAACGTGGCGTACGCCGCATCGTCGGCCGTCGCGGCGTAGCGGCGGCCCCGCTCGTCCACCCGTTCAGGGATGAGCCGGGCGCCCGTGCACTGCACGGCGGTCACCGCTCCGAACGTGTGGTCGAGCAGGTAGCGCCAGTGGGCGAACATGTCGAGGATGATTCCGCCGCCGTCTTCCTTGCGATAGTTCCACGAGGGGCGCTGTGCGGGCGCCGTTGCGTCGTCGCCCTCGAACACCCAGTACCCGAATTCGCCGCGCACGCTCAGGATGCGACCGAAGAAGCCATCGTCCACCAGCTGCTTGAGCGTGCGGATGCCGGGGAGGAAGAGCTTGTCCTGCACCACGCCGTGCCTCACGCCGCGGCGGTCGGCCGAGCGCGCGAGCTCGAGCGCCTCGGCGGTGCTGGCCGCGAGCGGCTTCTCGCAGTACACGTGCTTCCCGGCCGCGATCGCGCGCCGCACGTGCTCGACGCGCAGGCTCGTCACCGTCGCGTCGAAGTAGATCTCGTCCACCGGATTGGCGAGACAGGCGTCCAGATCGGTTGAGACGCGGGTCAAGCCGTGAGCGGCCGCGATCTCGCGCAGCTTGGACTGGTTGCGGCCGACGAGGATCGGGTCCGGTACGAGCCGGTCGCCGCCGGGCAGCGGCACCCCGCCCTGCTCGCGGATGGCGAGGATGGATCGCACGAGGTGCTGGTTCAGCCCCATACGCCCGGTGACACCGTTCATGATGACGCCGATGCGCTGGGGGGCCATCAGCCCTCCCGTAGGGGCGCAGCATGCTGCGCCCCTACAAAGGGGGGCACAGGGGGTGAGGACCGTGGCAGAAACGAGATCGCCACCGCGCCCGCCAGGGCGAACGCGATGACGGCCACGAAACCGGTGGCGTAGCTCCCCGTCACGTCGTGCATCCGGCCGACGAGCACCGGGGCGACCGCTTCCGCGACGCCGTCGCCCGTCAGGACGACGCCCATGGCGCGTCCCAGCACGCGCACGCCGAACAGCTCGGCGGCCATGAGTGGAATGACCATGTATTCCCCACCCAGTCCAATGCCGAAGATCACGGCGAAGAGGTAGATCGCCCCCGGCTTGCCGACCAGGAACAGGAGCGGGATTCCCGACGCGACCAGCACATAGATCAGCAGCATGACGTACTTCTTCGGAAACCGATCCGCCAGCCATCCCATCCCGAGCCGGCCGACCAGGCTCGACGCGAGCACCAGCGAGGCGATCTGCGCAGCCGCGGCCTGCGTGAAGCCGTGATCGAGGCTCAGGAAGAGCTTCAGGTGCTGGTTGGTGCCGCCCACCGCGGCGATCGAGCACATGCTGCCGGCGAGCAGGAGATAGAACGCCGGCGCGCGAAACAGCCCAGCGACGGAAGGTTGGGGGAGGTTAGAGGAGGTTCGGGAGGTTGGGGAGGTTTGCTCCGGTGACTCTCGGACGACCAGGGCTAACGGCAAGGCCACGAGGATGATCAGCCCGCCGAGGGCGACGAGCGCCCCCTGCCAACCGACGGCCCGCGTGAGCCACACCGCCAGGAACGGCACGAGCGCGCCTCCGATGCCGATCCCGAGATAGGCGAACCCCATGGCACGGCCGCGCGCCACCGTGAACCAGCGGGACAAGAGCACCTGGTTCGGGAGCGGGCCGCCGCACATGTTGCCCAGTGCGTTGAAGAGATAAAAGAAGTAGAAGCCGGCCAGGGTGTGGATCATGCCGAGCCCCACCAGCGCGATGCCCGCCATCAGGATCCCCGCCACCATGAGGCGCCGCGGGCCGAACCGGTCCACCATCCAGCCGGCGAAGAAGCCGAACAGCGGCCCCACGATCAGCTTGGAGATCGCGTTGCCCGACGTGACCTGGGCGCGCGACCAGCCGAACTCGCGCACCATGTGGTCGTAGAAGAATGGCAGGCCGTAGAGGGCGAGGCCGACGATCGCGAACAGCGCCAGGAACGAGGTTGCAACCACCTGCGCCTGCGCGGCGCGCGAGGACCCGCTCACAGGTTGCGGCGCTTGAGCTCGCCCACCGCGTAGTCCACGGCCCGCGCGGTGAGGGCCATGTACGTGAGCGATGGATTCACGCAGGACGAGCTCACCATGCACGCGCCGTCGGTGACGAACAGGTTGGGCACGTCGTGCGTCTGGTTGTAGGCGTTGAGCACCGACGTCTTGGGGTCGCGGCCCATGCGCGCCGTCCCCATCTCGTGCACGCTGAACCCCGGGGGACCGTCGTGGTCGTACGTCTCGACGTCCTTGCACCCGGCGGCCTCCAGCATCTCGGCCGATTGCGTCTTCACGTCTTCCCGGATGGCGCGCTCGTTCTCGCTCCAGGCGCAGTGCACGCGTAACAGCGGGATGCCCCACTGGTCCATCTGCTCCTGGTCCAGATCGACGTAGTTCTCATGCCGCGGCAGGCATTCGCCGTACCCCTGCAAGCTGATCCGCCACGGCCCCGGCTCGCGCAGCTGTCGTTTCAAGTCCGCTCCCAAGCCGGGCATTTCCGCGCCGCGGCTCCATCCGTCGCGGCCCGCTCCCCCCTGGATGCCATATCCCCGCACGAAGCCGAGCTTCGCCTCCCGGCTTCGGCCCAGGTTAC
This sequence comes from Gemmatimonadota bacterium, assembly GCA_003222055.1. GTDB lineage: Bacteria > Gemmatimonadota > Gemmatimonadetes > Gemmatimonadales > GWC2-71-9 > AG41. Next base: position 9,503 of record QHUT01000013.1, read on the forward strand.
GGAAGCGCGGGATGTACGTGCCCGTCGGCCGCCGGCCGTACACGTACTTATCCTCGAGGGCCGGCACCGTGCCGCCGGCGCCGGCTTTCGAGATGTGATCCATCAGGTTGTGACCCAGCTCGCCGCTCGAGTTGGCGAGCCCGGTCGGGAAACGGGGGGTCTTCGAATTCAAGAGGACTTGCGCCGTGCCGAGGGTCGAAGCGCAGAGGAAGATCAGCCGGCCGGCGTACTCGCGCGTCGCTTTCGTATTGCGGTCGATCACGCGCACGCCGCTCGCCCGGTCGTGGCGCTCGTCGTACATCACGCTGTGCACGATCGCGTCGGTGACGATGGTGAGTTTGCCGGTACGCTGCGCCGCCGGCAGCGTCGCGCTGAGGCTCGAGAAGTAGCCGCCGTAGCTGCAGCCGCGGGCGCACTGGTTGCGCGCCCGGCACGGCCCGCGGCCCTCGAGTGCCTGCGTGAGATTCGCGACCCGCGTGATCGTCATGTGGCGTCCGGGGAACGCGCGCTCGATCCCGCGCTTCACCACCTGCTCGGCGCAATTCAATTGCCAGGGCGGGAGGAACTCGCCGTCGGGCAGGTGCGCGAGGCCCAGCCGCTCGCCGCTCACGCCGACGAACCGCTCGACGTGGGCGTACCAGGGAGCCAGGTCTTTGTAGCGGATCGGCCAGTCGACGCCGTGGCCGTCTTTCAGATTCGCCTCGAAGTCGAGGTCGCTCCAACGCCAGCACAACCGGCCCCAGATCAAGCTGCGCCCGCCGAGCTGGTAGCCCCGGATCCAGCGGAACGGCTGGTCGTCGGGAGTCAGGTAGGGGTGCTCGCGATCGCTGACGAAAAAGTGCCGGGTCGTCTCGCCGAACGCGTAGTTCTTGCTCTGGATGGGGTAGTCGCGCTCGTACAGCTCCTGCTCGCCGCGGCCGCGGTGCGGCAGCTGCCAGGGCTGCAGCCACTCCGTGACGTAGTCCTTGGCGTGCTCCACGTGCCGGCCGCGCTCGAGCACCAGCGTCTTGAGCCCCTTCTCGCACAGCTCCTTGGCGGCCCAACCGCCGGTTATCCCTGAGCCGACGACGATGGCGTCGTAGGGATCGTCGCGGGTCACACCGCCCACGTCCGGCCGATCTGAGCGAGAGGGACGCATCCGTCGAAGCGACCCGGGACCGGAACATGGTGCAGCTCGCGCGTGGCGCCGATCTCGGATGTGTAGTAGCCGACGAGCGTGAGCTCCTTGAGGGTGCGAAAAAACGGCGCCGCCTCGCCGTCGACCCGATCTAGCCGCTCGAGCAGCGCACGCTGCTGGTCCGGCGTGCTCGTTTGATAGGTCCGGCCGAGATCCGACAGACCGGCTACGAAACGCTCCCGCTGCTCCGCCGAGTACGACTCCGCCAGCAGCGCGTCGATGAAGCGATGGACGCCCACGGCGCGGGCGCCCGGGGTGTCCGTGGCGGGAAGTATCTGCTCGGCGATCGTGGCCACGAGCTCGGCCTGGTCCGGCGTGAGGGCGCGAGGACGCCATGTGCCGTCCGGAGCGCCACGCGCCTCGCAGCCCGCGAGCACGCCCGCGGCGAGCGGAGCGGAGAGCACGCCGCCCAGTACGAGCGCGGCCCGGCGCAGCGCTTCGCGCCGGTCGATGTCGCTGGACGAGGTCATGAGCCGGTGCGCGAGGCCACGGGGACGGAGTCCTGCTCGGGGTACAGCAGCTGGGCGCGGTGCGAGCGGACGGCGTCCTGCGGGATCCGCCGCAGCAGCGCGTCATAGCGCGGGTCGCCGTACAGCAGCCGGGCCTGCTCGAGCGGCAGCACCAGCAGGTCCGGCTCGGTCGGCGTGATCTGGCGGCCGGGCCATTTGCGCCGCGGGTCGGCGTACGGGGCCAGATAGTCGAGCGCCTTGCGGATGCTGCCGCCGCGGGGCGAGCGGTAGGACCAGAGGTCCACGCCGACGTGCCGCGCCAGGTCGGCCAACCGGCACAAGCCCTCGAGGTTCATGACGCTGTAGGCGAGCGAGCGAGTGCGGGCCAGCTCGTAGGGCTGGCGACCGTCGGTGGTGATCTGCGCGGCGATGCGTCGCGTCTTGGCCCCTTCGAGCGTGGAGCGCGCGAGCGCGGTGTCGCCGATGAAGAGCGCCAGGGCCGCGACCTGCGCATCGTACCACGTGCCATGGTTGTTGTGCGCGCTGCGCTCCTGTTTGCCGATGACGCTGGAGCGCAGCCAGCCCAGGTAAGCGGACAACCAGCCTGCCATGCCGCGGTCGTCCGCCGTGGTCCAGCTGGGTGAACGCTCCAGCATGCCGATCGCATCGACCACGCCGACGAGCCCGCGCGTTTCGATGATTCCCGCGGCGCGGCCTTGAGTGATGCCCGGAATGCCCTGTCCGTACCGCAGGTGCGGATTCATCCGCGTGGCGGGATCGAGGAACCACGTGCGCAACAGCAGGGCGGCCCGGCGCGCGTACGTCTCGTCGTCCGTAAAGTAATAGGCGAGCGCAAGCGTGGTCACGGCGCCGGTCATGGCCGCGAGACGGGGCGCGTCGTAATCGTTGCGTATTTCCGGATTGCGCTCGCCGTCGCGCCGCACGTAGGGAAGGCCGCCCCGCGTGGCGGGATTGGGCCACCAGTACGGACCCATGCTCACGTAGTCGTGCTTGTCGCCGCTCGGCGGGATGCGCCGCTTGTCCATCACCGACGCCGGGGGGACCTGCAGCGCGGCACCGGCCTCTCGCACGAGCCGGTCGTACGCCGGTTGGAGCCGCGCGTCGCCGCTCGCGATGCGCCGTTTGGCACGGGCCAGCCCCTCTGCGTCGAGCGCGTAGACCCGCGGCGGCGTCGCGGCCGCTGATGCCGGCGTCGAGCGTGGCCGCGTGGCGAGGCCCCGCAGCCGCCACGCGCCGTCCGGGACGCGACGCAGCTCGCAGCCGCCGAGCACACCCACCGCCACGGCGGCCAGCAAGATGACCGCGCGCAGTCGTTGGGCGCGCGGCGGCGCCACCCGTGGGCCGGTCGGGTCGGGTGAGGGATGTGTCAGCATGGGCGCTGCGCGGGGCGTTACATCGCAAGACGTGCGCCCGCCCTCGCCGCGTGCCGCGGTGTGGGTCGCATCCCGCACCGGCCCGGCCCCGCGTCGCGGCGGCGCGACACCCGTAGGATACAAGCATCGCGGGACGCGATCGGTACACGCGGCACGCCGCACCGCGTGACCGAGGTCACGAGGGGCACGGCGCTTGCGGTCGCACGCTGGAACCGGAACGCCGTCGACCGGGAGGACCGATGCGGAAGCGCCGTCGCACCGCCGTTTCTCCA
>QHUT01000014.1 GCA_003222055.1 Gemmatimonadota bacterium
AGCCCGGCAGGCCGGGCGAGGTCGTGGCCCAGGTTATCAAGCGGACCCAGTGCGACTCGTTGTTCGCCGGCGCCCACATGAGCCACGTCGACGGCCGGCCCAGCGCGATCGTGGTGTCCCACGCCGAGGAGATCCTGCGCCACACCGATATCCCCGTGGTCATCCAGCCCTGACATGCCGGGTGCACCCGCGACCCGCGTCCTGGTGCACGCGGACGAGAGCTGCCTGGGCAACGACAGCTCCAAGCCGAGCCCCGGTGGCAACGCCGCGCTGATCGAGGCGCCCGCCGGAGACAGCCTGGCGCGGTGGGACTTCTACGAATCCTCCCCCCAGACGACCAACAACAAGATGGCCCTGGCCGGAGCGATCGCTACCTTGGAATGGATCCGCCGCCAGTGGAAGCACGCCCGCGTCGTGTACGTTTCCGACTCGCAGTACCTCGTCAAAGGCATGAGCGAGTGGGTCGCCGGATGGGAAGCCCGCGGCTGGAAACGCAAGGGCGGCGTGCTCGAGAATCAGGAGCTCTGGCAGAAGCTGGTCCAGGCCGCGGCGGCGCACGAGGTCGAGTGGCGATGGATCGAGGGCCATGCGGGACACGCGAAGAACGAATACGCCGACACCCTCGCGACCCGCGCGGCGGAGCGCCAGGAGCGCTCCAACGGCTTGGTACCATCCGGCTTCGACGCCTGGCTCGTACACGAGCGGGCGCGCGGGCGTTATCGGGACTACGACCCCGACGAGGAGCTGTATGAGCGTCGCTAGGGACGGAGTGGCCGCGAACACGCACGCCCTCAACCTGCTGCCGAATGGGGAAGCGGTTCCGCCGGTCGATCGCATTCCCCTGTACGAGGTGTACATGCGCATGGCCGAAGAGCTCGCCAAGCGATCCACCTGCGTGCGGCTCCAGGTCGGGACCGTGGTGACCGACCAGCGGCTCGAGAACGTGCTCGCGATCGGGTACAACGGCAACGCCCGGGGCTTGCCGAACAAATGCGACTCCGCGGTCCCGGGCAACTGCGGTTGTATTCACTCCGAGATGAATGCGCTGGTCAAGGCTCCGGGCAGCGTACGCGACAAGGTCGTGTTCGTCAGCGCGTCCCCGTGCGTCATGTGCGCCAAACTCATCATCAACTCGGGCGTGACCCACGTGTTCTATCGCAAGGCGTACCGCGACCCTTCCGGGATCGAGGTGCTGGCGCAGGGAAAGGTGACCCCCGTGCTGTACGACAAATGGGTGCAGGAATGGCGGTAGGCGAATGCGGAGTGCGGAATGCGGAATGCGGAATTGAATGGCACACGTCTCTCTCCATGGAGGCCCTGTGACAAGACAGGTATGGTTTGCTCTGCTCGCCCTGGCGGCTGGTGCGCCGCTCGACGCGCAATCGCTCATGTACCGCCCGCCCGATCTGAGCGGCACCTGGGTGTCCGACGGCGGCGTCGTGCAGTTCAACTTCGTGCACCGGTTCCACGTCTTCCCCGGACCCACCAACACGGTCATCAACTATCCCACCTTCACGCTGGCAGCGGGCATCGGCCACAACATCGATTTCGGCCTGCGCTTCGGAACGCGGAGCAACATCCCGTCGAGCGGAGGGTCATCGAACGAAAGCGAGTTCTTTGCTCGGTGGCGGGTACTCGGAGGGCCGGATGGGAAGGAAGGGTTTGCGGTTGCCGTGACGCCGGCCTACAACAAGCTGGCGAAGAGTGCGGATGGTGAGGTCGGAATCGACTGGACGCGCGGGCCCTTCACGTTGTCCGGGGCCGCGCGGGGGATGAGCAAGCCGCTGGGCGCGTCCCGCGCCAAGGCGTCCCTCGGCGGCGGAGTGGTCGCCCGAGTGACGCCGTACGTGGCTCTGAGCGCCGACGTCGGCTCGTTCGTGGGACCCACCACGCTCGCCGTTTGGGGCGTCGCGCTGAACGTGGTGATCCCCGGCTCGCCTCATACCTTCGCGTTCGAGGCCGGGACCGCGTCGCTCAACTCGATTCAAGGGAACTCGCTCGGCTCGAACGACGTGCGCTACGGCTTCGAGTTCACCATCCCCCTGCACCTGAAGCGCTTCGCACCGTGGTTCCACGGCTCGCCCAAACCTGTCGCTCTCGGCACAGCCGGGGGGGCGGCGGTCGTGGCTGACGTGGACATGGCCGCGCTGAAGTACGGCAGGGACACGGTCACCATCTCGGCGGCACAGGCGGTGCGCTGGACGAACCGCGACCCCGTGGAGCACACCGTCACCTTCGACGGCGCCGAGCCGGGATCGCCGGTGATTCCGGCGCACGGCTCGTACGTCCATCGTTTCGACAGGCCGGGCACCTACACGTATCATTGCACACCGCACCCGTTCATGAAGGGGGTCGTGATCGTGAAATAACGGGAGAGGGGAAAGGGGAAACGGCAGGCGTGGCGGACGATCTGGATCGGTTGTTCGAACGGTTGGTGAGCGTCCTGGCGGACGACGCGCCGGGTCGGCTGGCGGTGCCGTTCCCCGCCGCCGAGGTGTACGAGCGGCTCGTCCCATACCGCTCGAACCGGTCGACCCTGAAGGTCGCCACGCACCAGGACTACGAGATGGCGGTGCTGCGCCTGCTCGCGGGTGAGCGGGGGTACGCCTCGCTCGAGCCGGCGGAGGTCCGGGAGGCGCTCGAGCGGGAGGCCGCGGAGAAGAACCCCGACACCGCATTGTTTCGCCAGTTTCCCGATGCGCTGCTGAGCCTCAACCGACTCGCGGCGGAGCGCTTTCTGCGGCGCGATCGCGCCTACGCTCCCCCCCCGCCCCCGCCCCCGTCCCCGCCCCTCAGTCCCGAGTCCCCCGAGGCCGCCGCCGGGGAGGACGAGGATAATGACGCACAGGCCGGAAGGGAGAGAGCGCCCCTCGCGGGCGCGGCGTTCGAGCTGGCGGAGCAGAGCGAGTCGCCGCGCCAGTGCCCCTACTGCGGCGAGACGCTCCCCGGGAGCCGCAAGGTGAACTTCTGTCCCCAGTGCGGGCAGCCGCCCTCGGGGGACCTGCGCTGCCCCGTTTGCGGCGGCGAGGTGGACGTGGGCTGGCGCTATTGCGTGAGCTGCGGCCGGGCGACGGGCTTCGAGTGACGCCCGACCATCGCGTCGCCGTGATCGCGGGAGACGGCATCGGCCCCGAGGTGATCGAGGCGGCGCTCGGACCGATCGAACGAGCCGCCGCCAAGCACGGCGTCGGGCTCGAGTTCGAGCGCCTCCCCTACGGCGCCGATCATTACCTCGCGACGCGGGAGACCCTCCCCGAGGCGGCGTTCCGCCACCTGCGCGACGACGTGGACGCGATCCTGCTCGGCGCGATCGGCGACCCCCGAGTTCCCGGGAATGAGCATGCCCGCGACATCCTGCTCGGCCTGCGCTTCCGATTGGACCTCTACGTCAATTTTCGGCCGATCCGGCTGCTGCATCCGGACCTGACGCCCCTCCGGACAGACTGGTGGGGCGGGTCGGGTGGCGCGACGGCCGCCGAGCCCGGCGCGGCCGCCGGCCGGAGCGCCACGCGACCCGGCTCACCGGCGATCGATTTCGTCATCTTCCGCGAGAACACAGAGGGCGTGTATCTCGGGCGCGGCCGTATCGCCGGGACCGATTACGTGGCCGAAGAAGTCAACACGGCCGCGGGAGTGGAGCGCATCATCCGCGCGGCGTTCGAGTGGGCCAAGGCGCACGGGAAAACCCGCGTCACCATGAGCGACAAGGCCAACGCCGTGCCGGCGCACCGCATCTGGCAGGAGACGTTCCGGCGCGTCGCCGCCGAGTTCTCGAGGGTCGAGGCGGAACACCGCTACGTGGACGCGTTGGCCATGGAGCTGGTGCGCGAGCCGGAGCGCTTCCAGGTGATCGTGACGAACAATCTGTTCGGTGACATTCTCTCCGACCTGGGCGCCGGCCTGGTGGGCGGGCTGGGCCTGGCCGCCAGCGCCAATCTCCACCCCGGCCGGGCCGGCTTGTTTGAGCCGGTGCACGGGTCGGCGCCCGCGCTCGCGGGCAAGGGGATCGCGAACCCGATGGCCGCGGTGCTCACTGGGGCGTTGCTGTTCGAGCAGCTGGGCCATCCCGAGGCGGCGCGCGACCTCGAGCGGGCGGTGACCGAGACGCTGGCGGCGGGCGTGCGCACGCCGGACATCGGCGGGACGGCGGGGACGCGCGAGGTGGCCGCCGCGGTGGCCGGGCGGATTTGAGCGCGACCCGCACGCGCGAGCTGGCCCGCGTCCTCACGCTGCGGGACCTGGTCCTCATCGTCGTCGGCACGACGATCGGCTCGGGGATCTTCACGGTCCCGGGAGCGGTGCTGCGGCAGTCGGGGGGCGACCTGGGAGTCGCGCTCGTGGTGTGGGTGGTGGGGAGCGTGCTCGCCCTACTGGGCGCGCTCACCTTCGGCGAGCTCGGAGGCATGCTCCCGGATGCGGGGGGAAGCTACGTCTATGTGCGCGAAGCGTTCGGCCCGCTGCCCGCGTTCCTACTCGGGTGGACCTTGTTCCTCGCGATCAATACCGGGTCCACGGCCACGCTCGCCGTGGCGTTCGCGAACTACCTGGGTGAGCTCGTCCCGCTTACGCCGCTCACTCACAAGCTCGCCGGCGTCGCGATGATCGCCGCCGTCACGGCGGTGAACGTGCGCGGGGTGCGGCAGGCGGCCTCCGTGCAGAACTGGAGCACCGCGCTCAAGGTGGGCGCGATCCTGGCACTCGCGGCCGCGGGCCTGGCGCTGGGCGACGGGTTTCATCACCCGAGCACGCGCGCGTTCGCGGCGCCGCTCACCCTCGGGTCGCTGTCGGCGGCCGGCGTGGCGCTGCTGGGCGTGCTCTGGGCCTATGAGGGCTGGCAGAACGTGACCAATTCCGCCGGCGAGGCGGCGGATCCGCAACGCACGTTCGCCCGCGGGATCGGCCTCGGGACGACGGCCCTAGTGGCGATCTATCTGACGGCCAACGCGGGATACGTCGCGGCGGTGGGAGCGGCGGGTGTGGGGGCCTCCGACCGCATCGCCGCGGACGCGGTGCGCACCCTGTTCGGCTCCGGCGCCGCGCGGCTCGTCACCCTGGTCATTCTCGTCTCGATTTTCAGCGCCGCGAACGGCCTCGCGCTCACCGGCCCGCGCATGTACTTCGCGATGGCGCGGGACGGCCTCTTCTTCCGCTCGCTCTCAGAAGTGCATCCCCGCTTCGGCACTCCGGCCCTCGCCGTCGCCGCGAGCGCCCTCTGGGCGACGCTGCTCACCTTGAGCGGCACGTTCGAGCAGCTCTTTACATACGTCGTGTTCGCGAGCTGGATGTTCGCCGCACTCGCGGCGGCGAGCATATTCGTGCTGCGACGCCGCCGCCCGGACGCGCCGCGGCCGTTTCGCGTCCCCGGGTATCCCATGACGCCCGCGCTGTTCATCGCCGCCGCGGCGGCGATCGTCGGGAATACGATCGTCGCCAGGCCGGTGCAGGCGCTGATCGGCCTGGCTATCGTGGCGACGGGGGTGCCGGCGTATTGGGTGTGGAGACGGAGGGCGGGCGCAGCCGCGGGCATCACGCCGTCGCGTTAGCCGCCGCTCGCGTGCCCGACCTCTCGCGCATCGATTCCGTGACACCGATCACCCAGCAACGTCGTGCGCGCGAAACAGCGCGGCCGCGACCATTGACGACGGCTCGCCTCGCACATCCGCGCAAACTGGAACACGCTCCCTCCTGACCGTTGCGTCTCGCGACCGCTCGCCGAACTGGTACGGCCTTTGCCCGGCCGCGTGCCCGAGCGAAGCCTCCCTTCGCTCTCTCGGAGATTTACGTCAACAGGAGGTGTCCTATGCAAAAGCTGCTTGGCATCTTCGCGGTCGCGTGCTTGGTCGGGCTCGCCGCATGTGACGGAACGCGCTCGACTCTGGGCCCGACCCCGACCCCGAGCTTCAACCGGCAGTCGAACAGCTCGACGCCCGAGGTACCGGCGGGTCAACGCCCGCAACCCAATCCGAACAAGTCGAGGAGCACCCACGGCCATCATTAGCGCATCGATGCTGTCCCCGCGCACGGCGCTGCCATCGGCGGCGCCGTGCCGGCGGCGCCCACTCGGGCCCGCGCCTCCGCCAGGCCCCGGCGAACGCCCGCGGAGCAGGTCCGGGTGTCTTTCCGATTGCGACCGCACGTAGCGAATCGCACGCTCTAAATCTCGCACACTCAACGACCGCAGTCGCAGCCGCTCGCCCACCGCAATGGTGCGCGGGGCATCACGCCGTCGCGGTTCGCTATGCGCGCGCTCGCACCCTTCAGCCCCTGAACCAAGCGTGGAATGTCGACGCGGGGCGGAAGCTCGAGAACCAAGTACACGTGGTTTCGCACGATCCCGAGCTCGATCAGTCGGGTCCCCTGGAGATCGTTTGTCCCCGCCCTACCGCCCCCCCGCGATCGGCCCGATATTCCTCTCGTCTCACGCGGAGCTTTCCCCCATGAAGACCCAGGGTTCCAATACAGACGTCGTCTTCCTGTCCGGCGTGCGCACCGGATTCGGCAGCTTCGGCGGCACGCTCAAAGACCTGTCGGCGACCGAGCTCGGCGCCGTGGCGGCCAAGCACGCCCTCGAGCGCTCGCGCGTTCCCGCCGGCGACGTCGGCCATACGGTGTTCGGCAACGCCCTCCAGACGTCGGCGGACGCGATCTACTGCGCTCGTCACGTGGGCCTCAAGGCCGGCCTGCCGATCGAGGTCCCCGCCGTCACAGTGAACCGGCTGTGCGGCTCGGGATTCGAGGCGATCACGCAGGGCGCCCAGCTCATCATCCTCGGCGAGGCGGAGGCCGTGCTCGCCGGCGGCACCGAATCGATGAGCCAGGCGCCGCACGTGGTCCGCGGCGCGCGCTGGGGCTTGCGGCTGGGGCCGGCGCCGCTCGAGGATCTCTTGTGGGAAGCGCTCAAGGACCCGCAATGCGGCCTCTCCATGGCCGAGACGGCGGAGGGGCTCGCCGAGCGGTACAAGCTGACCCGGAAGGAAGTGGACGAGGTCGCCTTCGGGTCGCAGCAGCGCGCCAAGCAGGCCTGGGACGCCTGCGTGTTCCAGGACGAGGTCGTCCCGGTGACGGTGAAAGGAAAGAAGGGAGAGCCCACCGAGTACCGCGCGGACGAGCACATGCGGCCGGCCACGACGCTCGAGGTGTTGCTCTCCCTCAAGCCGTACTTCAAGAAGGATGGGCTCGTCACCGCCGGCAACGCGTCCGGGATCGTGGACGGCGCGGCGGCCACCGTGATCGCGGGCGACGCGTACGCCAAGGCGCGCGGGTTGAAGCCGCTGGGGCGGCTCGTGGCCTGGGCCGTGGCGGGGGTCGAGCCCAAGTACATGGGGATCGGGCCGGCCCCAGCGGCGCGCAAGGCACTCCAGAAGGCGGGCATGAAGCTCGAGCAGATGGACCTGGTGGAGGTGAACGAGGCGTTCGCGCCGCAGTATCTCGCCGTGGAGAAGGAGCTGGGGCTCGACCGCGCCAAGACGAACGTGCACGGCGGCGCGATCGCGATCGGTCACCCGCTCGCGGCGACCGGCACGCGCGTCACGATCCACTTGCTCCACGCGCTGCGACGGGCCAAGCAGCGCTTCGGCCTCGGCTCCGCCTGCATCGGCGGCGGCCAGGGTGCGGCGGTGATCGTGGAAGCCTTCCCGGCCTGAAGGAGAATCCCCGTGGATGTGGTGATCACCGCCGTCCTCGGCGTCCTGGCCCTGTATCTCTTCGGCGGCCTCAAGGTCCTGCGGGAGTACGAGCGCGCGGTGTACTTCTTCCTGGGGCGCTCCTGGGGCGCCAAGGGGCCGGGCTTGATCTACGTCCCACCCCTGTTCGCGAAGACGCAACAGGTGTCGCTCAGGGTCGTGGCGCTCGATATCCCCCCGCAAGACGTCATCACCCGCGACAACATCTCGATCAAGGTGAACGCGGTCCTGTACATGCGCGTGAAGGAGCCAGTCAAAGCGGTGATCGGCGTCGAGAACTACTTGTACGCCACCAGCCAGCTGGCGCAGACCACGCTGCGCTCGGTCCTGGGTGAGACGGAGATGGACGAGCTGCTCATGAACCGTGAGAAGATCAACGCCATTCTGAAGAACATCATCGACAAGCGCACCGAGGAGTGGGGAGTCGAAGTATCGGCGGTCGAAGTGAAGGACGTGGACTTGCCGCCCGAGATGAAGCGCGCGATGGCGCGGCAGGCGGAAGCCGAGCGGGAGCGCCGCGCCAAGATCATCAACGCGGAGGGCGAGCTCCAGGCGTCGGAGAAGCTGGCACAGGCCGCGCATATCATCGGCAGCGAGCCGGCGGCCATTCAGCTGCGGTACCTGCAGACGGTCACGGAGATCGCGTCCGAGAACAACTCGACGACGATCTTCCCGCTGCCGCTCGACCTGTTCCGCGGATTTCTCGAGAGTGTGACCAAGCGGGCCGCCGCGCCGGCGCTGCCGGAGAAGGCATCGGGTGAGGCGCTCCCGGCGGCGCCGCGCAAGACGGAAGCCGGCGCCTAGCGATGGCGGGCGAGCTCATCGGTCGCGAGGCACTCGAGCGCATCATTCAGCGCGCGGCCGAGCTGCAGGCGGGGGAGCACGACATCGGCGAGGGTCTCACCGAGACCGAGCTGCTCTCCCTGGGCCAGGACGTCGGCATTCCGGCGCGTCACCTGCGGCAGGCGCTCCTCGAAGAGCGGACCCGCAGCCTCGTGCCCGCGCCGCGTGGCCTGATCGCATGGCTGGCGGGGCCGGAGCGCCTCTCCGCCCAGCGCGTCGTGCCCGGCGACGCCGGCAGCGTCGAGCGCTCCCTGGGCGCGTGGATGGAGCAGTACGAGCTGCTCCAGATGAAGCGGCGCTACCCGGACCGCATTTCGTGGGATCCGAAGGTCGGCGCCTTTGCCTCGCTCCAGCGCGCACTCGGCGCGGGAGGGCGTCGCTTCGCGCTCGCGCGCGCGGCGGAGGTCACCGGCCAGGTGACGCCGCTCGAGACCGGCTTCTGCCACGTGCAGCTGCTGGCGGACGTCTCCAATCTGCGACGCCAGAGGATCGGCATCGCCGCCGCGCTCGTTGGCTCGGGCGCCGCCGCAACCGGCACCTTCCTCGCGCTGGCCGTCCTCACACCCTTCGCCTGGGCGCCGGCCGCAGCCCTCGGGGCGGCGGCCGTCGCGGCGCTCCGGGCCCATCGGGGCCAGTACGAGCAAGTGCAGATCGGGCTGGAGCAGGTGCTGGACCGGCTGGAGCGCGGGGAGATCCGCCCCGAGCACGCCCTCCCTGGTTCGCGCGTGAACGCGTTCGTGCGCCTCGCCGACGAGATCCGCTCGTTGATGAGTCCCGGGGCACCCCCCCGAGGGTAGCACAGACCCCGAGTCCGGAGCGTCATGAGCGACATCAAACGGGTGGGGGTATTGGGGTGCGGCCTCATGGGCAGCGGCATTGCGCAGGTGGCGGCCATCGCCGGCTACGACACCATCGTGCGCGACGTGTCGCAGCAAATCTGGGACAAAGCGCGCGGCGGCATCGAAAAATCGCTCGCCAAGTTGGTGGAGAAGGGCAAGCTCCCCGGGGCCGACCGCGACTTGGGGCTAAAGCGTCTGCGGTTCACCACCACGACCGCGGACCTGAAAGGATGCGACATCGTCCTGGAGGCGGTCACGGAAGATCTGGAGCTCAAGAACGCCCTGTGGAAAGAGCTCGACGGCCTCTGTCCTCCCGCCACGATCTTCGCCTCCAACACCTCGAGTCTCACGGTCGCGGCGATGGCGGCGGCGACCCGGCGGGCCGACCGTTTCGTCGGCCTGCACTTCTTCAATCCCGTACCGCTGATGCCGCTCGTCGAGGTCGTCCGAACCGTGACCACATCGGCGGACACGTTCGAGCGTGCCTTCGCGTTCGCCAAGTCCCTCGGCAAGGAACCCGTGGCGGCGAAGGACAACTCCGGGTTCATCGTGAACCTGCTGCTCGTCCCCTATCTGCTCGACGCCGTCCGCGCGGTGGAGCGCGGCGTGGGGAGCGTGCCGGACATCGACAAGGCGATGCAGCTCGGCTGCGGCTACCCGATGGGCCCGCTCACCCTGCTCGATTTCGTGGGGCTCGACACCACGTACAAGATCGCTGAGATCATGTTCGCCGAGTACCGCGAGCAGCGCTACGCGCCGCCGCCGCTCTTGAAACGCATGGTGCTCGTCGGCATGAACGGCCGCAAGACGGGGAAGGGCTTCTACGATTACTCGGGCGATCCGCCCAAGGCCGTCGACCTGGGCCTCTGACCCGTCCCTCGTCCCCGGTCTCTCGTCCCCTACCGCAAAAGGACCCGAATGCTCGGCTACGACTGGCCCCGCTTTCACGCGGCGGTGAACGACCTGCCGGCCGCCCTGCTGCTCGTGACCGTGCTGTTCGACATCGGCGCCTGGCTCTCGAAGCGCCAATCGCTCAAGGCCGCGGCGCTGTGGACCCTGTGGGCCGGCGTGATCGGCGGGTGGGTGGCCGTGCTCGCCGGCGAGCAGGCAGAAGACGCCATCGAGCACGGCGAGGCGATCCACGAACTGCTGGAGACGCACGAAACGCTCGCGCTCATCACTATGGGCATCTTTACCGTGGTGCTCGTGTGGAAGCTGTTCCGCAGCGAGCGCCTCACCCCTCCCGAAGAAACGGGGCTTCGGATGCTCGGCGTGGCGGGGCTCGTGACGGTGGTGTGGACCGGGGTGATCGGCGGGAAGCTGGTGTTCGAGCACGCGGCGGGCGTTCCCACGGGGATGATGAAGGCCGAGATCGAGAACCGCGCCGCCGGGCACCATCACGACGCGGGGGAAGGGGAGGAGCACGGACACGGGCACGCAGATTCGGCGCACAAGCACTAATGCGATTGCGGATTGCGGATTGTGGATTGCAGATTCGAAAGGTGAGCGTTTGGATGCGCTACGATCTTCCCTTTCCACTCCGCAATCCGAAATCCGCAATCCGCCTTTGTGTGTTGCTCGCCGCCTGCACCCCCGTCACCACGCGACCCGATTTCAAGCCCGACCCGCGCGCGCTGGTCGTGGTACTCAATGCCCGGCCGGAGCGCGTGACGCTGGAGCTCGAGACCCTGCTGCCGGCCGAGAGCCTGGAGGTAGAGCGCCTCAACGTGCGCGACGGCTACGTGGAAACCTCCTGGTACGACGCCACCCGGCGCCGCTCCTACCGCCACCCGCGCGACATCGCCGATCTGCCGGCGACCGTCAAGATCCGCTGTTGGGCCGACCCCTGGGTCCCCGGACAGACACGGCTCACCGTGGAGCCCGTGTACCGCCCACGCGTCGATCCGTCGCGCACGGAGCGGGACCTCGAGGTGATCGTGTCGCAGGAGGAAGAGGGCTACAAGATCGCGCAGCGGTTGGTGGACAAACTGAAGGAGAGATTCGGCTTACCGAAGGCCGCTCAGTAGCGCCGGTGCCTCGAGCCGTCTCACGCTATAGACTTGATTGGGAATTGACTCGCCGACCGCAAGCTTCGGAGTCATCTCGACCATAAGAGGCAAGACCGTGCGTCATCCACTTCTCACATCAGCGCTGCTCGCTGCATGTGTCGCCTGCAGCAGTGACGGGACGGGCCCAGGCAACGTCGCATTCACATGGTCCGCCCGGTCAGCACTCCCCTTACCACGAACCGATTTCGGCGCGGCCGTTGTGGGAGCAAACGTGTACGCCTTGGCCGGGTTCTCGGGATCCACGCTGGCTCGCGTGGACGAATATGATCCGGCAACGGACACTTGGACCCGGCGGGCTGACATGCTCACGCCGCGTCGCAACTTCGTGGCCGGCGTCGACGTGCATTACGGTGGGGGCGCCGCGAACGGGCGTCTGTACGTCGTCGAGTTCAACACGAACCTCTCGAGCCTCACCGCAACGTACGAGTACGACCCGGGCACGGATCGCTGGACGACGAAAGCACCCGTACCGTTCAGCTATCAGGAATTCGCCACGACGACGCTGGGTGAGGAGTTGTACGTTCTCGCGAGCAGCGCGGGCGGCGGCAAGCTGGCCGTGTACGACCCGGTCGGGGACGTGTGGGTTTTGCGCGCGGCCCTTCCCACCATCGCCTTGCCGGGCCTGGTGGCGGCGAACGGCAAGGTGTACACGGTGGGCGGCGTGACGGGTGATGGTACCCTCACGCCGCTCGCGGTTAGCCCCGCCGTGTACGAGTACGACCCCGCGGTCGATCGCTGGGCGGCGCGGGGCGACCTGACCGTGAGTCGCCACTCGCCTGCGGCAGTCGACGTCGGGAGCGAGGTATTTGTGATGGGCGGATCGTCAACGACGAGCCTGTTCGCGACGCCTGTCGCGACGGTGGAGGAGGGTACGCCGAGGCCGTGAGCGCAGCTAGCCGCCGATCCAGCTCTTCACCCACCGCTCCATCACCTCGAGATCGAGCATCGCGTCGCGGCACGGTCCGTTCGGGAGACGCATGGTGAGCCCAAGCACCGGCAGCCGGCCGGCCACGTCGCGCAGCCCGGTCGTCATGTCGCGCTCGCAGGCTACGGCCACCACCGCGCGGGGCCGCCGCTCTCGGATCACGCGCCGCGCCAACTGTCCCCGGGTGGCGACGAACACGGGCACCTCGTAGCGTCCTGCGATCGTCAGCACGCCGTCCAGCGCTTCCTTGGACAGGCAGCGCGGGATGAGCACCAGCAGCTCACCCTTCCCCACGGTCCGAGTCCGCCGCTCGGCCAGGGCGTTGTACACGTCGATGCCGGCGTGCTCCACCCAGTCCCGCTTCCCGAAGGCCCGGGCGACGTACGACGTGACGCTCATCAGGATGAGGTACGGCCCCCGCTCGAGCCACCCCTCCGGCAGGAGCAGCACGCGCCGATAAAAGGAAAGCAGCAGCAGGCCGAACCACAGCCAGGAGATGACGATCGCCCCGGCCAGCGCCAGCCAGAGCGCGCGGGGCAACGACGCCCACACACCGGCGAGGCGTGGGGCGAGCAGGAAAATCACGGCCGCGGCGACCGCCGGGGCCAAGGCGACGCTCAGCGCCGCACACTGGAAGAAGAGACCGGGTTGCGCCGAGAAATCGCCGTTTCCGGGAAGCGGCTTGCCATCCCACTCGTCCCACTCGTGGCCGAGCCGGCGGTCGGTCTCGATTCGGATGAGCTGGG
>QHUT01000173.1 GCA_003222055.1 Gemmatimonadota bacterium
GCTGCTCACGCCGAACGTCGCAACCGTGCAGGGCCCGGATGGCGACGAGCTGACGGTCGCGGGACAGCGGGGCATCCACA
Source organism: Gemmatimonadota bacterium (assembly GCA_003222055.1). Classification (GTDB taxonomy): domain Bacteria; phylum Gemmatimonadota; class Gemmatimonadetes; order Gemmatimonadales; family GWC2-71-9; genus AG41. The sequence goes on from QHUT01000173.1 coordinate 81, forward strand.
ACAACGTGTCGGTGGATGGAGCGGACTTCAACAACCCGTTCTTCGGGGAGCAGCGGGGCGGGCAGCGCCCGCCCTTCACGTTCAATCTGGACGCGGTGCAGGAGATCGTCGTCACGGCCGGGGGCGCGACGGCCGAGTTCGGACGTTCGGGTTCCGGCTTCGTGAACGTGATTACCAAGTCCGGGACGAACGAGCTCAAGGGCTCGCTGCACTACTTCGGCAAGTATGACTGGCTCTCGGCCGACCTCGCACACGGCACGCAGACGCTCGCGCCGGATTTCCGCCAGCACCAATTCGGCTTCACGCTCGGCGGCCCCCTGAAGCGCGATAAGGCATTCTTCTTCATCGCATACGATCAGCAGGTGTACGACGAGATCAAGCAGAAGACGCGGCCGTCGAGTCCCGCACTCGACTCGCTCACCCGCTGGATGGACACCGCGTTCGCCGGCGCGCTCCGCGGGGACTTCGGGCCGATCTCACGCACCAACGACGCGCGCGCCGGACTCGTCAAGATCGACTGGCGGCTTTCCGAACGGCATAACCTGTCGCTCAAGTACAACTACACGTGGTCCCAGCAGGACAACGGCACCTTCGACGTCGACAGCTGGGGTCGAAGCGCCAACGGGATCGAGAAGGACCATTCCAATGCCGGCAATCTGGCGCTCGCGTCGTACTTGTCTCCCGCGGTGACGAACGAGTTCCGCTTCCAGTACTCCCGAGAGGATCGCCCACGGCCCTACGACGGGCCCCGCTCCGCGGCGCTCGGTGCCAATCCGGCGGACCCGCCGGCGAAGCGGCCGTTTCCCGACACGGGGATGGACTTCACCGGCGGATTCCGCTTCGGCCTGCCGTTCTTCTTGCCGATCGATTACTACGACACTCGCATTCAAGCGCTCGACAACGTGTCGATCGCCAAGGGTGACCATCTGATAAAGTTCGGTGCTGAGTGGAACCGGGTGAACTCGGTGCAGACCTTCATCGGGTTCGCGAACAGCCGGTACATCTTTGCCTCGGTGCACGACTTCTTCACCTACCTCGCCGACTCCACGACGGGCGGGCCGCTCCTGTACCTGCAGCAGGCCGGCATAGACCGCAGCGTCCGTGCGGCAGGTACGCAATCCATTCCACAGCACGAGCTCGCAGTGTATTTGCAGGATTCCTGGAAGCCGGACCGGCGGTGGACTGGAAGCTGTTCCAGCCCCGCCTGGGTGTCGTGTACGACCCCGACGGGACGGGCCGAGAGGTCTTCCGAGCAAACGCGGGGCTGTTTTACGCGCGCATCCCCGGCCTGAACCTGGCTTCGAGCCGCAGCACCGACGGGGCTCGCGGCATGACGTACGGCGCCGGCGGCCCCGGAGCGCCCGCGTACGGGAGCCTGTTTCCCGACTCGGTGCCCCCCGACTCTGTAAAGGCTCCGGGCGTGTTCGTGTTCGACAAGGATTTCCAGAATCCGCGAACGTTCAGCGCAACGGTGGGCTACGAGCGGCAGATCGGCTCGGATCTAGGCGTGTCGATAAGCTACACGCACGCGCGCACCGATCACCTCACGCGCTTCTTCAACGCGAACGATACCCTGTTCGGTGTGGCCAACGTCGGCCCGTGGGGCACCGGTCCGAAGGCGCTCGGGACGCTCACCGTCGTGCAGTCGAGTGCTAAGTCTCGCTACAACGGCATCACGATCGGCCTGAAACGGGTCGCCGATCCGCACTTCCAGTTTGCGGCGAACTACACGCTGTCGTTCGACAAGTCCGACGACGACAACGAGCGCGATCCCTTTACGTTCCGATACGCCAAGGCCAACAACCTCGTGCCCGAGTACAACTGGAGCGACCGCGACCAGCGGCACCGATTCAACGGCTGGGCGCTGGTGAAGCTGCCAGGCGAGATCTACCTGAACAACCGCGTGAGCTACTACTCGGCACAACCTGTGTCGGAGACGTGCGGCGCCGGCAACGTCGGCACCGGGCAGCGGGCCGGGAGCCCGCAGGATCGGATTTGTACAGACGGAACCGCCCCGGATTCTGGAAGGGTCCTGCTGCGCAACACGCTCCGCAAGGACAACGCGTACTTCTCGTGGGATATTCGCATCTCGCGGCCGTTCCCAGCCGGCCCCCGTGGTCAGGTGGAAGCGCTGATCGAGATCTTCAACGTCACGAACACCGACAACTTCAAAGACCCCGCCTACGGGGGGTTGCTCTTCAACTTCGACGGCACGATCCGGTCTGGGCTCGGCGACCCGCGCCAGCTACAGGCGGGCGTGCGGTGGGTGTTCTGAACAGCAGGTTGTGGAGGTCGGTGGAGGTCGGTGGGGGTTGCTGTCGACGGCCTGACCTCCACCAACCTCCAGCGACTCAGGTTACGCGGATCTCCCGCACCATCCCGTGCACCGCGTGCGACTTCCCGTCCTTCGCGTCGGGCACGAAGCACGCCAGCACGTAGGTGCCGGGCGCGAGCGTCACCGTGAACGCCGCGCGGCGACCCGGCGTGAGCCCCACGATGCCGCCGAGCGGGCGAGCCGGCGGGACGCCCTTCATGCCTCCCTGGTCCCACGCTACAACGTCGGCCGCGCCCTTTCCCGGCGCGAGCGCCAGCAGCATCAGCTCGTGCAGCTGCGGTCCAGCATTCACGACGCGCACTGTGTGCGTCCCGGCGGTGAGCGGCGCGATCTCGAAGCCGTAGTCGTTCAGGGTGACGGTCACGTCGCGCGCCGGGTCCGATTCGGCTGCCGCAGCCGGCCCCCGCACCACGAGCCAGCGAAACATCCCCTTCTCGAGGTGCAGCGTACCGTCCGGACTCGGGAAGAAACAGACGAGGACGTAACGGCCCGATGTGAGCGGCTGCGTGGCATTCGCCGTATCACCCGGCAGCACGACATCGGGGCCGCCCACGAACACCGCCCACGCCGGCGGTGGTCCAGGCGCCTTCATCGCCGCCTCGACTTCGGCGCTGCTCTTCCCGCTGTCCACCCTGACCAGACCCGCCTGATGGGGCTCCCTGCCGACGTTGACCAGGCGCAACGTCACGAGCCCGGCGGCAATCGTGTCGGGCCCGCCAAACGAGTAATCCGTCGCCGTGATCGTCACGACGCTCGGGCCGGCGGCGGGCGGGCGTTGCCGGGCACACACGACGGCCCCGACCAGGCCGGCGAGCGCCAATCGGCACATGCGCATGCAGGCTCCTCTGGTATTCAGCTGCGCTCGAGCAGGACGATCCCGGACATGCGCCGGAACTCCTCCCGCTTGGCCTTAGGGTACAGCCGTCCGAGGAGGCCCCACAGCCAGGCCCCCCGCATCGTCCGCTTCAGCCGTAGCGACTCCTCCCACATCGACCGGTACTCCGCCTCGCGCCA